>DATKTD010000082.1:0-10993 GCA_035531315.1 Rectinemataceae bacterium
GAGGCCCGCGAGCACATCAAGGCCATCCTCGGGATGAATCTCGTCACCAAGCAGACGGGGCCCAAGGGCAGGCTCGTGAAGCGCCTCCTCATCGAGGCGGGCTGCGCCATCGACAAGGAACTCTATCTCGGCATCCTCCCCGACCGGGAGACCGGCATGCACCTCATCATGGCCAGCGCCGCGGGCGGCATGGAGATCGAGGAGGTCGCCGAGCATAGCCCGGAGAAGATCGTGAAGGTCTTCGTCGATCCCTCCTCCGGCCTCCTGGACTTCCAGGCCCGCGAGGTCGCCAACGGACTGGGCATTCCGGCGGGGGCGATGAAGCAGTTCCTCGCGATGCTCAAGAACCTCTTCCGTCTCTACCTCGACTACGACGCCTCGATGGTCGAGATAAATCCCCTCGTCCTCACCAAGGACGAGAAGGTCCTTTGTCTCGACGCCAAGGTCGACGTCGACTCCAACGCCCTCTACCGCCACCCCGACATCCTCGCCTACCGCGACATCGAGGAGGAGGATCCCCACGAGGTCGAGGCCTTCAAGTATGACCTCGCCTACATAAAGCTGGACGGTGGCAACGTCGGCAACCTCGTCAACGGCGCCGGCCTCGCGATGGCCACCATGGACGCCATAAAGGCGGCCGGCGCGGCCCCCGCCAACTTCCTCGACGTCGGCGGCGGTGCCAACGCCGAGAAGATCGCCAACGCCTTCCGCATCCTCCTCTCGGACCCCAACATCAAGGGAATACTGATCAACATCTTCGGCGGCATACTCCGCTGCGACACGCTGGCCAATGGCGTGGTCCAGGCCGCCAAGGAGACCAAGCTCTCCGTCCCCCTCGTGGTCCGCATGGAAGGCACCAACGTCGAGGAGGGCCGCCGCATCCTCCGCGAGTCCGGCCTCCCGATGACCACCGCCACCACCCTGACCGACGCCGCGCAGAAGATCGCCGCGGCGGTAAAGTAAGAAGAGGAGACGGAACATGAGCATCTTCACCAAGGAACCCGTCCGCCTCATCGTCCAGGGAATCACCGGCAAGGACGGCTTTTTCCACACGCAGAAGTGCGCCGAATACGGCACCAACGTCGTCGGCGGGGTGACCCCCGGCAAGGGCGGGGAGAAGGCCGGCGACTGGCCGATCTACAACTCCGTCCGCGAAGCCAAGGCCGCCACCAAGGCCAACGCCACGATGATCTTCGTGCCGCCGCCCTTCGCGGCCGATGCCATCATGGAGGCCGCCGAGGCCGGCATCGAGATGATCGTCTGCATCACCGAGGGCATCCCGATCATGGACATGATGAGGGCCAAGCGCTTCATCGCCGACAAGAAGGTGCGCCTCATCGGCCCCAACTGCCCCGGCATCATCACCCCCGGCGAGTACAAGATCGGCATCCAGCCCGGCTTTATCCACACGGCCGGCGGCCCCATCGGCGTCGTGTCGCGCTCGGGCACCCTCACCTACGAATCGGTCTTCGCCCTCACCAACGCCGGCTACGGCCAGACGACCTGCGTGGGCATCGGCGGCGACCCCGTCAACGGCACCAACTTCATCGACTGTCTCGAGGCCTTCAACAACGACCCCAAGACCACGGGTATCGTGATGGTCGGCGAGATCGGCGGCAACAACGAGGAGAAGGCGGCGGCCTATATCAAGGCCAATGTGAAGAAGCCGGTCATCGGCTTCATCGCCGGCCTCACCGCCCCCCCCGGACGCCGCATGGGTCATGCCGGCGCCATCATGAGCGGCAACTCCGGCACCGGCGCCGGCAAGCTCAAGGCCTTCCGCGAGAACGGCATCGTCGTCTGCGAAAACCTCGGCGAGCTGGGCGCGATCGCGAAGGCCACCTTCAAGTAACACGAGAAAGTAGGCATAGGTGTCGGCAACCGGGCTTGGGCCCGGTTGCCTATCGTGATAAGCGGTCCCGCGGCAGGATGCCGTCGGGGCCGCTTTTTTTCGTCCCACATTTCCTTGGGCCGGGCCCGGCTCAAGGAAATATGTCCTCGGGATGGCCCTTTGCTTCGGCCTCGCGATGGGGCTGGCCGGGCTTGGGGCGGAGGCATTGAGGAGGCTCATGCCACTGCTGTCGCCCGTCTCCCGATGGGCCGGGGCAGCGGGCTTCGGCGCCGGCTTCCTCCTCGCCGCCTCTTGGGCTATCGGGACGAGTTCCGCTTCAGCAGTCTGTTCGAAAGCGTGACAGGCGTCTCTCCCGCCGCATACCGCGAGAAGGCTGTCATTGTCCCGGCGTAGAGGCTATGTTTTCATGAACCCCCGGCAACTTCGGGGGGGCCCGATCAAGCCGATTCGCCGGAGACCATCGAATGTCCATTCAAACAACGGAAAGGCCGGTTTCGCGGCTCGCAAATGCCCTCTCGAAGGCCCGCGCCTACCATGCCAGCCAGCCACGGCTCTTGAAACTGCTCTTCTGGTTCAATATCGGCATCGCCGCGGTCTGCCTCCTGGGTTCCGCGATCGTCCTCTTTTACCACGATGTGGCCACCGTGGCGACGATGTTGACCGCCCTGCCCTTCATCCTCCTCTCCCTCTTCATCGCGAAAAGGGGGAGGGTCGAGTCGGCCTTCATCTATCTCGCCTTTTGCATGCTATTCCTGATCACCCTGATTTCCACGAGGAATTTGGGCATCCATCACATCAGCAACTACGGCTTGCCCGGCATCCTCATCGTTTCCAGCCTGGTCGCGAAAAGACGGACGATGATCGTGCTTACCCTGGCCATCATCCTTTGCGTGGCCTGGTTGGTCTTCGGCGAGATCGCGGGGCTGTATACGCCCTCCGTACTCAAGCACAGCGTCGCCGGCGACTTTTACACCACGTCGATAATCATGGTCCTGATCGCCTTCATGGCCAGATCGGTCTCGGAAAGCATGTTCAGGAGCAATAAGGAGTTGAAGGGGGAGCTGACGGAACGCCGGCGGGTGGAGGGGGAGCTTTCCGAGAATATCGCAAGACGGGCGGAGAGCGAGCGACTGCTACGGTCCGCCCTCGACGAGAAGACGGAGCTTTTGCGCGAAAAGGACCTTTTGCTCAAGGAGATGCATCATCGAGTCAAAAACAATATGCAGGTTGTTTCGAGCATCCTGAGCCTTCAGGCGGAGGGCGTGGACGATCCGGCGATGTACTCGATCTTGCAGGACAGTCAAAACCGAATGCATTCCATCGCCCTGGTGCATGAACAGCTTTATCTCTCGAAGAGCCTTTCCCATGTCGAGATGAGGAGCTATGTCGAGGAATTGGCCTGCATGATCGGCGACAGCTACAAGCGGTCTCCCGGGAATGTCCGTTTCCGCTACGAGATCGAGGGGCTGAAGCTGGGGATCGACCAAGCCCTGCCCTGCGGTCTCATCTTGACCGAACTGATTTCAAATGCGCTCAAGCATGCCTTTCGAGAGGATTCGCGGGGTAGCATCGAAATCGGTCTTGGGGAGGGCGAGGCTTCGACGATCCGTCTGTATGTCGAGGACGACGGCATCGGTATTTCGCCAGGGGAGGGCTGGCTGCATACCGGTTCCCTTGGAATGCAGTTGGTTCGATCCCTTTCCCAGCAATTGCGCGGGACCTTGGAGCTCGCGCGCCTCAGCCCCGGTTCGCGTTTCTCCATCGCCTTCCCGAGACTGGCGTCGAGTCGGGCCGATCCCCTCCTCGATTAGGGCCCGGCCCAAGTGGCCGATGCGGGGGCTGCCGGCGGGGTCGCGGCGGCCTGCGCGGCCTGCGGGCCCCGAGCGGCCCCGCGACATTCCCCCACTCCACCATTCTACTCCTCGAGCCAGAGCCTCCCGGCTTGGGCCAGGCTGCGCCTTCGCGCGACGAAGGCGTAGGAGACGAGCACATAGACGAGGTAGGCCGCGGACACCCCCATCATGAGCCAATAAGGCGCCATCGTCCCCTGCACGGCGGCCTGGGCGGGAAGGTTTATCGAAAGGATGAAGGGTATCGCAAGGGCGAAGGTGAGGCCGGCGGAGAGCATGTAGTCGGAGGCGACGCTCGTCTTGAAGTCGGGATCCATCACGCGGAGGAGGGCGAGGCCCGTCGACAGGGTGCCGGTCGAGACGCCGTAGATCATGAGCATGCGTTCGAAGCGCTCGCCGCGGAAGAGCCGCGAACAGATCCAGGGGGTGATGATGATGGTCATGATGCCGCAGAGGGTGGACATGAGGAGGAGGGGGAACCAGAAGGCGCCGACGAAGACGAGGGAGATGGCGGCGATGGAACCGGCGACCATGAAGTCGACGGAGAAGCCCGAAAGACGCGTCAGGGTGCCGTCGTCGAGGATGTGCTCGATCTTGAGGAGGACGGCGAGGCGACGCACGGCGAGGCCCATGAGTGAGGAGAAGATGAAGTTGATGCCCCAGAGATTGGTAGCGAGGTTCCGCCCCGCCTCCCCGGCGAGGGAGAGGAGGGCGCCGATGCCGACAAGGAGGAGGTAGGAGAGGAGGTAGGTGAAGATCACCATGGCGCTATGGAGACTGAAGGAATCGATGGCCTCATTGTCCGAACTGAGGCGGGCTCCGACGGGTTTTTCGGCGTCGCGCGGCACGATGCCGGTGAGGATCGACTTGTCCTTGAGGGCTACGAGACTCTCACCTTTGAGCCAACCCTTTTTGATGCCGTGATTGATGAGGAAGACGCCGCCGAAGCAGGCCCAAAGGTAGCCGATGGCGGCGAAGGAGAGGCCGATACTCGGCGCACCGACAAAGCCCATGGCTTCCCAGCCCTTGCCGATGGCATAGGCCTGACCCGGTCCCAGGGCGAAGCCGAGGGGGAGGAAGAGGCCGAAGGCGGGGAAGAGCCCCGGCAGGAAGAAGAGGGTGAGGCCGAGACCCAGAAGGGCCTGGGTGGAGTAGCCGAGGAGGATTCCCGTGGACATACCGAGGACGGAGCCCTTGGCCTCTCCCTTGGCCTTGGGTGGCGCGGCGCGCAGGCTCATCGCGATGAAGGAGATGTTGAGGAGGTGGTAGACGAGTTCGCCGAGCTTGTTGTGGTCGTAGCCCAGCGAGGGGAGGAGCCAGTTGTAGACCGGGAGAAGGAGGAAGCCCGCGGTGAGGGCGTTCGGGATGAGGTATTTCTGGAAAAAGCGCAGCCTCGCCCTGATGAGGGTCGCGATGAGGAGGGCCGCGGCGATCGCGCCAGCGTCGATGATCACCTTCCAGGAAAAATCCATTCTGCGCCTCCTGCATGGATCGTGGATCGAGGGCGGCCAGGCCTTGCCTGGGACATGCCCCCTCCTTTCAGCGTCCGATCAAGCGGACGAAAGCATCGTGCAGTTCCGTCTGGACGCGGAGGGCGGCCTCGCGGCGCCCCTCGCCTGTCTTCCTGCCGACCTCGATCGGCTCCCCGACGATGAGTCGGGCATCCTTCCGGAAGTACCTCGAGCGCCTCCCCATGCTGCCGCCCTCGAGGCGGTTGGCGAGGTCGTACAGGTTTTGGGCGGTCTCGACGAGGTGGTCGAAGTCGCCGTCCTCGATGTAGGAGGGGTCGAGGAACTGGGCCAGGGTGGCGACGAGGTAGACCTGATCGAGGAAGTAGGCCTCGGCGGCTCCTCTCCTTGCCATGCCCGCCTCGAGGGACGAGAAGGCCTTGAGCTCTTTCTTTTCGTAAAAGACCCGGCGTAGCGACTCGGCCCTGATGTTGAGGATCCGCCCTTTGAGGGTTTGGGCGGGGACCACGCCGTAATAGGCCTCGAGCCTCGCGACCGAGGCTTCGGCGAGGGCGATGGTGCGAAATCGGAGGTCGGAGCCTTTCTCGGCGAGGCCGATGCCCCAGGTTCGGGCGTAGCCCGTCTCGGCGGCGGTGAGGATGCGCTCCCAAATTGCGAGGAGGCGCCCGACTTCCTCGCGATGGCCCTCCCCCTCGGCTGACCCGTCCCCCGTCGTGGAGGAAGGCCTCTCGGGGACGCCTTTTCGCGGCTCGAGGCCCACGCGGGCCTCGAGGCTGGACAAAAAGCCTCCAAGTCGCTTCAGGCTCGTCGCCCGGGAATAGGAGTAATCGATGGCGAGGGGGAGGATGCGAACGCGGGTGCCCTTCCCCTCCCTGGCGAGGCGTTCCGCGGCGAGGAGGGCGATGCGGGCGGTGCCAGGGTCGAGGTCGGGCACGAGGTCCTGGTGAAAGGTGGCCATGCCCTCGGGGGCGATGGCCATGGGGCGCCGCCGAACCGCGACCCCTTCGACGAGGAAGTCGATGGCGGCGCGATCGACACCGCCATGCTTGACGGGGACGATGCCGGCGTTGCGCAGGGCCCAAAGCACGAGGGGGCTGGCCCAGAGCTGGACCTCGGTGCCCGAGGGATACCAGGCGCCGGGTCTTCCGTCTTCGGCCATGGCGGGCGCCTCGCCAAGGAGGAGATCGGTGAGGGCATGGAATACGAGGTGGGGGTCGGAGTCGCCGGGATGGCGATAGGCGATGACGAAGCGGCCCTCATCGGTGGAGGCTCGCCTGTATTCCTCCACGAGGCGCTCGCGTCCCTCGATGGCGACCCGGTCGAGGCGGAGCACATGCCGAGCGTAGGCCTGGCCGATCAGCCCTGTGACGAAAAGAAAGACGCGGCTCTGTTTGCCGTATTCGATGGTCACCGCTTTTCGCGGCCGCCATGGGCGGAATTTCATGGACGGGTACCTCGAATTCTCTTGGGTATGGGAAGGTTCTAGTCTCGCGGAGCCATACGCGAGGCCTGCCTGGCCCTCGCTCTCAAAAAATTCAGGGATTTCCGGTGCCGGACCACTTTCCCGTCTTTGCCACGCTCCGCGGGCAGCCTACACCATGGGTGGGCGGCCGTCAAACGCGGCGATATCGAGAATTCATGCTAGGATCGCCTTTATCGATGGAAGGGGGGCGAGATGGTGAGGGCGGGTGGCGAGGGCGGCAGGGGCGGAGTCGCCCCTGTGGGCGGCGAGATCGGCCTGGGCGGGAGCGGCTCGGGGAGGGGCGGCGCCTTCGATGGCTCGAGGCTGATCACCCTGCTTTCCAGCCTCGGTTTCTTCGCCATTTTTTCTTCCACGATGTCGAAGAGCCCCGTTCTTCCCCTCTTCGCCAGGTCGATGGGCGCCGGCACGGACCTCATCGGCCTTGTCGCGGCGATCTCGCCTATCGCGGGCATCGTTCTCAGCTTCCCCGTCGGCCTACTCGCGGACAGGATGGGGAAGAAGCGACTCCTCGTGGTGGCCGCCTCGGTCTTCGCGACGGCGCCGCTGCTCTACCTTGTGGCGCCCAATCCCCTCTGGCTCATCCCCATCCGTTTTTTCCACGGCGTGGCGACCGCGATTCTCGGACCGGTCTCCTCGGCCATGATCCTCTCAGAGTATCGCGGATCCAAGGGGGAAAAGCTCGGCATCTACTCCTCGGCCACGCTTGTAGGCCGGAGCCTCGCCCCCCTCGCGGGTGGCGCCCTCATGACCCTTTTCGCGACCCTGCAGGGCGGCTGGAATTTCCGGGTGGTTTATATCGGCACCTTCCTCCTCGCCTTGCCCGTCTTCGCCCTGTCCCTGGCCATGCCTCGGGACAGGGGTGGAACGATCGGCGTGGAAAAGATGTCGATTGGGGTCTTCGTCGCGAGCCTGGTTTCCTTTCTCGGTAATCGCCGCCTCGCGGCGACGGCCCTCGTGGAGGCGGCCACCTACTTCGTCTATGGCGCCTTCGAAACCTACCTTCCGCTCTTCCTGCAGGCTTCCGGCCTTCCGATCTACCAGATCGGCCTCATCTTCTCGTTGCAGATCCTGGCGATGGCCCTTTCGAAGCCGCTGTTCGGCAAGCTCTCCGACAACATCGACCGCAGGCTGCAGGTGCTGTCCGGCATCGTCGCCCTCGGCGCTGCCTTTGCCCTGATACCGCTGGCGGGGGGCATCGCGGCGGCGACCCTCGTCGGCATTGTCTTCGGCCTCGGTCTGTCCTTCTCGACCGTGGCGACGAACACCTATGTCTCCGATGTCGCCGACGAGGAAAGGCTCGGCGCCTCGATGGGCGCCCTCTCGTCGATCATGGACATCGGTCACTCGACGGGGCCCTTCGTCATAGGACTCATCGTCGCCTCGGCCGGGATGAGGATAGGCTTTTTCGCCGGCTTCGCCGTCTGTCTGGTCTCGGCAATCGTATTCGCGACCTTGGCCTTCGGGAAACGCCCCTAGCTAGCGGGCGCCTTGCCGCGCACCCACGCCGGCTTTTCTGCCCCAGGCCTTTGGGTTTTCCTGGCCCTCACGCTAGCCTTGCCATAAAGTGTATCACTTGTTACAGTAAGGAGAGAATAGTGAATCTCGCTCTCTGGATAGTCCAAGGCCTTCTCGCCCTGGCGATCTTCGTGGTGCTGGGGCGCTGGCCCCTATTCTCGATTCTGGGGCTCTAGGCCGCGATCGCGATCACGACCGCGACCCGAGCTAGTCCTCGCTCATGGCATTCGCTTCGGCCAGGCCGTGGTCGGGGAGCTCGGTCTCGAGACGCATAAGGAGGGGCCAGCCGAAGGAGAGGAGGCTCACGAGGGCGGTGGAGAGGCCGATAAGGATGAACATCAGGCCTATGCCGCGGGCCGGTCCCACCCCGAGGAGGGGGCCGAGGATTCGCGACATCCCCCCGCCCTCGCTCATTCCTGGCTTGAAGACCAGGTCCGCGAGGGGGCCGGCGAGAAGGGGTGCGATGATGCCGCTCGACCAGGCGATGCTCCGCCTGACGGCGAAGACCCGGCCCTGGAGTTCGGGGGCGACCTTGGCCTGCCAGATGGCCTGGCTGGAGGCGTTCATAAAGGGGAGGAAGAACATCATGGCCGCGCCCGCGAAGGCGAGGAGGGAGGGTGAGGTCGCGAAGCCGCCCAGGGCGAGGAAGATGCCGTTGAGGACTCCGGAGCCCAGGAGGGTGAGGATGCGGCGCTTGGTGCCGCCCCAGGCGCTCATCGTCAGGGTGCCGGCGAGCATGCCCAGGCCGAGGATGGAGGCTATCCAGCCGAGGGTGGCCGGGTTCCAGGCGTCGAGGACATAGGGATCGAAGAGCGGATTCACGAAGTTGGAGAGGAGGTTGACGAGGAGAAAGTAGGAGAGGAGGGCCACGAGGCCGCGGCGTTCCACGATCCAGCGCCAACCGATCTTAATGTCCTCGAGGAGGGGGGTCTTCTTTCCACCTTCCGCGCTCAGCGAGGGCTCGGGGATCTTGACGAGGAGGACCATGATGGCGATCGCGACGACGTAGCTGGCCGCGTCGATGAGGGCGAGCTTGCCCACCTTGAGCGTGGCGTAAAGGGCTCCAGCCAGCGCGGGGCCGACCAGCATGGCCACGGCGTCGATGGTCTGCACCATGCCGTTGGCGCGGCCGTAGTGTTCCTTCGGCACGAGGACGGTGATGGCCGCAGACTGGGCCGGCCACATCAGGCTCGCGAAGGAGGAGATGCCGATGTTGATCGGTACGATCATCCAGGGCCTGAGGGCGCCGGCGTACCAAAGAAGGGCCACGATGCCGACGCAAAGCCCGGCTCCGAGGTCCGAGATTATCATCGATTTCCTTCGCCCCCATCGATCGACCCAGACCCCCGCGAAGGGGGAGAGGAGGATCTGCGGGAGGCTGAAGGCCCAGTAGGCGAGGGCGGAAAGGGTGGCCGAACGGGTCGTATCGTAGACCCACACGGCGAGGGCGAAGCCCGAGAGCTGGGAGCCGATCACCGAAACTATCTGCCCTCCCCAGATGAGGGCGAACATCCGCATTCCCGTTTTCATAAATCCTCCACCGACACTCCAGGTCGCGGCGAATGAGGATAGCACGGCTCAGCCGATCGGGGGAGGGCCGGCGGGAATCGGGTCTCGGTCGGGAGCCCTAGCGACCCTTCCTCATGTCGGCGGGGGCGCCGGGGACCAGGGAGTAGGCGCGGAAGGTGACCGAGCAGCCGCGGCCGACGGGCGACTGGGCTTCGAGGCCGACGCGCAGGGCTCTTTTCATTTTCAAGCGGAAGTAGCGGACCATCTTCCACTTCCTTCCGTCGAGGGAGTAGTGGAGGACCCAGAGATCGCCCCGGCGGGCGATTTGCAGGCGGATCTCCTCGGCCCCGTCGAGGCGCTCGCCGTTGGCGTCGTCCGATGTGGTGTCGGTGACGACGGAAACCACCGAGGGATGGCCGAGGTCGGTCAGCTCGAATTCCAGCTTGATCCACTTCGAGGCCGAGTCGAACACGAAGAGGCCGCCGGCATCGTATTTTTTCTTGAAGGCCGGCCTGACGGCGACGCGGGCGGTGAAGTCGCCGCTCGCCCTTTCGTAGTAGAAGGGGGCCTCCGCCCTTTCTTTCCCGGAATCGGAGTCGATGAAAAAATCGCTTTCGGCGGGGGCGATTATCTCGATGGCATCCTTTGTTTCGGAAATGGTCACCGCCCGGTTCATTGTCAGCATATCGGCCTCCTGAACAGGCTCAAGTATAGGCCTCCGCATTGGCGACGGCCTTCCCAAACAGCGTCAGCGGGCGAAGCGAAAATCCTCGCGCCCGCTCGGCGGCGGCCAGGGGCGGGGCTTCCGGAGGAAGACCCGCCTCCGCCGAGGTCCACGGGCGCGAGATTGGAGCGAAGCACGCGACCCCGCCGCCCTCGCGTTGCGGGGGCGGCGGGGGGACGCCCGCAGCGCTACTTGGCGGTAAGACGCTCGAGGCGATCGACGAGGCCCGAGAGGACCTCGAAGGTCTTTTCGATGGCGGCGGGGCCGCTCATGTCGATGCCGGCCTTTTTGAGGACCTCGACGGGGTAGTCGGAGGAGCCGGCCGAGAGGTAGTCGACGTAGCGGGCCGCCGCGGCCTTGTCGCCGGCGAGGATGGGGGCGGCCAGGGCGTGGGCGGCGCTGATGCCGGTGGTGTACTGGAAAACGTAATAATTCATATAAAGATGGGAAAACTGGGCCCAGGTGGAGCCTTCGCGGTGGCGGTCGACCTCGATCTCGCCGCCGTAGCCCTCGGCGAAGAGCTCGGCCATGAGGGTGTTCATGTCCTGGGCGTTGAGGCCCCTGCCTTGTTCGACGCGCGTGTGCATCTCG
>DATKTD010000083.1:0-6406 GCA_035531315.1 Rectinemataceae bacterium
CGACGACCAGTATCGTCCCGAGCCAGGCGTATTCCAGGAGGAAGACGAAGTGGAATATCCCGACCCCGATGAGAAAGTCGATAATCTGCGCGGCGATGACGAAACCGAGGGCGATGATGAAGACCGCCGATTCCGAGCGCCGGCCGAGGCGGCGGAATTTCAGGACCTTGACCAGGAGATAGACGAGAAACAGGAAGCCGATGGAGGTGATGGCGACGAGGATCGGGCCCCTCTCGACCTCGCGATAGACGAAGTCCAGACCGAAGGGGAGGGGGACGCGCAAGACGAAGGGACGACTCGCGATCCAGGTCAGGTCGCCGAGCTTGAGGACTTGGCTGAGGGAGGCGAGGATGGCCCAGAGAAGGCAGAGCAGGACATAGCGCGACTTGACGAGGAGGGTCTCCTCGGCGATGAACCAGAAAAGGGCGAAGCCCGAAATGGCGCTCGCGATGGTCTCGCCCCTGAGCCAGAATACGCTTTGGATCGGGGATTCCACGCTGTACTCGCCGGAGCAGAAGAGGTTGAAGGCCGCGCCGCCGAGACAGGTCAGGATGAAGGCCAGGTCGCTCTTTCTCCGGCTTCTTCTCACCCATGCCAGGGTGTCGCTGATGGCTATGGTCAGGCAGACGGTCGCGATGATCAAGGAAGGGATGGAGTAGATCTTCACCTGGCAGACTCCGGCGGGCTGCGATCGAGTCCCTGGTTTCGCCCGGAGCTTGGCATTCTAGGATCGCTGACCCCTGCTGTCGAGCGGAAAGCCGCGAGAAAGGGCCGCGCCTAAAGGCGCGACCATTGGAGGCCGCGACCCGTGGGAGGGCGCGACCCGCGGCGACTCTTATGCCCTGACGAATACCCTGATGCGATGCTCGTCGGGATCGAGGGCCACGAAGGTGGGGGCGAGGAGTCGGAGCTCGCGTCCGAGTATCTCCGAGTAGAACTTCATAGTCGCGGCGATGTCCTCGACGTAGAGCACGATCGAATCGAAAATCTTCATGACAACTCCTTGTCCCTCGGGGGAATCAGTGGTGTTGCCTAAAGCTATCTTGAGCGCCTGTCAGTTTGTGTCAGCAGTCACGGATCCCCGTCAAGCTTGCCCGGCGGGATGCCGCGGCTCTCCCTCCACTCGCGCAGGAGTTCGAGGTGATTGCGATGATAGGCGATGCGCAGATCCTCCCAGGATTCGACGCGGTCGGCGCGGAAATGCCTGAAGTCCTTCCTCAATTCGCAGTAGGCGACGATCATCAGGACCTGGTCGAAGAAGCCGATGGCGAAGGGCCAGACGATCCTCTGCGTCAATTCATCCGTGGCGTCGCGGTAGCGGAGGCTTATCTTGGTTTCCTCGCGTATGGAGCGGCGGACGCATTCCATGAGTTTCCCGTCGACCGGCACCCTGTCCTGGCTCGGCACGATGAGGGTCCCCGTCTCGAGGACTTCCTTGAGGGGGGCGGGGAGGACGGCGCCGATCTTGGCCAGGGCGTCCCTGGCGGCCTTAGCCAATGTTTCGTCGCCGCGTTCGATCACCCAGCGGCTGCCCAGGACCAGGGCCTCGATTTCCTCGGCGCCGAACATGAGCGGAGGCAGGGTAAAGCCGGGGCGAAGGACGAAGCCGACGCCGGCCTCGCCCTCGATGGGGGCGCCCTGGGCCTGGAGGCTCGCGATGTCGCGATAGAGGGTCCTGAGGCTGACGCCGAGCTCCTTAGCCAAGACGCCGCCGCTGACGGCGTAGCGGCGGCGGCGAAGGTTTTGGATGAGGTCGAGGAGGCGTTCGGCTCGGGACATTGGCCTTACCCTTTCGCGGTCGGGCCCATTCCCGGGCCCTGCGCCTTACTTGACCTCTATCAGTTCGTACTTCCTCGTACCGATACCCATGCCTACGGCGTGGTCGAGGGTGGCCGACCAGTCGGTGTCGGGGTGGATATGGCCGAATTTTTCGCCCGAGCCCGAGTAATGGCAGTCGGTGAGGGCGGTGCCCGTGGTGGCCGGCGCGGCATTGACGGCGTCGACGCAGGCCTGGTCGAGGGCGACGGGGTCGAGGCTCGCGAAGACGCCGATGTCGGCGACCACGGGGGCGTCGTTGTTGGCCCAGCAGTCGCAGTTGGGGGAGACGTTCATCACGAAGCTCACGTGGAAGGTGGGCTTGCCCTCGAGGATGGCCTTGCTGTACTCGGCGATGCGCTCGCCGCAGACCCTGCTCGCCGAACCCTCGGAGGCGCGGGCGGCGCCGTACTGGCAGACGGCGACGCACTGGCAGCAGCCGGTGCACTTGTCGTGGTCGATGCTCGCCTTGCCCTCGGCGTCGAGGGTGATGGCCTCCGAGGCGCAGTTTTCGACGCAGCTGCCGCAGCCGGTGCAGGAATCCCGGTCGATGACGGGGTGCGAGACCTCGTGGAGGAATTTCTTGCCCGATCGGCTCGCGCAACCCATGCCGATGTTCTTGAGGGCCCCGCCGAAGCCGGTGAGTTCGTGGCCCTTGAAGTGGTTGATCGAGACGAAGGCATCGGCCTCGGCGACGGCCGAGCCGATCCGGGCGCTCGTGCAGTGCTCGCCGCCGCGTACCGGCATGTCGACGAAATCGTTGCCCTTGAGGCCGTCGGCTATGATGAGGTCGCAGCCTGTCGCGTCGCGGGAAAAGCCGTTCTCGAGGGCCGCGCGGAGATGATCGTAGGCATTGTGCCTTTTGCCCGAATAGAGGGTGTTGCTGTCGGTGAGGA
Organism: Rectinemataceae bacterium; assembly: GCA_035531315.1. Lineage (GTDB taxonomy): Bacteria > Spirochaetota > Spirochaetia > Treponematales > Rectinemataceae > CAIJMU01. The sequence goes on from DATKTD010000083.1 coordinate 2,712, forward strand.
AGGGTTTGCCGCCGAGCTCGCGTACGAGCTTCGAGATCACGCCGACGTAGGGCGGGCGGACGTAGGACATGTTGCCCGGCTCGCCGAAGTGGATCTTGAGGGCCGTGTACTTGCCCGAAAGCTCCTGGTCCGCGAGGCCGGCCTTCCGAAGGAGGCCGTCGAGCTTGGCGAGGATGTTCTTGGATGGGCTGGTCCGGAGGCTGATCCAAAAGACCTTGGATTCGGGCATGGGGTGTCGCTCCTTATCGTGTGGGGGATGCCGCAGCAGAGGATAGTGACGGGGCAATGGCGTGACAAGCCGCGCCCGCCCGGCGCCCGGCCCGACGCCTCGGTATGGCCGCCTCTGCCCAGCGGGTCAGGCGCCCAGGGTCTTGCCGTACATGCGATAGCTTTTCCAGGGCGCGAAGCCGAGCTTCCCATAGAATCCGACGAGGTCGGTCCAGTCGATGACGACCATTCGCGCCCCCCGGGTCTTGAGCTCCGAAATGCCGTAGGCCAGGAGCCCCAGGCCCAGGTTCCTCCCCCTGAGCAGGGGGTCTATGCCTATGGGACCGAGGGCGCCGGGCCTATCGCCGAGGAGGGATTTCCAGTAGAGGCCTGGTCCTCGGATGAGGCTCCTGTCGTCGCCGACCCGGCAAAAACCGAGGACCTCGTCGCCCTTTCCGGAACCGCCCCCGGTCGGGGCCTTCCTTGTAATGAGGAGGAGGTCGGCGGGGTCGAGCCCCGCTTCAATGGCTTCGAGGACGTCGCTTTCCCAGCGCCCGGGAAAGCACCTGGCAAAAAAATCGCCGGTGGCCCGACGGAGTCCGGGCCGGTAGTGGCGGAATTCAAGGCCGTCCTCTCTCACGATGCCCCGCTCAGCTCCTCCTCCCCAGGATGGGGGCTCGTCGGGGCTGCTGCGGTCGGCGGGGGCGCCACTTTTAAGCAGGCTTTGGAGCTCGTCGAAGCCCAGTGTGTCGAGGTCGCCGATAAGATCGTGCTCCACCTCGCCCCGATCGAAGCCCTTGGCGTCCAGAAAGGCCTCGGCGGCCCGCGTCGTCCCTCCCTCGAGGGGGAGGCCGGGAAAGAAGTGATAATGATCCCCTCCGACCCTGAGATGGGTGGCTTCGCGGTCCCTGAGCCAGGTTTCGGCGGCCTTGAGGAGGGCGCTCCCGATTCCCTGCCGTCTCAAAGCGGCGTCGACGAGGAGGAGGGAGAGGTAGCCCCGGGAGGCCGCGGCTGGGCTGAGGTTCTTCCGCCGGGCCCTCTTGGCGATGGCAAGGCCGGCGATGCCCCCTCCCTCTTCCGCGACGAAGCAGACATGCTCATCCCTCTCGAGGCCGAGATTCTGGCGGAGGAGTGCCTCATCCAGCGGAAAGTCTTGGCCGAGCTGGGCGTTCCAGAAGTCGATGATGCCCTGGCGCGCTTCGAGGGCATCGATGGTTCTGAGGGTCGTCATGGTTACAGCATATGCTATGAATGAAAAAATGTGAAATAAAATTACAATATTCGCCTCGAAACTGAAATTTTCTGTTGCTTTATTCCAGAATCGTGTCAATATTCCATGACCATGAATTTCACGCCGCCCAATGCCGCCGATCTCAGTCTCGAAGAGAAGATCGGCCAGCTCCTCGTGATCGGCTTTCCCGCGGGGAAGGCCGGGCTGGAGCATCTCAAGCGGGCCGTGGATGGTTTCGCCGCCGGGAATGTCATATTATTTTCACGGAATATCGGTGATCCGGAGGAGGTCCACTCCTTGACTACGGAGATCCGGCGAATTGTCAGTTCCCGAAAGGGTATTCCTCCTTTTATCTCGGTGGATCAGGAGGGGGGCATCGTCGCCCGGCTCCGCGAGGGTATGACCCCCCTGCCCGGCGCCATGGCCCAGGCGGCCGCCGTAGCCGGAGGCAAGAGGGGGCTGGTCGATATCCGCGCCCTCGGCAGGATCTGTGGCGAGGAATTGCAGGCCCTCGGCATCAATTGGAACCTCGCCCCCGTCGCTGACGTGAACGTGAATGCCGCCAATCCCGTGATCGGCGTCAGGAGCTACGGCGACGAGGCGGAAAAGGTCGCCGAGCTGGCCGCGGCCTTCGCCGCGGGGCTCGCCGAGGCCGGCATCATGGCCACGGCCAAGCACTTCCCCGGCCATGGCGACACGGAGGTCGATTCCCACCTCGGTCTTCCCCTCATTCCCCATGACCTTGGCCGGCTCGAGGCCGTCGAGCTCCTTCCATTCAAGCGACTCATAGCCGAGGGTGTGGCCTCGGTGATGACTTCCCATGTCCGCTTTCCCGCGCTGGAGCCCGATGGTCTGCCGGCCACCCTGTCGTCGCGGATCCTGACCGGTCTCCTCAGGGAAGCCCTCGGCTTCAAGGGCATCATCACGACGGACTGTCTCGAGATGAAGGCGATCGCGGACAATTTCCCCGAGGCGGCCGTCCAGTCGCTGAAGGCGGGGGCCGATATCATCGACATTAGCCATACCTATGAGCTCCAGGAGGCTGCGGCCGCCTCCATCGCCAAGGCCGTGAGGAAGGGCGATGTCGACGAGTCGCGGATCGACCAATCGCTCTCGCGGATCTTCGCGGCGAAGGCTCGATTGTCCCCCCCTCCCTCGACCTGGGCCGAGGCCACGCTCTCCATAGCCCGACCCGCTTCCCTCGCCCTGTCCCGCGGAATCTCGCGCGATAGCCTGACCCTCTACAGCGATGGGCCCGGCCTCCCCCTCGCCCCGGCTTCCCTGTACGTCGATGTACTGCCCCAGAAGCTGGGCGGGGCCGAGGATCCCCTGGCCGCCGATTCCACGAGGGTTTCGGGGGCGCCACCCCCGCCGCCGAGGGTTTCAGCGCTGTTGACCGCTCGCGGCATCGCCGGCAGCGAGGGCGGCGCCGGGGAGTCCGTGGCCGGCGTCGGGTCCGGCTTCGACTCGCTGGCCGTCTCGATCGATCCGAGAGGGGAGGAAATAGCGGCCGTCCTCCGCCAGGCCGCCGGCCGCGATGTCGCCATAGGCATCTGCGACGCGGGGAAGCATCCGGGACAGGTCGAGCTTGTCCGGGCTCTCATCGCCTCGGCGGCCCGCGGCGGACGAAGGGTCGGCATCGTCTCGATGCGGGGCCCCTATGACCTCGATCTCTTTCCGGAATACCGGGAAATGGGGAAGGGCGCCCTTCTTTGCGCCTTCGAATACAGCCCGGCCTCGGCTCAGAGCGTGGCCGACTATCTGGCCGGCGAGATTCCGGCCAGGGGGGGCTCCCCCGTGAAACTGTCGTCAGCGACGCAGCCCTTCGGCTCGTCCATGTCTACCGCCGGAACGATTTCGGCGCAGTTGTCGTAAGGAGGCTTTCGATGAAGAAACGCATTCTCGTGGTCGCGGCGATCCTCGGCATTTTCGCCGTGGCCGTCGGCGCCCAGACGATCAAGCGGGGCGGCGTCCTCAAGGCTACCTCGAACACCCAGGGTGTCCTCGTGAGGAACTTCAACCCCTTCAGCGGGGCCGCCCTCGAAGCGGCGGGGGGCTGCATCTACGAGACCCTCATCTACTTTAACAACGCGAACGCCACGGCCAATCCCTGGCTCGCCGAGAAGTGGGCATGGTCGAAGGACCTCAAGTCCGTGACCTTCACGATCCGGAAGGACGTCAAATTCAGCGACGGCAGCCCCATGACCGTGAATGATGTGTACTATTCCATCATGCTCGGCAAGGACAACAAGGCCCT
>DATKTD010000084.1:0-12996 GCA_035531315.1 Rectinemataceae bacterium
ACCGAGATGGCCAGGCTCCTGTTCGGCATCGACGCCGCCGACACGGGCTCGATGAGTTTCAGGGGCGGAAAGGTGGCCTTCCGTTCGCCCCACGCGGCCCTCATGGCGGGCATGGGCTTCTGCTCCGAGGACAGGAAGGCGGAGGGGATCCTCGCGGATTTCTCCATCCGCGAGAACATCATTCTCGCCCTCCAGGCGCGCCAGGGGGTCTTCCATTTTCTGTCAGCCCGGCGTCAATCGGAGATAGCCGATCGCCTCATCGAATCCCTCGGCATAAAGACGCCGAGTTCGGCCGCGACGGCGAAGCAGCTCTCCGGCGGCAATCAGCAGAAGATGATGCTCGCCAGATGGCTCGCGACCGATCCCTCCCTCCTCATCCTGGACGAGCCGACCCGGGGCATCGACGTGGGAGCCAAGCTCGAGATCATGGAACTGATTCTGGATCTCGGCGCCGGTGGGATGGGTTTGATCTTCATCTCCTCGGAGTTCGAGGAGCTGTTGCGTTGCAGCGACCGGGTCGCCGTGCTCCGGGACAAGAAGAAGGTGGCCGAGCTGGGCGGGGACGAGATGACCGAGAGCGCGATCATGCAGACGATCGCGGGAGGAAGGTAGGCATGGCCGCGGCGAAAAGACCCTTGGGCAGCGTCTTCTGGCCCCTCGTCGCCCTCGCGGCGCTCATGGGCTTCAACCTCTTTTTCACGCCGAACTTCTTCAAGCTGGAAATCATCGATGGCCATCTCTTCGGCAACGTCATCGACATCATCAAGAACGCCGCCCCGATAATGATCCTCGCCGTGGGCCTGACCCTCGTCATAGCGACCCATGGCATCGACATCTCGGTCGGCTCGGTGGTCGCGATCTCGGCGGGCGTGGTCGCCATGCTCATAGGCGGGGACCTCAAGGGCGACCCGAAGTATCCCATCGTCGCGGCCATGGCGGCGGCCCTCCTGGTCTCGACCCTCGCCGGAATGTGGAACGGCCTCCTCGTCTCGCGGATCGGCATGCAGCCGATCATCGCGACCCTGATCCTCTTCGTGGCCGGCCGCGGCATCGCGATGGTGACGACGAACGCCATGGTGGTCTGGCTCTACGCGAAGCCCTTCGCCCTTCTCGGCCAAGGATACTGGCTCGGTCTGCCATTTTCGATATTCATCGTGGCCTTCCTCCTGCTGATGACGGCCCTCGTGACGCGAAGGACGGCCGTCGGTCTCTTCATCGAGGCCGTCGGCATCAATCCGACCGCGGCCCGTTTCGCCGGCATCAACGCGAAGAACATCCTGTTCTGGGTCTACGCCTTCAGCGGCTTCTGCGCCGGCATCTCCGGTCTGGTCGTCTGCTCGACGGTGATGAGCGCCGACGGCAACAACGCCGGCAACCTCTTCGAGCTGGACGCTATCCTCGCCGTGGTCCTCGGAGGGACCTCGCTCAACGGGGGCAAGTTCTACCTCCTCGGCAGCATGGTGGGTGCCCTCATCATCCAGACCCTGACGACGACCATCTACGCCTTCAATGTCCCGCCTGAGATCTCCCAGGTCGTCAAGGCCCTCTTCGTCTACGCGGTGAGTCTTCTCCAGTCGGGCAGCTTCCGCGCCAAGATTTCGGCTCTCTTCGGAAGCAAGGAGGTCGAGGCATGAAAAGGAGGAACGCGATCGACACGCGAAACCTGCCGACCCTCGTCACCCTCGCCCTGTTCATCGTCATGTTCGGCGCCGGTTCCGTGGCCTTCATCGGCTTCTTTTCCCTGCAGAATTTCCTCAACCTCTTCATCGACAACGCCTATCTCCTCATCCTCGCGGTGGGTATGACCTTCGTCATCGTCTCGGGGGGCATCGACCTGTCGGTGGGCTCCGTGCTGGCCCTCTCCACGATGATAGCCTCGAGCCTCCTCGAGAAGTCCCATCTCGACCCGATCCTCGTGATCCCTATCGTCCTCCTCGTAGGCATCGCCCTCGGCTCCTTCATGGGCTACCTCATCCACGCCTTCGACCTGCCGCCCTTCATTATCACCCTCGCGGGGCTCTATCTGGCGCGGGGCCTCTGCTACGTCGTGAGCATCGACACGATCGGCATCACCAACGCCTTTTGGGAGAAGGCGGCCCACGCGCAGATACTGATAATTGGAAGAAACTTCCTGTCCCCGAGCGCGGTGATAGCCCTGGCGACCGTCCTTGTCGGCCTCTTCGTGGCCAGGTACAGCGCTTTCGGGAGGAACGTCTACGCGATAGGCGGCAGCGAGCAGTCGGCCGTCCTCATGGGGCTTCCGGTCAGGCGGACGAAGATAGCGATCTACGCGTTGAGCGGCTTCTGCTCGGCCCTCGCGGGCATCGTCTTCACCTTCTACACGCTCTCCGGCTACGCCCTCGACGGCAAGGGCATGGAGCTCGATACGATAGCCTCGGTGGTCATCGGCGGCACCCTCCTCACGGGGGGCTTCGGCTCCGTCTTCGGCTCGATGCTCGGCGTCCTCGTATATGGAACCATCCAGGTCCTCATCGTCTTCCAGGGCACACTGAACTCCTGGTGGACGCGTATCGCCGTCGGCTTTCTCGTATTCGTCTTCTGCCTCCTCCAGCGGGCCTTCGACGCGAGGGCCGTCCGCGCGGCAGCGGCCTCCAGACAGGGAAGGGGAACCGCGGCCGCTTCGGGCTGAGGGCGGGAGCCCTGTCGCGGGCGGCGCGGCCGGCGAGGGCTTTCGCAAAGTGAGGCGACGTCGTCGCCTCACTTCCCCCTGTAGGCCAGGACCTCCGTCTCGAGCCTCGAGCGCCATTGCAGGAGGGCGAGGAGGAGGGCCCTGTCGCGGGCGGGCGTCGCGGGGTCGGCAAGACACTGATCGAGGATCTTGTTGAAGACGGCGAGGCTCGTGGCCCTCGGTGCCGGGGGCAGCTGGAGGCGGCTCGCGCAGAAGTCGCGCCAGCGGGCTCCTTCCTCGGCTCCGAGGGTCTCCGGAAAGTTGCGGGCGTAGAGACGCCTGATCATCTGCGGGATGCGCTCGTCGCGGAAGCGCCAGGAATAGAGTTCCTGCTTGGCTCCGGCCGCCCCCTTTTCGGCGACGAGGAGGTGGAGGCGATCGAGCCGCTCGCGGTCCTCGTCGGGGAAGAAGCCCCCCGAGTAGATCATGAGGTCGGGATCATCGGGCTCTTCCGGCGGCTCGGACATGGCGTACACGGCGACGAGTTTCTGGAGGAGTTCCCTGCTCTTCGAGAGGATCGCGCGGTGCCGCTCGCAGGCGGCGAGATCGATGCCGAGACGCTCCGCCGTGGCCGGATCCATGACCTTGGCCTCGGCGAGGAAGGGCGACTTGTTGAGCTGGATGTCGACGAGGGGGAGGCGGGGCACCTCGAGCTCGTCGCGCCTCGTGAAGGCGCGGCGCCGGAGTTCCTCCACGGGCAGGTCGATGATCTCGCCGGGATCGTAGCGGAGGTCGAGGGCGACGAGATGATTGGCCTTCTCGGGGTCGAAGGCGACGGGGGCGACCAGTGTCGTGCAACCTTTTTGGCTCGTGTGGATGGCGGAGCTGTGCACGAGGGCCGCGCGCTCGTCGAGCCTGACGAGACGCTTGAGGGCCGCCTTGCCCCTGTTCTTCCAATGCCACTCGAAGAGCTTGGGCTGGCGCTCCTTTATGAGGCGGGCGAAGCCGATGGTGGCGAGGACGTCGCCCATGGCGTCGTGGGCGTTCTCGTGGGCGATGCCGTTGGCCTTCGCCAGGGCCTCGAGGCGGAAGAGGGGCTTGCCCTCCTCGTCGGCGGGCCAGACGATGCCCTCGGGCCTGAGGTCGCGGGCGGCCCGCGCCAGGTCGATGACGTCCCAGCGCGAGCAGCCATTGGCCCATTCGCGCTCGTAGGGGTCGAGGAGGTTGCGGTAGAAGAGGTTGCGCACGAACTCGTCGTCGAACTGGGCCGTGTTGAAACCGACGCTGGTGGTGCCGGCCTGGGTCATCTCGGCCCGCAGCCTGAGGGCGAGCTCGTACTCGCCGATGCCTGCCTCCTCCGCGTGTTGGGGGCTGATGCCGTGGACGAGGCAGGCCTCGGGGTTCGGAAGCCAGTCGCCGCCCGGCTTGGCGTAGAGGACGATGCGCTCGCCGACGATGTCGAGCTTGCCGTTGGTGCGGACTCCGGCGAATTGGGCGATGCGGTCGCCGCGCGGGTCGAGGCCGAAGGTTTCCAGGTCGTACCAGAGGAAGCTCGGGGGCATGGGAAGATGATATATCGCCAGGCTCGCGCGAGGCTACGCTTGCCCCGGGATGGGAGGCGACCTACACTCGGCCCATGAACACGAAGACGGGAAAGACAGTCCCCCGCATCCTCGCGACGATCGCGGCCGCCGCCGGAGCCCTCGTGCTGGCTGCCCTCCTCGCCCTCGGCATCTCCGTGGCGGCCCTTCTCGCCGATCGAGGCGTGGAGGAGAGAAATCAGGTCGCCAGGATCGAGGCCCTCAGGGTCGGGGATCGGGCTCCCTCTCCCAGCCTCGCCGTCGATCGCTCCATCCCGGACGCCACTCCCTTCGCGAAGCTCCGTCTCCTGGCTACCCACAACAGCTACCGGCGCGGCTCAAATCGGCTGGGCCTCTTTTTCATCGGCCTCGTCAAGCCGGGCGAGCCCCGAAACCTTGCCTACGCCCACAAGAGTCTCACCGAACAGCTCGACCTCGGTCTTCGGAGCTTCGAACTCGATCTCAGGCCCCGCGGCGGCAGCTTCATCCTCGAACACGTGCCCCTCGTCGATCCCCGGACCTGGGAACCCGACTTCGCCCTCGCCCTCGAGGAACTCGCGCTCTGGTCCGACCGGAATCCCGGACATCTGCCCATCGTCCTCCTTTTCGAGCTCAAGAACGACTACAGCTTCCTCGATCCCTCCCTCGGCCCCTGGGACGCGGCGGCCTTCGACCGCCTCGACGCCGCCATCAGGAAGGGCCTCGGCCCAAGCCTCTTCACGCCCGACGACAGGAAGGGCGGCCCCTGGCCGGTGGTGGGGAGGCTGCGCGGCCGCTTCCTCGTCGTCCTCCACGAGAACGAGGCCTATCGCGCGATCTACGAGGCGGGTCACCCGAAGCTCGCCGGTCGCGCGATGTTCGATTGCCTTCCCGGAGGGGTGCCGGGCGCCTACTTCGCGATCCTCAACGATCCCTTCGCCGACACCGCCACGATCGCCGCAGCGGAGGCCCGAGGCACGATCGTGCGCACGATGGCCGGGGCGGGCGGAGACCTCAGACCGGGCATCCTCGTGGCCGCCCTCGCCTCGGGCGCCCAGATCGTCTCGACGGACTTCCCGATCGGCTATCCGCCCGGGCCGGGGGGCTTCGTGGCATCGCTGCCCGGGGGAAGGACGGTCGATATTCTGCCTTGAAAAAGGGTCTGAGCTTCCACCGGGTCCGCACGAGGGTGGACGAGGGGCCATATTCGTCTTGGCCGGAACGCCGGCAGAGGATGCCCGAACCAGAAGTCTTCGGAGCCCTGGCGGATCCTACTCGTCGCGACATCGTGACTCCCCGCGCGTTTTCGGTTTCCGCGACCCAGGGCAGGGCCAGCCTTGTCTGCCGGGAGCCTCCCTGCTATCATCGCCGCCATTCCGATAGCATTTCCGGGGAGCTTTCATGGCCAAGTATCCGTTCACCGCGATAGAGAAGAAGTGGCAAAGGCATTGGGAGGATAAGAAGACCTTCCGCGCCCTCGAGGATCCCTCCTTTCCCAAGGATAAGCGTCGCTACGTCCTCGACATGTTCCCCTATCCTTCGGGGGCCGGCCTCCATGTCGGCCATCCCGAAGGCTACACGGCCACCGACATCTACTGCCGCTTCCTGCGCATGCGGGGCTACAATGTCCTCCATCCGATGGGTTTCGACGCCTTCGGCTTGCCCGCGGAGAATTACGCGATACAGACCGGCACCCATCCCGCGGTGACGACCGCGGCCAACATCGAGCGCTTCCGCGTCCAGATCAAGAGTCTCGGCCTCTCCTACGACTGGGACCGCGAGATAGCCACGAGCGACGTCGACTACTACAAGTGGACGCAGTGGATCTTCCTCAAGCTCTTCGACAAGGGCTTGGCCTACGAGGCGGAGATGCCCATCAACTGGTGCCCCTCCTGCAAGACCGGCCTGGCCAACGAGGAGGTGAAGGACGGGGAGTGCGACCGTTGCCACACCAAGGTGGTGCGGAAGCGCATCCGCCAGTGGGTGCTCAGGATCACCGCCTACGCCGACAGGCTCCTCGAGGATCTCGAGGGGGTGGACTGGCCCGAACCGGTCAAGATGATGCAGCGCAACTGGATCGGCCGCAGCGAGGGCGCCAGCGTCAAGTTCGCCATCGCGCGCGATGGCGAACTTGAAGGCGCGGCAGCCAAGCCCTCCGCCGCCTCCACGGGCGACTTCATCGAGGTCTACACCACGAGGCCCGACACCCTCTTCGGCGCCACCTATATGGTCCTCTCGCCCGAGCATCCTTTGGTCGCGAAGATCACGACGGGGGCCCAGCGCTCGGCCGTCGAGGCCTACGTCGAGGAGGCCGCGAAAAAGAGCGACCTCGAGCGGACCGATCTCGCCAAGGACAAGACGGGCGTCTTCACCGGCTCCTTCGCCGTCAATCCCGTGAACGGCCGTCGCATCCCGATCTGGATTTCCGACTACGTCCTCATCTCCTACGGCACGGGGGCCATCATGGCCGTGCCGGCCCACGACGAGCGCGACTGGGACTTCGCGAAGAAATTCGGCCTGCCCATCATCCAGGTGGTCGCGGCCGAGGGCAGCCCCGAGGCCAGGAGCGGCGTCGTGGCCGCGGAGCCCTCCGAGTGCACCGCGGCCGACGGCGTCGCGGTCAATTCGGGCGAGTGGAACGGCACGCCGACCTCGGTCTTCAAGAAGAAGATCACCGAGTGGCTCGAGTCGAGGGGCATCGGGAAGATGGCCGTCAACTACAAGCTCCGCGACTGGCTCTTTTCCCGCCAGCGTTACTGGGGCGAGCCGATCCCCGTCGTCCACTGCGAGAAATGCGGGGTGGTCGGCCTCCCCGAATCCGAGCTGCCCCTGGTCCTCCCCGAGGTGAAGTCCTACACGCCGAGCGGCACGGGCGAGTCGCCCCTGGCCAACACGGGCGCCTGGCTGGATACCAGCTGTCCGAAGTGCGGGGGCAAGGCCCGCCGCGAGACGAACACCATGCCACAGTGGGCCGGCTCCTGCTGGTACTATCTCCGCTATATCGATCCTACCAATGCAAAGGAATTCGTCGACAAGGCGAAGCTCGAGTACTGGATGCCCGTCGATCTCTACGTGGGCGGGGTCGAGCACGCCGTCCTCCACCTCCTGTATTCGCGTTTCTGGCACAAGGTCCTCTTCGACCTGGGCCTCGTCAACACGAAGGAGCCCTTCATCCGCCTGGTCAACCAGGGCATGATCCTCGGCGAGGACAACCAGAAGATGTCCAAGTCGAGGGGCAACGTGATCAACCCCGACGACATCGTCCGCGATTTCGGCGCCGACTCGATGCGGATCTACGAGATGTTCATGGGGCCGCTCGAGGTGTCGAAGCCCTGGTCGACGGCGGGTCTCGTCGGCGTGTCCCGCTTCCTCGAGCGCTTCTGGTCGATAGGGGAGGCCCTCGCCGAGGGCACGAAGAAGCTCGTGGACGAGGCGCCTTCCGGGGACATCCTCAAGCTCCTCCATCGCACGATCAAGAAGGTGACAAGCGACACGGATACCCTCAATTTCAACACCGCGATCTCCGCGATGATGATATTGTCGAACGAGGCCGCGAGGCTCGAGACCCTGCCCCGATCGCTCTGGGAGGCGATGATCCTGATGCTCGCGCCCTACGCCCCCCATCTGGCGGAGGAGCTCTGGGAGAAGGAAGGAGCCTTGGCCGGCCGCGGCGGAACGACTGCCCGGGCCGGCGTGACCGCGGCCCCGGGCGAAGGCCTCGCGCGCGAGCCCTGGCCCAGCTGGGACGAGGCCCTTTGCGTCGACGAGGAAAGGGAGATCGTGGTGCAGGTGAACGGCAAGATCCGCGAACGCTTCACCGCCCCGGCGGGCACCGCCGAGGACGCGTTGGCCGAAAGAGCAAGGGCTTTGCCGAAGGTGACCGAGTGGACGGCGGGCAAGGAAGTGGTCAAGATAGTCACGGTAAGGGACAAGCTCGTCAACATCGTCGTGAAGGGCTAGTCCGGGGCGCGGGAGGTGTCATGAAGGGGAAGGGAGCGCGTTTCGGCATAGCGGCCCGCTTCGCAGCCATCGTGGCGGGAGCCTTTGTCGGGGTCGCCATCGTGAGCGTGCTCGCCTTCGTCGCGATCACGCGGATCGGCGACAGCCTCGAGAGCGAGTCGGGGGCCCTGGATGTCGCCATCCTCAGCCAGAGCGCCGACCACGATTTTTCCGACAGCATGCTGTCGCTCTACCGGGCGAGACTGGCCTACCTCGAGAAATCGCCCGACCTCAGGGAAGCCATCGCCGCCCACGAGAGCACCCGCGCCCGGGCCCTCAAGACCCTCGAGTCGCTCAACGCGCACCCCAAGCTCCCCGACGAGATAAGGTCGACGATCCTGGACGCGAGGCAGGCCGCGGGCGGCTTCGCCAACGCCGCGGAGACCATCGTCACCTCCTACGGCTCGGGCCTGATCGGCGAATCGGACTTCGGCATCGCGACCATCCGCTTCGGGGAGATCTCGGCCCAGATGCGCAAGCTCGTCGGGCTTTCCGAGGAGGCCAGCGGCAAGGTGGCCATCGCCGCGGCGGCCACCAAGTCGCTCTACAGCCTCCTCGTGGCGGTCATGACGGGGGTGATCCTCGTCATGGGCCTGGCGGCGGCCCTGATAGCCATGCGCTCCATCAACCGCGTGCTCGACAGCATCGTCTCCGCGGTGGAGAAAGTGGGCGACGGCGATCTCACGGTGCAGCTCGGAATTCGCGCCAACAACGAGATAGGCCGCCTGTGCGCCTCGGTGGACAGCCTCGTCGGCAGACTCGGACTCCTCGTCTCGGCCTTCAAGGGGCAGATCGACGACCTCGACGGCACGGGACTGGCGCTGGCGGGCAGCATGGACAGGGTGGGCGGCGCGATGCGCGACATCACCGGGAGCACGCAGGGCTCTCGCTCCCGCCTGGAGGAGGAATCGGTCCTCGTCGGCGAGACGACCTCCTCGATGCAGGACATCGTGCGCGGGGTCGAGGGACTCTCGGAGTCGCTCGAGCGCCAGCACGAGGCCGCCCGCGCCTCGGCCTCCTCCGTGGAGGCGATCATGGCCGGCATCGACGCGGCCACGATCGCGGCGCGGGAGGCCCTCGCCGAACGCGACCGCCTCCAGGCCGAGGGCGAGGGAGGCCGCGGCAGGATGGAAGAGGCCTCGGCCGCCGTCGAGGAGATCGGCGCCTCCTCCGAGAGCCTCGGCGAGGCCGCGCGGCTGATCGCCGAGATCGCCGACCGGACCAATCTCCTGGCGATGAACGCGGCGATCGAGGCCGCCCACGCCGGCGACGCCGGCAGGGGCTTCGCCGTCGTGGCCGACGAGATCCGCCGCCTCGCGGAGCAGGCGACGGCCAAGGCAAGGGAGATCGGCGGCGACCTCGACAGGGTCGTGGCCTCCATCGCGACGGTGCGAGGCTCGAGCGAGGCGGCGGGGGAATCCTTCGGCGCCATCCTCGAAAGGGCGCGGACACTCGGCTCCAAGGTCGACGGGATCGCCCATGCCCTCGACGAGCAGCGCCTGGGAGGCTCCGCGGCCCTCGAGGGCATCGTGAGGCTCAGGGACATCGCGGGTGAGATTTCGGAGACGGCCGAAGCCATGGCCCGGGGCAACGAGACGGTGCTCCGCCGCGTCGACCTACTCAACGGGGCCAACGACCTGACCATGAAGGATTCCGACGCCGTGGTCGCCGCCCTGTCCGAGATCGAGGAGGCCGTCAGGGACGCCCTGGCTGCCGCGGGCACCACCTCCACCCTCATCGCCTCGGTACGCAAGGCTGTCGAGCCCTTCAAGCTTCGGTAAATCTTCCCACCCGCGAGGAATCCGGGTTCCTCGCCCTAGGGCCGCTAACGCGAACTCGGTGCAATGGCCAGACGGCCGGCGGCGAGGAGGGCGAGGGCCGCGAGGCAGGCCAGGCCGAGCCCGATTTCGCGAAGCCTGAGCATCCTTTTATCCAAGACCAGGTCCATCGGCGAGGCTCCGACGGTCGGCGGGGCTTCCTCGGTTTCCGTCGTCGCTTTCGAGCCCTCTCGGCTTGGAGCCTCGGCCTCGAGCTTGAGGAGGAGGGCGTCGGCGTCCTTAACGAAGCTCGCGGGCCTGAAGCGAGGCTCGAGTTCCATGATCCTCCGCCAGGTCGCGAAGGCCTCGCCGAGGGTCTTGCCGAAGAGGCCGGGGAAGCGCAACCCCGGCCCGAGGGCGAGGCGCGAGGCGAAGACCAGGCCTTCGAAGGCGAGGGCCTTGCCGAGGCCCTCGAGGAGGGCGGTCTCCGTGATCACGATGGGCCCCAGCCTCGCGAGGACCCTTCCGACGGGGATCGCGAGGTTTGCGCCGACAATGCTCACAATTACCATGATCGTGGCCAGGGGCCTGAGCCGTCGTCCCGAAAGGACGAGGAGGAGGCCGAGGGCGAATACGGCGAGGGCCTTGAGGCCGGGCCGGGGCTGGAAGATTATCGAGAGGGCGACGATGACGCCGGCGATGGCCAGATGCTCTGGCGGGAGGCCCTCGTCCCAGCGGAGGGGGCGGAGGCGCCGACGCGAGGCGGTCCGCCTTCCGAATGGCGGGGGCCCGGTTCCCTCTTCCGGCTTTGGGCCGACCCCCGCGGTCCCTTCCTCTTCGGGGGCGGGGTTTCCATCCGAGGGCCCTTCGGCGGCCGGCGAGGGCCCGCCCGCGATGCCGGCATACCAGCGCGAGGAGGCCGTGAAGCGATTGGCGAAGAGGCCGAGGAGGCTACCCGTGACGAGGCTCGCCCCGAGGAAGATGGGCGCCATGGCCCAGGCCGCCTCGCCGAACACAAGGGCGCGGGCGAGGATTATCTGGACCGCCGATGAGGTCATGGCCCCGGCGACCGAGATGCCCAGATGGCTGACGCCGTCGCGGAAGAGGAACCTCGTCGCCCGCATAGCGAGGGCCGCCGAAAGGCTGCCGGCGAGGGAAAAGACGGCGACGTAGGAAAGCAGGGTCCCCGACACGAGACCCATGCCGGCGAATTTTACGAAGGCGAGGAGGAGGTAGGAGGGGAGGGGAAGAAGGTCGACGGCCAGGAGGATGGGGAGGTTGGCGATCCCGAGCCGCATGAAGGGGAGGGGCTTGGGAAAGGTGTATTCGATGGCCGAGAGGAAGAAGGCGAAGGCGCCGAGGACCGGCACGGCCCTCGGGACATCGCGGGCCGCCGGGGTCCGCCTACCAGGTCGCGGCATCGAGACCCTTCGATTCCCCGCCCTCGAGGCGGACGAAGACCTTGTTGGGAAGACAGGCAAGCCACTGGCCGCTCCTCGTGATCGAGCCGGCGAGGACGCAAGTCTTGTTGGGACAGGGCGAGTCGACGATGGCCACCCTACCTTGGGCGATATGAACGAGGGTCGTGCCGAGGGGGCCCTCCACCCTGACATCGCGATCCTTCGAAAGCGCATAGTCCCACTCGCCGCCCCGGCCGCTGATCCTCACGACGACGCTGCCGCCTCCATGGCCGAGGACGGCCACGGAGACGAAAACCGTCGCCGCGAGGGCGACGGCCAGGATCAGCGCATCGAGGGGGCGTAGTCGCATCGAGGGGCCCGCCTGGGGCTCGCTTCGGGCGGCTTTTGGCCGCCTCGCGGACGGCCTAGGGCGCGATGGGCTCGGCGATTTCAGTGGCCGTGGTGATGGTCGCAGGAGCCGTCTTCGCAGCCGTCTCCGTCGCAATCGCAGTCGTCTCCCTCGCAATCGCAACCGTGATCGTGACCGTGGGCGCCATGGACATGGCCGTGCTCGAGTTCCTCGGCCGAGGCTTCGCGGACCTCGACGACCTTGACGTCGAAATGGAGATTTTCGCCCGCGAGGGGATGGTTGGCGTCGACCTTGACCTCGTCGCCCTCCACGGACATGACGGTGACGATCTGGACGCCGTGTTCGCCATGGGCTTCGAACTGCATGCCCACGGCCACGTCGGTGCCCTCGAATTCGTCCTTGCCGACCGTGAAGACGAGGCTTTCGTCGCGCTCGCCGTAGGCTTCGACGGCGGCGATGACGCAGTTTACCGCGTCGCCCTGCTTCTTGCCCTCGAGATGCTTCTCGAGACCGGGAATGATGTTGCCGTTTCCGTGAAGGTAGACGAGGGGCTCTCCATCCTCCGAGGAATCGATGAGATCGCCGTCGTCGTCGACGAGCTTGTAGTCGATCGATACGACGCGATTCTTTTCTATGACCATGAAACTTCCTTCCGGGCGGAGGCCCGAATCCATAATGGACCAAAATTGATTGAACAGGGCTGGAATATACAAGGAAGGGACCCTTCGCGGCAATCATCCGGCATGGCGGATGCCCGAGCCGCGGGGACCGGAGCCTGCCGGGCCGGCCGGGGGCTGCGGGCTCGATTCCGACGGGGCGTCTCGATCCTGTCCTTTCGCCGGCCTCCCAATCCGCCGATAGAAAAAGAAGGGGAGGATCCTCGTCTCATGCCACAAGAACCGAAATCCGACAAGGCCAAGGAATTCGCGATCGCCCTGCCGATCGTCGGAGGGATACTCGCCGCCGGGGGCCTTTTGACGGCCCTTTTCTTGCTATCCGCCTCGATGCGGCCCGATTTTCCCCTCGGTCTGCCGGGGATCGCCCTCCTATCGACCTTCTCGTGGGCGGCCTGGGCCATTCCCCTCTGGACCTTTGCCATAGCCACCATGCTCTACGTACGGGGCTTCGACTCGACGAAGGCCCTGGCCATCGCCGCCTCGTCCCTACCCTTCCTGGCCCTGGCCGGTTTTGCGAGGACCCTCGACCCCCTTTCGCCCCTCTTTCCCTCGCTTGGGCCCTCCCAGACCCCTTTTGTTGCCCTCGCCTTCGCAGCGGCCTTTTC
>DATKTD010000085.1:0-5871 GCA_035531315.1 Rectinemataceae bacterium
AGATGGTTTTCGGCAACAAGGGCGATACATCAGGCACGGGCGTCTGCTTTACGCGCGATCCCAACTCGGGCGCCAACGAGTTCTACGGTGATTGCCTCATCAACGCCCAGGGCGAGGACGTCGTCGCCGGCATCCGAACCCCTCTCAAACTTGTCGAGCTCGAGACCAAGCTTCCCAAGGCCTACAAGCAGCTCCTCCAGGTCCGCAAGACCCTCGAGAAGAGCTTCAAGGAGATGCAGGACCTCGAGTTCACCATCGAGGAAGAGAAGCTCTACATGCTCCAGTGCCGCACCGGCAAGCGTCTTCCCTCGGCCGCCTTCAAGATCGCCGTCGACATGGTGAACGAGGGCCTCATCACCAAGTCCGAAGCCATCGCGCGCATAACGCCCGAGCAGATCGAGGGGGTCTTCTACCCCATCGTCGATCCCTCCATCGGCGCCGCCAGGCTCAGGGAGCTCAAGCTCGCCACGGGCATCGACGCCGTCCCCGGCGCCGCCTCCGGCAAGCTCGTCTTCACGGCCGCCGAGGCCGAGGCCCGGGCCGCCAAGGGCGAGAAGGTCATCCTCCTCCGCAGGGAGACCAGTCCCGAGGACGTCGGCGGCATGCACGCCGCCCAGGGCATCCTCACCGCCACCGGCGGCAAGACCTCGCACGCGGCCGTCGTCGCCCGCGGCTGGGGCAAGTGCTGCATCGTCGGCTGCGAGGCCCTCGACATCGACGAGAAGTCGAAGACCCTCAAGGTCGGAGGAAAGACCCTCAGGGAAGGCGACGAGGTCACCCTCAACGGCACCACCGGCGAGGTCTTCTCCAGCTCCCTCCCCCTCAAGAAGCCCGAGCAGACCAAGGAGTTCAAGACCCTCCTTTCCTGGTGCGACGAGGTCCGCAGTCTCAAGGTCCGCACCAACGCCGACACCCCCTACGACGCCGCCAAGGCCGTCGAGCTCGGCGCCGAGGGCATCGGCCTCTGCCGCACCGAGCACATGTTCTTCGACACCGAGGAGCGCCGCCTCGCCATCCAGGAGATGATCGTCGCCGACGACCTCGCGGCCCGCAAAAAGGCCCTCGGAAAGCTCCTTCCCTTCCAGCGCGACGACTTCAAGGGCATCTTCAAGGCCATGGACGGGAAGCCCGTCACCATCCGCCTCATCGACCCGCCCCTCCACGAGTTCACCCCGAAGGACGATGTCGGCGTCAACAAGCTCGCCAAGATCACCGGCCTCTCCGCCGAGCACATCAAGGTCCGCATCGACCAGCTCCACGAATCCAACCCCATGCTCGGCCACCGCGGCTGCCGCCTCACCATCACCTACCCCGAGATCCTCGAGATGCAAGTGACGGCCATCATCGAGGCCGCCGTCGAGTGCGAGAAGGTCGGCATCAAGGTCTTCCCCGAGATCATGATCCCCCTCACCATCGACAAGAAGGAGCTCTCCATCCTCGTCGACCAGTCGAGGCTCGTCGCCGACGCCATCATCGCCAAGGCCAAGTCCAAGGTTAAGTACATGATGGGCACGATGATCGAGATTCCCCGCGCGGCCCTCCTAGCGAACGAGATCGCGGAGGTGGCCGAGTTCTTCTCCTTCGGCACCAACGACCTCACCCAGATGACCCTCGGCCTCTCCCGCGACGATGCGGGACGCTTCCTCCCCGATTACGTCCTCTCCGAGAAGGAGGGCGGGAAGGCCATCTTCGCCCAGGATCCCTTCGTGTCGATCGATCAGAGTGGCGTCGGCCAGCTCGTCAAAATGGGCATCGAGAGGGGTCGCTCGACCCGCAAGGACCTCAAGGTCGGCATCTGCGGCGAGCACGGCGGCGAGTCCCGCTCCGTCAAGTTCTGCCACGCGGCTGGCATGAACTATGTGTCCTGCTCTCCCTATCGCGTGCCCATCGCCCGCCTCGCCGCCGCCCAGGCGGTGATCGACGACAAAAACTCGAAGAAGGCGGCCGCGGCCAAGAAGGCGAAGAAGACAGTCTCGGCCAAGCCAGCCGCGAAGAAGGCAGTCGTTGCCAAGCCCGCGGCGAAGAAGCTCGCCGAGCCCGTGGCCAAGAAGGCCCAGGCAAGACCGGTAGCGAAGGCGCCGGTAGCCAAAAAGGCGCCGGTCGCCAAGAAGGCTGTCGTGGCCAAGCCTGTGGCAAAGAAGCCCCTCGCCAAGGCTCTCGCCAAGACTCCCGCGAAGCCCGCCGTAAAGAAGCCGGTCGCGGCCAAGCCTACTATGAAGAAAACGGCCGCCAAGAAGGCCAAGTAATCGGGAATACCGATGTACGCCAGGAGGGCCGCCCGATGGGCGGCCCTCTTTTTAGTATGGCCAAAATGATGAGGTACTTTGGGTTCGACAGGCGATCTAGAAGGTCTTGGCGGAATCGAGGAGGATCGTCACGGGACCATCGTTGACGAGCTCGACCTTCATGTCGGCGCCGAAGCGGCCCCTTTCGACCGGAATGCCGGAGGCGGCCGCGAGTTCGCAGACGAGTTCATAGAGACTCCGGGCTTCCGGCCCCTGGGCCGCCGCCGAAAAGGAGGGCCGTCTTCCCTTGCGCGCATCGGCGAGGAGGGTGAACTGGGATACGAGGAGGAGGGAGCCGCCCTCTTCCTCGAGGCAGCGATTCATGGCGCCCTCCCCGTCTTCGAAGATCCTAAGTCCCCCTAGCTTCGCCGCCATCCAGCGGGCATCCTCCTCGGTGTCGCCGAGAGCCACGCCGATGAAGACGAGGAGTCCCCTTTGGATCGATCCGACGATGTCTCCCCCGGCCCTGACCTCGGCCCTAAGGACGCGTTGAACCACGGCCCTCATCGTGTCTGGAGTTCATGAAGGGCGACTGCCTCGAGGGCGAAGCTACCGTCGAGGGGGCTTATCGTCGCGAGCAACTCGAAGGCGGCATCGGCGGGAATGGGCAGGGCCGAATCGGAAACGTGCACGCTCACGATGCCCTCCAGGTTCTTTCGCTCATCGTAGCCCACGAGAAAATCGAAGGTCCTATCCCCGGCCTTCCCGTGGATGTTCGCCGCCCGACCCCTCCAAATGACCGCGCAATCGCGATAGAGATAGGGGTCGGCGCGGACCTGGGCATAAACGGGCACATCGGTCAGGCTTCTCCAGTCGGGAGCCTGAACGAAGGTGGAAAGCGTCTTCGCCTTCACCTTCAAGGCCGTGGAAGCGTTGGATTCCAGCAGTCGATTTATCTCGACGCGAGCCGCGTTGTCCCGGTAATGCTGGAAGAGCTCCTTGGCCCGATCGAAGGATGCGAGGGCCTGCTTTTCCGTAAGGATGTAGCGCGAGCTGCCGACCGAGGCCACGGGGCTCGCCCTTTCACCGCCGCTCAGCGTGACGGCGGCCACGTCCTGGCGCGGCGATGCGGCATCCTGGATCCGTGCCGCGAGGGCGCCGACGAGGGGGATCGATAGATACAGGAGCACCACGAGGGCCAGGACACCGAGGGCCGGAATGAGCCAAGGAGGAAGCCCCCTGGACCCGGGCAAGAGGGACAGGATTTCGCGGCTGCCGGTCATCGAGGCCGCGCGCTCGTGGAAATCGGCCCTTCTCATGAGCTCCATGCAGCGTCGGGCCAGGGGGTCCCTCGGTCTGTCCTCGAGGACGCGAAGATAGAGGGCGATGGCCTTTTCCGATTCGCCATGGCGGAGATGGAGGGCGGCCAGGCAGAGCTTGGTATCCCCGTCGCGGGGATCGAGCTGTTCGGCCCTCCGAAGGTAGGTATTGGCCCCTCCCATGTCCCCCGTCCGGAGACAGGAGGCGCCAAGAAGGTAATAATACTCATGGGATTCGCGGAAGAGGGGCAGGTTCGGCTCGAGGAGACCGATCACCTCGGCGTGACGCCTCCTCGCGAAGAGTCTCCTCGCGTCGACGAGAACGGATCGTGCCATGCGCGGAAAGCCTCAGTACCCCTTCCTGCGTTGGTCGAGGAGATCGAGGATCCTCTTCCAGGCGGCGATCTCGTCGGAGGTCGGCGCCGAGCCGGATGAAAGGACGAGGTCGATCCTCGTGAGAAGGTCGCGCACGGCAAGGAGGTCGGATTCGATCAGGGACTTCTTGTCGGTCGACGCGGACTGGGTCAGCACGGTCTTCGAAAAGAGTTCGTCCGCGCCCTTGTTGGCTTGGGCGGCGGGAAAGCCCTTTTCGTTGAAGGCACCCATCGCGATCGTCACCGATTCCTTGCCCCCCGCGGCGATGTTCTTGGGCAGCCAATACGAGGCGATCGCCGAATCGTTGATCGAATAGGGGAGAAGACTGAAATTCCTCGCGCTCGAGGCATCGAGGATCCAGGAGGTCTCGTTGAGACGTTTCCAATTGGCGAGGTGAACCCTGTCGGGACTCGAAAGCCCATCGCCGGAGAATTGGACCATGAAGCTCGAGGTCTCGCCCGGGGTGGCGATCCAGGCCGGCACGGCGGGGCCTTCGTACAAGGTCTCGTTGCTCGTCCGACTCGCCGTCGGAGTGGCGAACTGGATGCCCGATTTTTCCGCGAGGGTCGTGTCCACGATGAGACGGAGACCGATCGGCGCCTCCTTCTGCGAGACATTCTCGACGTCGATCGAGAGCTTGATGCCGTCGGAGATGGAGGCTCCGGCGGAGCGCGCGAAATCGAGGCGTTCGGTCACGCGGGCGAAGGCCGACCTGAAGTCGATCGATACGCCGCTGTCGGTCCGAGCGACGACCTGCTTGAATTCCGCAGAGTCGCCGAGGCGGTACTGGCGGCCGTCGAAAGAGAGGGTAAGGCTCGATGTCCGGGGATCCTGATCGAAAAAGAGGGCCTCGTAGCGGTCCTTGGTGACATCGACGAGGCGATAGAGGACGAATCGGGCGTCCGTCTCGTCGACGACGATCTTGACGAGCCCTTCGCGCGCCTCGAGGGCGAAGGATGTCGCGAGGGCGACGAGGGCAAAGACGATGGCGAACAGGCTTCGACGGTGAAGTCTCATTGGGCTCCTCCACCCGAGAGTTTCGATAGATAGAAGGCGAGAAGATCGAGGGCCCGCGCCTTGGCGGCGAGGGCTTCGGCGTCGAGGGAGGCGGAGGATGGAAGCCCGGATCCGGGGGCGGCGACCTCGGGCGCCTGCTGGCCGGCCAGGACCGCCGCCTGTCTTTCCTTGTCCGCGGCGCTCCTCGTCGCGTCGAGTTCCGCCTTGGCTGTGGCGAGATCGGCCTGGGTCGCGCCCAGCTTGGCGCTGAGATCCGCAACCTGCGAGCGGAGATCGGCGATGAGCTTGTCGGAATCCGTCGCCGCCCCGCGCTTTATGTCGGCAAGCTCTTTTTGGTACACGGCGATGGCTTGGTCGTAGGATTTCTCCTTGCGCCTGAAATCCTCGACGGTCCTGAGCGATTCCTCGTGGCTCCAGGTGAGGAGCTTGAGGAGCTCCTCTTCGCGGAACTCGAGATCGATGAGATCGCGCCGGTAGGTTGCGGCCTCGACCTTGACGCTGTTCGGATACTTCGCGATGACCGCGACGAAGGCCCTGCGGGCCTCGTCGAGGCGGCCGAGCGAATACATGCACTCGCCGCTCCAATAGAGCGCCGAGGAATAGAGTTCGTGGGTGGGGGCGGCGTTCATGAATGCCGCGAAGGCGAGGAGGGCTCCCTGCCAATCGTTTTTCGCGAAGAGGATGCGTCCCTTCTGATACAGGAGGTCGGGGACCCGCGGCCCCTCCGGCCAAGAAGAGAGGTAGGCCTGGATCGATCGCTCGGCGGTGGTCCTGTCCCCGAGGGCAATCGAGGCGAGGGTCGTCCAGTACAGGGCTTCGGGCTTTTCGGTCGCGGCCTGGGGATTCGCGAGGACCGAACCGAAGTTGTCGAGGGCATCGCGCCAACGCTCCGTCTTGAATGCTTCGATACCCCTATCGAGCTGCGCCTGCGGCAG
>DATKTD010000086.1:0-17947 GCA_035531315.1 Rectinemataceae bacterium
GGCCGTCGTCAGCGAGGTTCTCGCCAAGGGCCTCGAGCCCGAGGATGCCTTCCCCGAGGAGGCCGAGTGGGCGGAGCTCCCGATCCCCGAGGAGCTCCGGGATCTGGCGGAGCGGCTCATCCTCTCGGCCGAGGCCCCGGAACTCTGGAAGATTGTCACGAAGACCGTCAAGACCGAGAAGAAGGTGACGCACAAGGCCGCCCTGCCATTCCTGCCGCCCAAGATAGAAACCGTCACGGTCCAGGAAAAACTCGAGACGCGGGAGCGCGTCTGGCCCGATCCGGCCGTCCTCAAGACCGGCATGGCGAAGAAGGGAGAGAGGGTGGGCCTGCTTTCCTCCGCCAGGGCCGGCAAAATGGGCAAGGACATATTCGGTAAACCCATCCCCTCCGGAGGAGACTCCTCGACCTTCGTGCTCGGCCGGGGCATTTCGCGGAACAAGAACGAGCTCGTCGCCGACGAGGATGGCATTCTCCGAGCTGGCCGGCTCTGGGTCGAGGTGATCCCCCTCGCCAGCCATCGCTTCGAGGTGAGACTATCCTCCGACGGGACGACCTTCGTGTTGGATTACCAGCCTGGCCACGAGGGTCTCCCCCTCCCCGACGCAGCCATGATTCTCGCCAAGGCCATGGAACTCGGCGCCGGCGAGGCGGATCTCGTCGATTCTCACGAGGTGGCCGCGGCTCTTCGCGAGGCCATGCTTGCGGGCAGGCCCCTCGAGTCATTTCCCCTGTCGACCGATCGCGACGCCTCGGTGAGCGTCGACATCGCTTCCGACGGAAGCCTCGCGACCCTCAACATGAGGAAGGGAAGGGGGAGGGGCAAGGCCTTCGAACTTGCCGCGGTGACCGCTGCCCTCAAGGCCTCGGGGCTCCGCGGCTTCAAGATGGACGAGGTCAAGAAGGCCGTTCTCGAATTCTATAAGGGCGAAACCAGCGACTTTCCCGGCCTGATCCTCCTCGAGGGGAAGGCGCCGACGCGGGGCAAGGATCGCAGTCTCGGTCTTTCGATAGCTCCTCTTCCCAAGGACAAGATGGAGGGGCTCCAGGCGCGGATCGCGGAGCATGCCGAATTCGGCCCCCTCGTCTCCGATCCGGTCTTTCCCTTAGGCGAGGCCACCATAATGGCCTTCGTAAAGGATGGCCAGAGAATCGGGGAACTTACGCCTCCCTCGCCCGGCCAGCCCGGCCTGGATATCCGCGGCAATCCCGTGCCGGGCCTTCCCGGCAATGATCCGGTCATCCACTGCCTGGACGGGATCGTCTTCGCGAAGGGGAGGGTCTCGGCCTCCCTCGACGGCCTCCTCGTCTCCGCCGAAAAGGAGGGCAGCTGGTACTTCCGAGTCCTCCCATGCGTCGACGCCCTGGTCAGGGTCGAGGTGGCCATCGATGGGATGGAGGGCTACGTTTCCCTTCGCGCCGAACGGGGCATCGGCAGCCCCCTCGAGGTCGAGTCCGTCATCAAGGCCGTGGCCGAGCGAGGTATCGTCTTCGGCGTGGATCCTCGGAGGATAGCCGAGGCCGTGGCCGATGCGAGGGCCGGGAGGCCCGTGGAACGGCGGGTCATAGCCCGAGGGCGACTGCCGCTGCAAGAAGGCTCCCCCCGAATCGAATGGAAGGTGCAGGGCGGGGCTCCCGCGGATGAATCATGTGCCGGAGCCGGGGTAAAGGCGGCCGGGGAAATCCTGAGGATCTCGGGCGGGGCGACGGAGGCCGTGGAGGGCTGCGATATTCTCGGAAAGCCACGGCGTATTCCGGCGGGGGAGGGCGCTCCGGGGGATCTCATTCCCGAACACGACGAGACGATCGAGGAGCGTGTCCTGCCGGAGGGGGGGCGCTCCCTCGTGGCCCGCGTTGCCGGAGAACTATGCACTGTCGATGGCCGGCTATCGGTTCGCAATCTCTTGGTTCTCGAGGGGGACCTGACGGCCAAGGACGGCGAGAAGCGTTTCAGCGGCTCGATCGAGGTGGGCGGGGTAGTGCGCTCGGGCGCGCGTCTTTTCGCGGGGGGCGACATCAAGGTATTCGGTTCGGTGGAAGACGCCCTCGTCTCGAGCGAGGGTATCCTCAGCATCGGGGGCGTCGTGAAGGGCGCGCGGAAGGCCATGCTCAGGGCCGTCCGGGGCATGCGCCTTTCGTCGGCCGAGCAGGCCCTTCTCCTCGCCGTCGAGGACATCCTCGTCAACGAGAACTGTCTCCTCTGCAACGTCAAGACGAACGGCAAGCTTTCGGTGGCAGGGGGCAGGGGCTCCCTCGTCGGCGGCCTCGTCAAGGCACGGAGGGGCATCGAGGTGGACAGCCTCGGCTCGGAACGCGGCCTCAAGACCGAGATCGCCTTCGGCCAGGACTACCTCGTCGGCGACATGATCGAGACCGAACAGCGGGAGATAGAAAAGGTGAAGAGCGCCATCCTCCAGTCAGACCGGATGATGCGCGAACTCGAAAGGGCCGGCGCGGGGCTCGACCGTATCCGGCAGGACAAGGTAAAACTCCTCAAGCTGCTCGAGAAGCGCTCGGCCCGCATCTTCGACTTTCGCGAGAAATTCGAGCAGCATTTCCCTTCCGAAGTTCGGGTGCGCGGCACCGTCTGGCCCGGCGTGATCCTCGAGAGCCACGGTCGCTTTTTCGAGGTGCGAAGCCGGAAAACGGCGGTCGTTTTCAGCTTCGATCCGTCGAACGGGCGCATAGTCGAACGGCCCCTCGCGTAGGGTAGAGTAGCGGGGCGGATTCCGCGGAGGGGTCCGGCCCATATCAAGGAGTGTTCATGCCTGCGGCTATCCAGTTTCCCTCGTGGCTTTCGCCCGAGATCATTCCGGGCCTCCCATTCCGGTGGTACGGCCTCATGTACGTGGTGGCCTTCGGCATCACCTGGCTTCTTTTCAACTTCGAGGCGAAGCGGCGGCGCGCGCCCTGGACCGAGGACGAGGCGGCCAGCTTTTTCTTTTGGGCCATCCTCGGCCTCCTCCTCGGGGCCCGCATCTTCGGAACCTTCCTCTACGATCCGACCGGCTATTATCTTGCCAAACCCTGGATGGCCTTCTGGCCCTTCGACGACTCGGGGCGCTTTTCCGGATTTCAGGGTATGTCCTATCACGGGGGCCTCGTCGGCGTGATCGTCGCCACCTTCTTGTATACCTGGAAGAAAAAGCTGCCCTGGCTCGCCTTCGCCGACGTCCTAGCCGTTTCGGTCCCCCTGGGCTACACCTTCGGTCGCTTGGGCAATTTCATCAACGGCGAGCTCTGGGGCAAGGTGACCGCTTCGCCGATCGGCATGATCTTCCCCAACGCCGGCCTCTTTTCCGCTAAGGAGACTTGGGTCCAGGACATCGCCGCGAAGGTGGGCATCCCCATTTCGTCCATGAACGACATGGTCAATCTGCCCCGCTACCCCTCCCAGCTCTTCGAGGCTGCCTTCGAGGGTCTCGCGCTCTGGCTCATACTGTGGATCTTCGTGCGCAAGAGGAAGGCCTTCACCGGCTTCGCCTCCGCCGCCTACATCACCGGCTACGGCATCGCCCGCTTTGTCATCGAATATTTCCGCGAGCCGGACAAGGGTGTCGATTGGGTCATCGCCCTCGGCAACCCCAAGGCGCCGACCTGGACTTTCACCACGCCCTTGAATTTCTCGATGGGGCAGGTCCTCTCGTCCTTCATGATTCTGGGCGGCGTGTTGTGGCTCATCTTCGGCGGCAGGATCGCCTCGGCCATCGACGCGAGGTATGAGGCCGCCGCCGTCGCCCGGGCGGAGGCCCTGGCCCAGGAAAAAGATGCCGCGAAGAACGCGGCCCGGAAGCGGAGGAAGAAGCTCGGCTAGGGTCGTGCATGGGCGGCGGCATTGATCCGCGGCTGGTTCTCGCGCGCCGCCCTGCTTAGAATATGCCGAAGATGCCGCCCTTGCCGGTGAAGGGCAGCCATCGCCCCGACTTCGATTCCTTTCCCTCTTCGAGGAGGGCGATGGCGAAATCGGCGAGGGCCGAGGGCTTGCCGCTCTTGTCCGCGATGCCCCAGGCCTTCCAATGGGCTCCCCGGCCGCGGTCGAAGAGACCCTCGCCGAAGCCGCGGAAGGCTGAAGAGACGAGGGCTGTCCAGGCGCCTTCGCCCGGCGCCCCGCTCGGCCGCATAGGAACCTCGACCGAGAGGGCGAGGAGCTTTCCCGTCTTGCGGATCTCGAAGCGCCTCAGCATCTCACGGGCGAGCCACACAGGACCGGTCAGCGCCTCTTCGAGGGCCGAGGCCAGGCTGCCTGGGGGGCCATCGAAGAGGGAGCGGTCTCCCGGTTCCGGTGCCGAAATCAACACGACGGCCTCCACATCTCCTCGCGATGATGCGCCGATGGCGAGGGCGCCCGCCGACACGTAGGAGGATGGATTCCAGGGCAGGGAGGAAAAGCCGGATGTCTCGGCAGCGGGGCGCGTCGTCGCCGTGCCTTCGGCGCCCGCCTGCTTCCGCGCGAGGACGACCGTCCACCCCGCGGCCTTCGCCGCCCCGGCCAGCGCGAGGGCCGTATCCCCTTCTCCGGGGGCTATGATCATTGTCTTTGCCACGAAGGCGAGTGTACTACCTAAACCTTCCCGTTTGAAGCCTGTCCGCCGGCGATCGCTTGGCCGATGGAGTCCTTGGAAAGAAGGCCCCCGGCCTCCGATCTCGAAGACCCTCGCCCCTCGTATGGAATAAGGCATCGTCGTCCTGCTATTCTTGCTTGCGAAGGACCGGGGTCCTTCCGGGAAGGAATCATGAAGATAGCGCTCGCGCAGATAAATTCGGTGATCGGGGACTTCGAGGGAAATGCGGCGAAGATCCTGGCGATGGTCAGGGAGGTAGCGGCAGGCTCCTCGACGAGCCTCGAGGCCGGTCCTTCCGCAGGGAGCGGGACGGTTTCCGGCGGATCGAAGAGCGCCGACCTCGTCGTCTTTCCCGAACTCGCCCTCTGCGGCTATCCGCCGATGGACCTCCTGGACCAGGACGCCTTCGTGGCCGGAAGCCTGGAGGCCCTCCGTCGCCTGCAGCGCGAACTTCCCCATGGCGTCGCCGTGGCCTTCGGCTACGTGGACCGCAACCGCTCCGGGGCGGGCCGACCCCTCCGCAATGTCGTCGGCGTCATCCGTGACGGCGCCCTCGTCTTCACCCAGGCCAAGACCCTCCTTCCCACCTACGACGTTTTCGACGAGGCCCGCTATTTCGAGCCTGCGGCATCACGGCAGATCTTCGACTTCGAGGGGATGAGACTGGGCTTCGCGATCTGCGAGGATATCTGGTGGGAATCACCGCCGGTGCCCGGTCTCCATTATGCGATCGATCCGGTCAAAGAGCTTCTCGACGCCGGCGCCGAGCTTCTTGTCGTTCCCTCGGCATCACCCTTCGGGGCGGGCAAGCTCGCCATCAGGAGGCACCTCTCGGCAAAGGCCTCGAAAGAGGGCAGGGTTCCCACCCTGTATTGCAACGCGGTTGGTGCCAACGATTCCCTCGTCTTCGACGGGCGTTCCTTCGTTCTCGATACGGAGGGCGAACTTGTCGCCTCCCTCGGTTGGGACGAGGGCCTTCTCGTCGTGGACAGCCGGGACCTCCTCGCCCCCCCCCATGCGGCCATCTCCGAAGCGGGGGAGGCGGCAAGGGGCGGTTGGAGCCAGGGTCCGACCGTCGAGGATCCCATGGCCGAGATCGAGAAGGCTCTCGTCATCGGCATCAGGGACTATATGGCGAAGTGCGGCTTTCGCAAGGCCTGTCTGGGCCTCTCGGGCGGCATCGATTCCGCATTGGTGGCCGTCCTTGCCGCCGAGGCGATAGGCAGCGAGAACCTGGCCTGCATTTCCATGCCATCGCGCTTTTCCAGCGAGGGCTCGATAGCCGATTCGGCAGCCCTGTGCGATGCCATCGGTTCCAGCCTGCTGAGTCTTCCGATCGAGGGTCCCTTCGGCGCCTACCTTAGCCTCCTCGAACCGCATTTCGAGGGTCTGCCCTTCGGCCTCGCCGAGGAGAACCTTCAGGCCAGGATTCGGGGAGCCCTCCTCATGAGCTGGTCCAACAAGTTCGAAGCCCTCCTCCTCACCACGGGCAACAAGAGCGAACTCGCCACGGGCTATTGCACGCTCTACGGCGATATGTGCGGCGCCTTGGCCCCGATAGGCGATCTTCTCAAGACCGAGGTCTACGCGCTTTCGCGTTTCATCAACGCGCGCTATGCGAGGGAGGGCAGGGTACCGCCCATCCCCGAATCGACCCTCGTGAAACCCCCGAGCGCCGAGCTGCGGCCCGATCAGACCGATCAGGATAGTCTGCCTCCCTACGAAGTCCTCGACGCGATTCTCAGGCTGTACATAGTAGAGAACCTTGCCCTCGACGACATCGTCGGACGGGGCTACGATCCGGCCCTCGTCGCGAAGATCATCGGTATGGTCGCTCGCGCCGAATACAAGCGACGGCAGTCGGCGCCGGTCATCAAGGTTTCGGCGAGGGCCTTCGGAACGGGAAGGCGCATGCCTATAGCGAGGGCCATTCACGAGTCGAGGGGCCGCACCGTAGATTAATCGGCAGGTTGAGCCGCAGGCTGAGCCGCGGCTCAGTCTCGGTGAAATGGATCAAGGCTTTTTGAGCTTTGGAATTAGGCGCAATGCATCGTTGAGACAATGGCGATATCGCGGTATATTCAACGGACGACGCATGCGCAAGCTAAGCCGCTTTGTTTTGCCCTTCGCGCTCGCAATTCTCTATGCGAGCTGTGACGTTCCTTCGAGCCTTTTGAGCGACGAGGAACGCAATTCATTGTATTCAATGGAAATATCTCAGAATGATCGCGACTTGGCGAGCGGCGTGTCCCTCCTTCCCGGAGCAGGTCTCACGGCCTCGATTGGCGCGATGACAGGCGCAAAGAGCCCCGACTCCCTCTCCCTCGATCTCGTCGATTCCTCGGGAACCAAGATCGCCTCCCTCGCCTATGCCGTCGGCGGCAATTCGAAGGGCCTGGATTCCGGGGCAAACGTCGTAGCCGTCGGCAGTCTCGTGGGCAAACTCCCGGGCTTCAGTCTCCCGAGCGATCTTCCGCCGGGATACTATTCGCTCCAGGCCTCGATTGTCGCGGGCAATGCGACCACTCAGCACAGCAGTTTCGGCTTCTTCGTGCCCTCGACCAAGTGGGAGCTCGGAGGCGTGACCTTCAGTCCTTCCGTTCCCCGTGCCGGATCTAGCGTCCTCCTGCAGGCCTCGATCGTCGCCATTGATGGCGAGTCGGCGATAGCCGCTTCCGATTCCTCGGGCCAAGTGCAGAAGCTCGGCTCGACGGCCGCGGCGCAGTCATCTTCCTCTTCCTCCGAGGATCGTCTGTGGCTGCGTTGGACCCAGGGTACCAGGACCCTCGCCGAAGGCTTGGCGTCGGCCGGCTTCGATCACCTCGTGTGGAAACTCCCGGGCGTTGAGGGAGCCTACTCGGTCCGCGTCGATTTCTATCCCGGTCCGCCCTCCGGTGGAAGTTATTCCATCGGCTCGCCATGGAACCAGACCATCTCCTTCATCGCCAAAACCGCCGTGCCCGCGAGATTCAAGGATCCCTTCTCGGTTCCCTCGCGTTTTCATTCCCTCTTCGTCTTCGACGGAAACATCGTCGATTCGGGAATGCGAGCCGTTCCCAAGACGGCCGATATCACTGGCCGGCCCGACCTCGTCGCCATCCCGGGCGGTCATGGCGAGCGCATGGACGCCGCCGATGGCTTCGCCCTGTCCGATCTCGGTTTCGACCCTTCCGGCCACGCGGGGAAATTTTCCCTTCTCATGCGGCTTGCCGTCGAAAGCTCCTCCGGCAGCCTGGTCGCGCTGCCGGTCGAGGGGAACGGAAGGCTGGCGATCGGCCTCGACGGTGGCGCCTTGTGGCTCGAGTACCCTGGCATGGGGTCCTCGAAAGTCCTTCTGCCCGGCATTCAGGTCGGCAAGGGCGTCCATGATCTCATGTTGAGTTTTATGCCGGACAAAGATGGCACCCTTGTCGTCTGGTCCCTCGACGCCGCTCCGCGGGTGAGAACCCACATCCCGGCCTTCGATGCCCGCTTCGACCGTCTCCTCGTCGGGGGCGATTCGTCGGCTTCGGCGGTGTGGGCCGACCTCGGTCTCTGCTACGACGACGTGGCCGCCCCACCCCCCCTCTTCCTATCCGCCCTCTTCAGGATCGAAGGCGACCGTCTTCTCGCCGGCGCCGGCTTCGAATCGGGCCCCGGCCCCGATTTCACGGCCCTCGGCTCGACGAAGGCACGACCATATGCGTTTTCCCTGTCTGCCGGCTCAAGCCTTTCGTCGGTCCGTGACTTTCCGACCGAAGCCGGGCTTGCCGTTGCGCTTGGCCGGCTTTCCGGTGCATTCAGGCTGAATCTGCTCGGGCCGGGCGGCGCTACCCTCCTATCGGTCGACAGCGACGGGGGGATGCGCGATGCCTCAGGCAAAGCTCTGGCCGCCGTCGCTGAGCTCGGTCAGGGCTTCGTCTTTTCGCTTTCGAAGGGCGACGCGGGCCTCGAGGTCAGGGGAAGCGACGGCTCCCCGAGGCTCATTCCCCTGAGCCTTCCCGACCGCGTCCGTCTGTCGATAGCCTGCGATTCGCAGGCTGTCCTCGAATATGCCGCCGTCGCCTCGGGGGCGGCGCCGCTGGACCAGACGGGGGGCTGATGGCGAGATTGCCGATCGGTTTTTGCCCGCAAGCCCCGCGTCGCTTATCGATCTCGATACATTGATTTTCCCGCCCGCGGCGCTACAATGGCAAAGGTGAAAAAGAGGAGCCTGTCTTGAACCTATCGAAGCTACCCAAGCCGCTCGCCATTTTCGGTCTCGTTCTCGCCTTGGCCTCCTGCGCCACGGCTCCGTCCCCCCCTCCCTCCGCCCCCTCGCCCGCGAAGGATCGCGCGACGGCCCTCGTGCAGGGCGGCTTCGACGCCGGCCAGCCGACGGATGGCGCCGCCGGAGCGGCAGGTTCCGCCGCAGCCGCCGCCACCGCGGCGTCGCCCGTGGCCTCCCAGGCCGCCGAACCCCTTCCGCCCGCACAGGGGCAGATGAGTCCCGCAGAGACTTCCTATCTCCAGAACTACCTCAATCGTCTTAATTACATGGTTTATTACAACGCCGACGCCCAGGTCGATCCCCAGTACGCGAAGATCGCCGTGTCCCAGGCAAATCGCTGGCTCATCGAGAAGATGGGGCTGTCGGTGATCGACTACGATCAGATCGAGAAGAACAAGAAGGACCAGAGCGCCGCCTGGCAGTCGGAGACCGGCGGATCGATCGATATAATCCAGTACCTCGCGCAGAAGTTCAACGCCGACGTCTATGTGGAGATCGATTTCACCATCGCGCAGGGCGGCCAGGCCGGGGGCTATACGGCCTCGGCCCAGGGGGCGATGAAGATCTACGAAACGTCGACGGCGACCCTTCTCGGATCCATCTCCTTCGCGGGGCAACCGGCCTACAGCCCGAATTCGGTCGAGGCCGCCTCGACCAACGCCATCGCCGCCGCCGTCTGGACCATGATGCCCAAGGTCACCGATCAGGCGAAGTCCCTGCTTTCGAACTCGCTGCAGCGGGGCATTCGCTACGAACTCATCATCCAGAAGACCCCCGATTCGCGCAGCGTTTCGACCTTCCGCCGGGCCTTGGCGAAGAGCGTGCGCGAGGTCGAGCAGGTATCCTATTCGCCGGGCGAGACGAGACTCAACGTGTACGCCTTCCTCCCCGGCGACAAGATAGAGGACGCCGTCTACGCGGCGGCGGCCCAGGCCGGGCTCAGGGATATCAACCTCGTGTATCAGCGGGGACGCTCCTACACCTTCGATAGCGGACAGTAAGGCCGGCGCGACCGGTCGCCCAAATAAATCCGAGGCGGGCGCGTTCCCGCCCGCGGGCTGGTCCCGCGACGCATTCAGGAGGTTCACGTGAAAAAGCTCGTCCTCGCCGCGGCGACAGTCGCCGCCCTTATTCTCGCAGCGTCATGCGCCTCGGCCCCTCCCAAGGCGCCGGAGATCGTCACCAATACGCCGCCTTATGACATCCTCCAGCACGCCGGCACGACCCTCGGCGTCACGCAGCTTCCCCCTTGGGTGACGGTCGCCCTCGAAGGCGCCAAGGCCGTCGAAAAACTTCCCGACTACAAGAACGACTATGTCGTCGTCGTCGATGTCGTGGGCAAGGATCTCGAGGCGACGAAGATGGCCGCCTCCCTCCTCAACGCCCAGACGGAGATCTCGCGCTATCTCTCGCTGCGCGTCAAGGAGACCTTCTCGGGCGCCCAGGTCGGCGACAAGGACAAGATCGAGACCTATATGGAACGCGTCGTGAAGAGCGTATCCGAGGTACAGTTCTCCGGCTTCCAGAAAGCGGCCGATTGGTGGGTCCAGTATCGCTGGTACAAAGATGCTAGCAAGAAGAAGGTCGATCGGGAGGAATTCCGGGTCTTCCAGCTCTACACGATCGACAAGCAGGTCCTCCAGACCCAGCTCGAGGATGTCCTCGCCAATGCCGCCAAGACCGAGCCGCAGATGACGCCTGACAAGCAGAAGGCCGTCGACCTGGTCAACCAGTCGATGAAGAGCGATTTCTAACGGCGATGCGACGGAACCGGCCCCCTTCGTGGCGGCTAAGCCCCGCCATTTTCCTTTTCGCCCTTCTCGCCTCCTGCGCGAGTTCGCCAGCGGCGAAGGTGCCTCAATGGGTATTGGCGGTTCCGTCGGCCGATTCCTCGACCACCTATTTCACCGGCTCGGCTTCTTTGCCGGGCCGGGATCTGGCCAAGGCCGACGAGGCCGCTACCGCCGACCTCGTCGCCTCGATCATGCGCTATGTCGGCGCGAAGGTGACGGTCGAAAGTACGGCCATTGCCAAGGCCACCGTCGATTCCTATCAGACCGACATTACGCAGTCGGTCAAGACGGCGGCGGACAATCGCGTGGCCGGCTTCAGCATCAAGGACCGTTATGTCGCCTGGGATCCGAAGTCGGGCCGGAGTACCGTCTATATCCTAGCAGGCTACAGAACCGCCGAC
This sequence comes from Rectinemataceae bacterium, assembly GCA_035531315.1. Taxonomy (GTDB): domain Bacteria; phylum Spirochaetota; class Spirochaetia; order Treponematales; family Rectinemataceae; genus CAIJMU01. The sequence goes on from DATKTD010000086.1 coordinate 11,005, forward strand.
CTTGAGGCCGAGAAGCGACGGATCGCGGCCGTTTTCGCCGAGAAGAGCGATGCCGTAGCCGTTCCCGAGGCCCAGGGCGACGCCTTCAGGGCCCAGGGCCGCAATTGGGACGCCCTGGGGCGCTATATCAGCGCCGCCGTCGCCGCCTCCGGATCCGGCATCGACAACGCGGACATCAAGCTGAGGCGCAACCTTGACAAGGCCCTCTCAACGGTAGCGACCCTTCAAGTGTCGATCGTGCCACCTTCCGGGAAGGCCCTCGTTGGGCTTCCCTGGCCTGGCGCCTTCACCATCCGCGTCTCGAACGGCGGGACGGGCTCCGCGGTGGCCGGAGCCGCCTTACTCCTGAGCTATCCGAGGAAGCAGGGTTCCAGGATCGTCCAACGCAGGGTTTCGGCGACGACCGACTCGATGGGCTCGGCCAGCTTCACGCCGCCTCCTCCCGATTTCGTCGGCAAGGGCCGCTTCGCGGCCAGCGTGGATTTTAGCCTATGGTCCAACCAGCTCGATTCGCTGCCGCCGGCCATGGCCGACTCGGCCGCCTCACTCCGGGAGGCCTTCGCCTCCGCCTCGGCCGAGGTCGGCGTCGAGGTGCAATCGCAGGCCGCCACGATTCCGATAGGCGTCGCCCTCGTCGATGAGGGCTCCGATGGGAAGCTCCTCGATCAAAACACGGCTGCCGCTGCCCTCGTCGACGCCCTGTCCCAGGCCGGCTTTCAGGTCAGCTCCCTCTCTCTCGATGCCGCCCTCGTCGCGAAGGGCGACGACGGGGCCCTGAGGCAGGCGGCAGCCGCCCTGGGATCGAGCGCCCAGCGCCTGGTCTACGGGGAGGCCCGCCTTCTTTCCTCCCGAGATGACGGCGACATGTGGATGGCCTCGGTGAGGATCTCGGCAAAGGCTGTCGAGATCGCGGGAGGCCGCCTCCTTTGGTCCGGGGAGAGGGAGGCTTCGGGGGTTGGCAGCGATGAGGCCGCCGCCATCCGCGCCGCCTTCAGGGCGGCGGGGGCCTCAGCCCTCGGGAAGGACCTGATTTCAAGCCTGCCCTGATGCAGGGGCTCTTGTCCGAGGCTTGAAGGTTTCCTCCCCGCGAGGCTATCGTCCCTCCAATGTCGCGCAGCTACCTCGATCCGCCCCTGCCCATAGTCGCCCTTGCCACCGTAGCCGGAAAATCCGCCCTGGCGGTGCTCCGAGCCTCGGGCAAGGGTTGTCTGGAGCTTCTCGCTCCCTGTTTTTCCCGCGGCGAGAAGCTGCTTGCCGCGCCGGGACATAGCCTCGTTCACGGTCATTTCGTCGATCCCGGCGATTCCGAAGCCATAGACGAGGTCCTTGTCGCCGTATTCCGCGCGCCCGCCAGCCCCACCGGCGAGGATCAGTTCGAGATTTCCTGCCATGGTTCGCCCGTCATTGTCCGCCGCATTCTCTCGGTCCTCGAGACCGCGGGCTTTTCTCCGGCCCTGCCTGGCGAGTTTAGCTTCCGCGCCTTCGCGAATGGCAAGGAAGATCTCGTCGGCGCCGAGGCCGTAGACGAGCTGGTGTCGGCTCCGGGGGAGGCGGCGCGGGCCGAGGCGCTCCGGCGCCTCGGGGGGGGCCTGTCGCGAAGGCTTGAAATGGCCCGAAAGACCATGCTCGGACTCCTCGCCGAAGCCGAAGTGCGTCTCGACTATGCCGAAGAGGACGGCTCCCCCTCGGAACTCTTTCCTGCCGAACGACTCCGTTCCTTCCGCGACAAGCTCTCTTCGCTCTCCGCGAGCTGGTCCATCGGCAAGCTCCACAGCGAAGGCGTCCGCGTCGTGATCGCCGGATCGGCCAACGCGGGAAAGTCGAGCCTCTTCAATCTTCTCGTCAGGGAGGAAAGGGCCATCGTCAGTCCCGAACCGGGCACGACGAGGGATTGGATAGAGAGCGGCTTCGAGCTCGCGGGCATCCCCGTACGCCTCGTCGACACCGCCGGCCTTCGCGAGGGAACGGGGACCGTGGAGGCGATCGGGATGGACAGGAGCCGGAGCCTCGCCGCGGGAGCCGATGTCGTCATCTGCCTCGCCGATGCGACCTTGGGCCTGGGGCCGGCGGACGAGGAGCTCCTCGCGCGACGGGCCGACGCCATCCGGGCATGGAACAAGGTTGATCGCAGCGACGCCGCCCCCGCTCCGAGGGGATGGATCGCCCTTTCGGCTCTCGAGGGCCGGGGCTTGCCGGAACTTCTCGGGGCCCTCGAAGTCAGGCTGCGCGAACTCGAGTCCAGGGCCGGCGGCCTTTTCGGTTCCGGCTCCGACGGCCGGGCGTCGGGCTCGACGCTCCCTCTCGCGCGCCGGGGCGAGGCGGCGATTCCATCCTCTTCCGATACGGCGGTCTTCGACTTCGTGGTCGCGAGTCCGAGGCAAAAGCGTCTTCTCGACCGCGCCGTCGCCTCCCTGGAGGGGACACTGGCGATCGTGGAGGCCGGGCCCGATGCTCCGATCCTCCTCGACGCGGCGGCGCTGGAACTCAGGGACGCTGCCGACGCCTTGGGCGAACTCACGGGCGAGATAGCCTCGCCCGAGGTCCTCGAGACGATATTCTCGGGCTTCTGTCTCGGGAAATAGGGCGTAAAGCGACATGGACTACGAAGCGATCGTGATTGGAGGCGGGCATGCCGGCATCGAGGCCGCCCTTGCCCTCGCGAGGCTCGGTCACAGGACCCTGATGGTGACGCAAAATCCGGACAGCATCGGGCGGATGTCCTGCAACCCGGCGGTCGGAGGTCTCGGCAAGGGAAATCTCGTCAGAGAGATCGATGCCCTCGGCGGAGAGATGGCCCGTCTGATCGATGCGTCGATGATCCAATTTCGCATGCTCAACGGTTCGCGGGGCGGCGCGGTGCAGGCTCCACGGGCCCAGGCCGACAAGGCTCTCTATTCCTCCCTGGCCCGAAAGACCCTCGAGAACCAGCCGAATCTATCGATCCTTATGGACACGGTCGTCGACCTCGTGGCGGCGGGAGGGGCGGAGGCCGTCGCCGGCGTCCTGACCGATCGGGGAACGGTCATCTCCGCGCGGACGGTGGTCCTCACCACCGGCACCTTCATGGAGGGCCGGGTCTTCATCGGCTCATGGATGGCGAGCTCGGGCAGGTTGGGCGAAGCAGCCGCCGTCGGCCTGGGCGACTCGCTCAGGCGGCGGGGTTTCCGGGTCGGCAGGCTCAAGACGGGCACGCCGGCCCGCATCAAGTCTTCCAGCGTCGACTTTTCCCGGCTCGACGTCGACGAGGGCGACCTCCCCGCCCGGCCCTTCTCCTTCCTTGACGATCGGATCGACCGACCCTCCCTGCCTTGTTGGGTGGCCTACACCACCGACGCGACCCACGAATGCATTCGCCGGAATCTGGGATCCTCGCCCCTCTTCGGCGGCAAGATCGTGGGCAGGGGGCCTCGCTACTGTCCTTCGATCGAGGACAAGGTCGTGCGCTTTCCCGAGCGCGATCGTCACCAGATCTTCGTCGAACCCGAGGGTCCCTATACCGACGAGCTCTACCTCAACGGCATGTCCACCTCCCTGCCCGAGGCGGTCCAGCGGGAGTTCATCAGGACGATACGCGGTCTCGAAAAGGCCGAATTGGTACGACCAGGCTACGCCGTCGAATACGATTTCCTCGATCCCCGCGACCTCTTCGCCTCCCTCGAGTCGAAACGCATGTCGGGGCTCTTCGTAGCCGGCCAGACGAACGGCAGCTCCGGCTACGAGGAGGCCGCCGCCCAGGGCCTCATGGCGGGCATCAACGCCGCCCTCCGCCTCGAGGGCCGCGATCCCCTGATCCTGGGGCGGGGCGAGGCCTATATCGGCGTCATGGTGGACGACATGACGACCCTCGGGGCCGACGAGCCTTATCGGATGTTCACGAGCCGCGCCGAGCGCCGCATAGCGCTCCGTCACGACACGGCGGATCGTCGGCTAACCCCTAGGGGCCGCGCGATCGGCCTCGTCGACCCTCGGCGTATGGAACGTTTCGAGGAAAAAATGGCGGGCATCGCGACCATCCGCGGTCTTCTTCGCGAAAGGAAGATCGCGGCAGCCGACGCTTCAGCGGAGCCGGCCCTTCTTCCTCACATCGGCGAGAGCCTCTCCCTCGCCCTCCGCGATCCCCGCATCAGTCTCGGCCTGCCCAGTCTTGCGGGAGTCCTGCCGAAGGCGACCCCCCGCGATTGGATCGAGACCGCTGAACTCGACATTCGATATGAGGGTTATGAGGAAAAGGAGGAGAGGCTCGCGGCCCGCCTCGCCGGCTCGGATCGCCTTCGCATTCCCGAAGACTTCGATTACGGGGCCGTGAACGGCCTATCCTCCGAGGCAAGGGAGAAACTCGCCTCGGCGAGACCCCTCACCCTCGGTCAGCTTTCGAGGGTTCCCGGCGTCCGTTCGGCCGATGCGGCCCTCGTCCTCGTATGGCTTTCGCGCGGAGCTAAAGGGGGTTGAGCCCTGCTTCAATACGAGGCGGGCGGCCCCGATCCGGACGCGGCCCCGTTCCCTCGCGGCCCCGCTCGTGTCGCGGGTCCTCGGGCCGCTTCGGGTGACTCAGTCCTGGGCCACGCCCGCCATCGCGGCGAGATCCTCGCGGGCCTTGTCGAGGGCCGCCTGGTACTGTTCCCGAACGGCGCCGACATTCTGCTTGTAGAAGGCGGAGAATTCCTGGTCCATCATCGGGTCGAGCCTCACCTCCTGCCCGAGACGGGCGGCCATCGCCCTCTCCTTCTCCCTGAGCTTGGGGGCCCACTGCTGTTTGATCACCTGGTCGACGTTGCGCATGTCCTCGAGGTACTTGCGGAGGAAGGCCTCGAGCTGCTGGAAGAGGCCCTGGACGCGCTTCTCGGCGAGGACCCCGCCGATCATCCCTCCGTCGCCGGCGATGACGGCATAGGCCGAGGCGATGGCCCCGAGTTTCTCGAGGCCCGAGTCGTTCGTCGGGAGCTGGATCTGCGCGGACAGGATGTCATGCATGCCGATCTTGACGAAGGCGCGCTTGTCCTTCGGATATGAGTCGAGCTTTTTCTTGAGATCCATCGTCGCGGGCTCCTCGAGATAGCGTCCCGCGCTTCGCTTGCCTTCCTGCTTGAGTTCGTTGGCCTCGAGCGAGGCTTGGTCCACCTTGAGATCCTTTGTCCGTTCCAAGGCCAGTTCGAGGGCGCTTTTTATCTGAGCCATTTCATGCCTCCTTCGTCAACTCTTCATGGTTCCGTGTCGGCTAGATCCCGGACGAAGGCGATCACCTTGTCGATCACGCTCATGACGATGATGGCCGCGACGAGTATCTCGAGGACGTTCATCGCCTTGGCTATTCCAAAGGGAAGGATGAGCATTTCGAGGAGGAGCCCCGAGTAGAGCACCATGATCGAAGCGATCGCGGCCTTGCCGAGGAAGGTCGTCCTTGGTTTCAGCCGGCCCCTGACGAAAAAGATAATCGCCATGAAGACGGCCTGTTCGGCCAGCCTTCCCGTGACGAGCCAGAAGAACCAGTCGCCGATGAACCTGAAATAGAAAAATACTATCGTGAGCACGACGAGGACCAGGTAGTCGCTCGCGGAATCCATCATTTTCCCGATCCGGGTGACCTGGGACCTCGTCCTCGAAATCCATCCATCGAGGAAGTCCGTCGCGAATACGGCGGCCATGAATATGAGGAGGGGGATGCGGATCCGATAGTCACGCGAGGCGATTACGAGAAACAGGAGGGTAGGCAGGCTGCTTACCCGAAACAAGGTAATTCGATTCGCGAGATTGACCCTGTCGAGGGACTGTCCCCCCTCGGCGAGGGCGAAATCCCGCTTGAAGAGCCTGAGAAGGAGGAGGAGGAAGAGATGGAAGCCGAGGGCGGCGGCGCCGAAGGGTGTCCAATAGCGCCAGAAGAAGCCGGCGCCGAGGGAGAAGGCCGAGAAGACCGCGACCTGCAGGATCAGGTAGACGAGGATTACGCGGAGGATGCTCTTGTCGAGGCTGTCACGCATGGCTATCCCCCGAATCGATGTCATAATAAGGTCGCGTCTTTGAAAAGGTCGTGTTGGAGGCCTTACGACTGGGTCGAAATAGTACAACTTGACACCCGTGATGTCAAATCCCATACTCCGGCCATGAACAACGCCGACCGGCTGACCGCGAGCCGGCTCTTTCTCGCCCCGGTTTTTTTCGCGCTCTTCATGTGGGGCGAGCCGCTCCATCTCCCCGGTGCAGTGGTCGCCGCCCTCCTTATCCTCCTATTCACGGTCATCGAGGTAAGCGATCTTCTCGACGGCATGGTGGCGAGGGGTTCCGGGACGGTGAGTTCTTTCGGAAAGCTCTTCGATCCCTTCGCCGACGTCTTCGCTCGCATCACGTACTTTGTCTGTTTCGCCTGGGTCGGCATCATGCCGCTCTGGATCTTCCTTATAGTGCTCTACCGGGAATTCGGCATCCTCTTCATCCGCATGCTCCTCGCGGAGCGGGGGATCGCCATGGGAGCCCGTCCCGGCGGCAAGGCGAAGGCCGTCGTCTACATGACGGTAGGAGCCCTTTCCCTTCTTTATTGGTCCCTTTCCCGCTTCGGCATCGTCGCGGGCTCGGCCGATCCCTGGCTGCGCGGAATCATACTGGCCTTCTATCTGGCCGCCGCCGTCCTTTCGATCGCTTCCTTCATCGATTACTGGATCCAGTTTCGCAAGCAGTTCGCCTCGTCCGCTTCTCGCTGAGCATTTGTAGGAATTCGTCCGACACCGCCTTGACCCTCCCAGCCATTGCTGTATACAGTGCGGCTCCTTCACGGATCGGCGCTCAGCGCTCCTTCTGCGAAGGTGAGAGAAAAGAAAAAAGAGAGAACGCCCGCTTGACGCGGTAGGGAAGGGAGTGCTAAGTTGGGCGGGTTCGCCCCGAAGCACGAAGGTGTCAAGGACGGAGAGTTTCGCAGATGACGCGCGGCGTCAAGCGAAAAAAAGAAAAGTTC
>DATKTD010000087.1:0-4036 GCA_035531315.1 Rectinemataceae bacterium
GGTAACCGAGTTCGTTGGTTACGGCTGTCGAGCTCTTATCATACTTAAGCCAAAGTTCAATCGCCCTGTTTCGATCTTCCCTTGAGTACACGGACAACCTCCTGACAACGATTCATGTCCAGGATTTTGTCCGCACCCCCAAAACGGCGATGGCCTTCGTTCCCGATCGATCTTGGATGGCGGCCCCATAGTTCTGGCCGAGATCGGCGATGCCTTGGTTATACAAGACGGTCTTCGGGTTCGCCTTGTCGGTGATGTCGAAGACGGCGAAGCCGTCGTTGAAGCCGGCCATCACCGCGACGTCCCCATCGACTGCCACTCCCTCGGCCTGGAGGCTCAGGACATTGGGGACCTCGGCAAAACCCACGATGCTCGGACTGGAAGGCAGGGAGATGTCGACGACGAAAAGCCCCTTTTTCGAGTATCCCGAGATCCCCGAAACATAGGCATAGTTGCCCGAAACCGCGACATCCTTGGCGCTCGAGATGGCGACCGAGCCCAGGGCGACCGGCTGGGAGGGCCGGGAGACATCGTAGATCCGCAGGCCGTAATAGAGATCGGCGACAAAGAGCCTGCCGTTGCTCCAGGCCACGTTCATCGGGCTCGAAGAGCCGTCGACGGTCCCGACATAGGCATCGCTCCTGCCGGGCAATTCGTCCGGCGAGGCCTCGGCGTACCAGCTGGCTACCGACGAGTATTGGGAAGGACGAACTTCGTAATAATACGTTGTTCCTTGACTGACTCCCTGGTCCCGCCATGAGCTGCCCGAGACCGCCCCGGAGACGCTTTGATAGGGACCCGTCGCCGCGGAGGACCTCAACACCTCGTAGGAGCTAATGCCGGGGTAGCTTTCCCAGGATAGGTCGATCGAATTGAAGGCGGCACGATGGGAGGGAAAAAGATTGAAGCGCGAAAGAGGTATCGACCGCAGGACAGGCGAATAATTGAGCTTGCCATCGGCCGTCGTCCCGACGAGAAGGTAACTATAGACCTTGCCGTTTTGCAGCTTCGAAACCGTATAGGGCGAGGTCACCCCCGCGACCGATGCCGAACTCGCGGGATCGGGGGCAAGGCCCGAAGTCTCCATATACAAGGTATAGGAGGTGACGCCCGGGACGGGGTCCCAGGACAGCATCGTCTGACGGTTGCCCTCCGACGATGCGAAGGTGGGTATCTCGTTTCCCGACCAGGTGAGCGGCAAGCGAAGATCGGTCGCGTTGCCGTTCCAGTCGACGGCATGAAGGAGAACGACGATGTTCTCCTTGAGATCGTTCGGCTCGGCGATCGAGAAAGAACCGTCGGAGGAGATAGTGACGGTCTTGGAGGAGGTATGCGACACGATCTCGAAGCTGAGACTGCGGACCAGGCCGACCGCGCCTGATTCGGCCTTGTCGCTCACCTTCCCGTTGATGGCGATGACCCTCGAGTAGCTTGCGTATTCGGAAGGAGAAATGACCTGTATCACGGGAGGGACGAGGTCCCGCGCGTTATCCACCATCGCCTTCGTGAGGGGACTTGGACAGGACAGGAAAACCAGCCCCGCCGACGCGAGCGGAACGAGAAGGAAGACGGACAAGGACCTCTTCATGGGGACCCCCGATACCGGACTTTAGGCGATGACTATATCGCAACTATACGAAGATGCAAATTTATAATGGCAAATAATTAAACAGATATTATATTAGCGAATCGAGGCGGGGTCGTTGACGCGGCCACGATCCACGTGGATCCTCCTCGTATGGCCACCTATCCGCGCTACCGCTACGAGAAACTCTTCCCGAGCGAGCTCCGCCGCCTCGTCCGAGAGAGACCCATCGCCTACATGGGCCTCGGCCCCCTCGAATGGCACGGAGAGCACCTCGCCTTCGGCACCGATCCCGCGCGCGCTTCGGCTCTCGTTGAGGCTCTCTGGAGGCACGAGGGAGGAGCCCTGCTGCCGCCCCTCCACCTCGGCATCGACATCGAGCAACAGAGAGATGGTGAGACCCTCAGGGGCATGGAGACCTTCGCGGGCATGAGACTCCCGGGCAGCATCCTCATCGACGAAGCCCCGTTCAGCGCCTTGCTCGAAGGAATGGCCTCCTCGCTCGAAAGGAACGGCTTTGCCCTCCTCGTCCTCTGTACGGGCCATCTGGCCGGCAAGCAGGTCGCCGCCCTCCAAGCCCTCGCGGAGGCTCGTAGGAGTTACCCCCTCGCCGTCCTCGCCTGGCCCCCCGCGGGCCTGAGCTGGCCCAAGGCGCTCTGCCCCCCCGGATCGGGCCATGCGGGAGTCGACGAGGCCTGCGAAATGGCCTTTCTCCGACCCTCCGCGGTCAGGCCTCGCCTAATGGGGAGCGCGGAGGGCGACCGCCGCGTCGACCTCCTTCCCGAACGAGGCTCCGCCATCCGGTCATCGCTCGGGCGCGCCCGCTTCCGATGGGAACTCGGCCAGCTTCGCGAGGCCTTCCTCGAGGCCCTCGATCAGAGGAAGCGATCCGTCCCGCCCCGGTCTTCCAAGCTCTCCTCGGACAACTCGCCTCCTACGGTCCTTAGGACATAGGCATTCGAGTCGGGCCTGCTCCGGATAAGGCGATAGTCGCCCCCCTCGATCACTATGGCGCAATTGTTATCGATGGCGAGAGTCTTGCCGGAAGCCGAACTCATGAATCTGCGGAATCGCTCTTCCGACTTCCGATCCCCGTAATGCGGCGTTTGCGTCCCGGAAATAAAGCCGAGACAGGCGACATGGCAATAATCCCAGTCCTCCCCGCCCTCGAAGCTATTCGAATCGCTGACCGCCCTCTCGAACCAGCAGACCGAGCCGGCGCTCAGACCGCTCAAGATCGCCCCGCGATCGAGGGCCTCGCGCAACAGGACATCGACGCCGCGGTTCCTCCATAGCCCGAGCATCATCCGCGTATCGCCACCGCCAACGTAGATGATATCGGCCTCCTGCAGCTTCCGCCGCAGCTCGGCGGGACCGTCGCCGCCATCTTTGAGCCTCAAGGCCTCGCATTCGCAACCCAGCGCGCGTCCGTAAACATCGGCGACCGTTTGGATATAGGCCTCGGGCTCCCCGCTCGCGGTGGGTATGAAGAGATGGCGCGGGCAAGCCCGGCCCGTCATTTCGACGATGGCCCTGTCTATCGCGAAGGTTTCCCCGAGCCGAATCTCTCCCCCGCCAATGGCGACTATCGTGCCCATGCTCTAGGCCCCTGGCCGCCGTCTCGCCTGTCGATGATCAGATGCCCGCCCGCGAGCTTCCCGAGAATGAGATCCTTGATAGGCTCGGGGTAGAGCAGTGTCGCGGCCAACTCGGCCAGCGGCATCCATCGGTACTCCAGGTCTTCGCCGTCGTCTTTCAGGAAGACCGAGCCTTCCCATTCCTTCGGTACCTCCATCGCGTAATAGACGCCCAGCTCGTGGAAACGCCTGCCCTTGTGCTCGAAGAAATTCTCGATGGTGCAGAAGAGATCGCCCAGTACGACATCCTGCCCGATCTCCTCCCTCATCTCCCTCAAGAGGGCGCTCGCCGAATCTTCACCCGCGTTGATCCTGCCGCCCGGGAGGAACCAGTAGGGCTCGCCGAGGCCCCGGTTCAACAGCAGCCTGTCCCCGGAGACGGCTACGCCTGCCGCGCGGTGGGTGAACCTGATTCCGTCAATGTCAATACTGAGCATTTTCATGGCGAAGGATGATAGCGCGCCTTCGGGTCCCATTCCAGCATCGGGCGACGGAGCCCTTGCGCGGGTACGGGAAGGAGAAGACAATTGCCTCATCATCAAATGAGGAAGAAGAAATGAAGAATATGGCTATTGCGCATGTACGGGAAAATGCCGATGGGTCTATTTCTGAGCAGCCTCTTTCTGAACACCTGGATGGAGTTGCCAAAAGGGCTGGCAATTTCGCTCAGGTGGCCTGCGCCCGCGGCTTGCGGGTCAGGTTCTTCACCGCTGCCGAACTTGTGGTGCGGCTATCCGAAGCTTTTGCCGCCGGCGCGCTTGAGAAGCTCCTGCGCACGATCCTCAGGGCTGATCTGCTTATCATTGACGAGTGG
>DATKTD010000088.1:0-13095 GCA_035531315.1 Rectinemataceae bacterium
GCCAATGCCACCGTCCGCGATGTCGAGTGACGATGCTCCCCCGGAATAGGGCGCTGAGATATATTCGCCTCGGACGAAGGGCCTCAGCCATTCCATCGCGGAAAAATCGATGATTGCGCCGACACCGTAGCCGATCATGGAATAGAGAGGCGTCGCGGCGCCAGTCAGGGAATCGGCATAGGTATCGAGGGGAAAATAGAGCTCTCCGACAGGCCGGAAGTGCAGGGAAAAACCCGACTGGGCGACCGATCGCTCCAACCCCAGGGCGAAGAGCGCGAACAAAAAGACGGCCATGAAGACAGGCCGCCGTGGCGACTGGATCATTCTCCCCCGTCCCAAAGCATGCCACCTCCCCTGTCCGCCGCTGCGGAGGAAGCTCGAAGCGCCGAGCTCCCGTCGATCTTGGACGAGAGATAGGCATAGCGCTCGGCGAGGCTCGGGTCCATCGCCTTGACTCGTGCGAACAAAGAATCGGCGTCGGCATAGGCATCGAGTTCGTAGCGAGATCGGGCAAGGCCGATCAGCGCAGCCTTGTTGTTGGGATCGTTCGCGAGTGCCTTCTGGAACCAGACCGCGGCCGACTCGTAGTCCTTCATGAGGAAGGCGACATTCGCGAGATTTACTATGGCGGGCACGGATCCTAGGGCGGAGGCCTTTTCGAATTCGGCCCTTGCCTCGGCATACATCCCGTATTGGGCATAGACGATCCCGAGCCCGTTATGTTGCCGTGCCGTGCCCTTGCCTTCGAAGGCCGAAGTCAGGCGCTTCACCTTCGGTCCGACTTCCACGTCGACGAAGCGCTCGAGGGTGCTCTCGAAGGCCATGGTCACGGCGCTTTCCGAAGGCTTGATTGGTGTGAAGGCGATATCGGGGATGGCTATCGGCTGGAATTCTTTCCACGCTTCGAGGAGGGGAACGAGCTTGGGAGCCTCCCCCCTCTGCAGACTCTTGTTCCAAAGATCGGCTCCCGCCTTCCAGGCAGGGAGAAAACCCTCGCGGATCATCGATGCCCGAAGAGGTACCCAGACCTTTCCCGAGGCAAAGATGAAATTGGAGATCGTTTCGAAGGTCGTTCTGGCTTTCGCTTCGTCCATATCGAGGGGAAAGGCAACGATACAATCCTCGGGCAAGGCTGCGATGGCGGCCGGTACGGCCACGGATTCCAGGGCCTCGGCAAACAGCAGGGCCAGGGCGTCCGAGTCTCCGGACTTGTACGACAGAGTCTGCCAGGGATACTGGATGTAGCCCAGCTTGGAGACATCCCTCCTCGCGGCGGCATATGGGAGGACCGGATCCGGCGAGAAGCTCACACCATAAATGCGCAAGGCTTCGAAGAGTCCCATGCCGTATTGGAGATACTTGTCGATTTCCGGCCTCGCCGCCACCCTGACGAGCCCCGCGACGTATTTGGAAAGCTCGAGCATGGCGGGATCTTGCGGCGACACGAAGGCGCCGATGACCCTGTCGTCGGCCCAGGTGGCGGCATTGCGGTTGTTGAAGACGACTGTCACGGCGTACGAGAAGCTGCGTCTGGCGTCGAGAACGCGATAGTCGACACGGACCAGCCCCTGAACCTTGGTCGTCTCCGAAAAGGCGAGTACCCTGTCGCTGAAGTCCGCGTAGATGGGTACCTCGACCGAGCCAGCCCGGACGATGAGACGGAAACTGCCGCAATCGGCTGCCCTCGAAGTGTATTCCCCCGCCGAAAAAGTCACCTTTACGTCGCGGATTTCGGCAGCTTCTTCGTTGACGACCTTGATCTTCATGATCGGATCGCTCTTTCCCCTGTACCAGATTATGGGAAAAACAGAGCGCACGGTTTCGACTTTGGCCGAAAGCCCGCTCGCCGATCCGAGCAATCCGTCCAAGCCGAGGCGAAGAACCGCGCCGGCCGAAAGGCCTTTGTAGATGGGAGTCTGGCTCCCGAGAATCTGTAAATAGCCCAGACTGGCCGAGACGTCGAAGGATGGACCGAAGCGGTACCCGATTTCGGCCCTGGTCTTCCAGTATGGCGCGATACCGGAGACAGCGTCGCTCAGGGAAATCTTGGGAATGGACAACCAGGTCATGCCGCCGCCGCCGCCAAGGCGCAGCGTTAGGCGCGACAAGGGAAAGGCGTATGCGGAAAGGCCCAGGCCACCTTGAGCGAAAGCAATCGAGGTACCCGTATTGTTGAGGGGAATTGAGCCAGCCGCTCCCTCGATATAGGGGCCGAGAAAGCCCGCCAAGGAGAGATCGAGGTTGAGGTCCGCGCCGTATCCGAGGGAGTACGGCTCAAGCCCGATATTCTGGCTGGCGGCATTGCCAAGGGGGACCAAGACTTGCGGAATCAACATTAGGCCCATCTGAGGGCCGGCGGCGAGAATTACATTACACCCGATCAATAGCGCCGCGGTCGCGATCGCCCGGCAGAAGAAGAACGACTTCATGGCAATCACCTTTTCAAAAATGACAGACCTATTCTAAGTTTGGACTCAATTCAGCCTAGCATGATGAAAAGCTGCCGTAAACCTTTGTTTCGATAAGATATATTAATCTTATATACATTTCGGGCGAAAGTCTCGGTGAGCCTGCCAATATCTTCGAGACGGCAAGGTGAGAACAACTCAGAAAGGAAGTCATCGCTGTCTACGCCACATATTGAAAAGCCTCGTCCGCAGATGCGAACGAGGCTCGTGCCAAGGATTTGTTTCGCTAGACCTGTGCCACGCCGAAGCGCTTTTACTTCATTTTCACGACGTTTATGCCAAGCGCCGACTGGGCAATAAAGCAGAAGACCCCGTCCGCTGCCGCGGGCGAGGTCTTCGTGGAGCTGGCTTGCAGTCGGCGCTCGACGCGCGGAATGGCAAAGCCATTCCGCGACGCAACCAAGCGCTATTTCTTGTTGGCCAGCGTCGCTTTGCAGGTCTTGCAGATCTTGAGCTTCTGGCCTTCGACTTCCTGCTCGTAGACGATCTTGACGCCTTCGCGCTTGCAGACGGGACAGATGCCCCGACCGTGTGCGGCGGTATCCTTGAGGCCCTTGCCGCGGTGTGCTTTCGACATAGCTATCTCCTCCGGGTGGGCTTACTGGGCCTTGGCGGCGGCTTCGTCGCCCTTGGGCGCCGTGGCCTTCGCCTTCTTATCGGCCTTGCGCTTGTCGCGCTCGGCCTTCTTCTCGTCTTCCTTGCGATCGACGAGCTCGAGAACGACCATGTCGGCCGCGTCATGGGCGCGCTCGCCGAGGCGGATGATGCGGGTGTAGCCGCCGTTCCGCTCCTTGAAGCGTGGCGCGATATCGGTGAAGAGCTTGGCGAGAATGGCCTGGTCCCAAAGCTTCTTCGCGACCATGCGGCGGTTGTGGACGGAATCCACCTTCGCCCGCGTGATCTCCTTCTCGGCGAATCGGCGCACTTCCTTGGCCTTGGCCTTGGTCGTGACGATGCGCTCGTGCTTGAAAAGCACGGTCATCATGTTCCGGATGAGGGCCTTGCGGTGGGCCGGCACCCGGTTGAGCTTGTTGAATCCGATCTTATGCTTCATCGGTCTCTTCCTTCTTCATGGACAGCTTGAGGTGGTTCCGGAGCGCGGAGTAGTCCGACATGCCGAGACCGAGATTCCACTCCTTGAGCTTGTCCTTGATCTCCTGGAGGGACTTCTTGCCGAAATTCCTTGTCTTCGCGATGTCGTCCTCGGTCTTCCTCGTCAGGTCGCCTATCGTCTTGATGCTGGCGTTCTTGAGGCAGTTGGAGGAGCGCACCGAGAGTTCGAGCTCCTCGACCGGGGTGTTGAGGATCTGGCGGACCCTCTCCTCGATCTCGTCGCTCTCGTCGTCGTTGCCGAGATCGCCCTCGTCGAAGTTCACGAAGATCGCGAAGTGGTCCTTGGCGATCTTCGCCGCCTCGGCGAGCGCGTCCTCCGGCTTCACCGTCCCGTCCGTCCAGATCTCGAGCACGAGCTTGTCGTAGTCCGAGCGCTGGCCGACCCGGGTCGGCTCGACCGAGTACTTCACCTTGCGTATGGGCGAGAAGATGGCGTCCATCGGAATGGTCCCGACGACTTCCACGTATTTCTCGTTGACCTCGGAGGGCACATAGCCCCGGCCAAGATCAACCTGGACCTCAATGTCGATCCGGGCTCCCGCCGAAAGGTTGCCGATCTTGATCCCCGGATTGAGCACTTCGAGGGACTTGCCCTCGGAGAAGGAGGCACCGGTGATTTCCATCGGACCCGAGAACTCATAGAGGAAGGTCGCCTGCTCCTCGTCGTTGGGGAGGCTGATCCTGACCTGCTTCAGGTTGTTGAGCAGCTCGATCGTATCCTCGACGAGGCCGGGGATCGTCTCGAATTCGCTCGAGACGATGTGCTGGGCGCCGTCCGCGTCGTAGCGGACGATGCGCACGGCGGTGACGGCGTAACCCTGGATCGAAGAGAGGAGGATGCGGCGCAGCGAGTTGCCGACGGTAGTGCCGTAGCCGGGCTCGAAGGGGTACGCCAGGAACTTGCCATAGTCCGCGCCGGACTCGCTCTGTTCGTAGGTGATCCCCTTCGGCCTCTTGAAGCCTTTGAGGAGGTTCTTCCGCGCCATTTCGTCTCCTTACTTGGAGTAGAGCTCGACGACGAGCTGCTCCCGGATGTCCGCCATGTCCGTGATGTCCTGGCGGTGGGGGATGGACGCGAAGCGGCCGCTCATCTTGTCGGGATCGACCTCGAGCCAGGGCATGACGCCGGAGCGTCCCACTTCCTGGAGGGCATCCTTGACGAGGGTCATCTTCTTGCCGGAGGCGAGGATCTCGATCTTGTCACCTTCGCGGACGGTGAAGGAGGGCACGTTGACGCGCTTGCCGTTCACGGACACATGGCCGTGGAGGACGAGCTGGCGCGCCTGGGCGCGGGAAACCGCGAAGCGGAGCCGCATGACGACGGTGTCGAGCCTGCGCTCGAGGAGGGCGAAGAGATTTTCGCCGGTCTTTCCGGGCATGCGGAGCGCCTTCTCGAAGGTGTTCCTGAACTGGGTCTCCATGAGGCCGTAGGACCTCTTGAGCCTCTGCTTCTCGCGGAGCTGAACCGCGTATTCGGACTGCTTTCCCTGGCGGGACTTGGGAGCCTTCCCCGGGGGGAGGGCCTTGCGATTGATCGGGCACTTGTCGCCCTTGCAGCGGTTGCCCTTGAGGAAGAGCTTGCGCTGTTCGGCGCGGCAGAGCCTGCAAACTGGACCGGTATACCTGGCCATACTATGTCACCCCTTCCTTGTCAGATGCGGCGGGCCTTGCGGGGCCGGCAGCCGTTGTGCGGGATCGGAGTCACGTCGTTGATCGTGCGGACCTTGAGTCCGAGGGCTCCGAGTTGGCGTATGGCCGATTCGCGGCCCACGCCGGGACCCTTCACGTAGACGTTGACCTCGCGAAGACCGACGTTGAGCGCCTTCTGGACTGCCGTTTCCGCGATGGTCTGGGCGGCGAAGGGGGTGGACTTCTTCGCCCCACGGAAACCGAGGCCGCCGGAGCTCGCCCAGGAAATGGCGTTCCCGTTCAGGTCGGTGATCGTGACGATCGTATTGTTGAAGGTCGCCTGAATATAGACGTTGCCCTCGTAGACTGACTTCTTCTCTTTCTTCTTCTTGGCTGTTGCCACTTCTCGCCCCCGCCCTTAGGCCTTTTTCTTGTTGGCGACGGTCTTGCGCTTGCCCTTGCGGGTGCGTGCGTTCGTCTTGGTGCGCTGACCGCGGACGGGAAGGCCCCTGCGGTGCCTGAGGCCGCGGTAGCAGCCGATGTCCATAAGCCGCTTGATGTTGAGCGCCACCTCGGAACGGAGGCGGCCCTCGACCTTGTAGTCGCTCTCGATGACCTTGCGGAGTTCGTTGAGCTCCTCGTTCGAAAGGTCATTGATCTTCTTGTTCGGGTCGATCTTCGTGCTTTCGCAGATATGATGCGCGCTCACCCGGCCGAGGCCATAGATGTACGTGAGCGCGATCTCGACGTGTTTGTTGGGGAGGTCGACTCCCGCTATACGTGCCATGAGCTACCTCTCCTCTCAGCCCTGCTTCTGCTTGTGCTTGGGGTTCTCGCAGACGATGCGGACTATACCATCACGCTTTATGACCTTGCACTTGTCGCAGATCTTCTTGACGCTTGTCCTGACCTTCATCTCATTCTCCAGTGCGGCCCCGCCGCCTCTCACCGGTTTCCCTTCGGACTGCCGATTCCGCCCGGAACCGGCCCGCGAACG
The DNA here is from genome assembly GCA_035531315.1 of Rectinemataceae bacterium. Taxonomy (GTDB): domain Bacteria; phylum Spirochaetota; class Spirochaetia; order Treponematales; family Rectinemataceae; genus CAIJMU01. Next base: position 6,208 of record DATKTD010000088.1, read on the forward strand.
GTCGCGAGACCGTCCGCTTCGCGCCGAAGGACCATTCAATACCATATCGAGGTTTTTTTCTACAGGTTCCTCGACCTGATGTGTCCCTTCTTAACCAAGCCTTCGTGATGATGCATCTTGAGGAGGGCGTTGACCTGGGACATTGTGTCGAGGTCGACGCCGACGAGGATCAGCAGGGAGGTGCCTCCCATGAGGTACGCGAGCTGACTCGGAAAGTGGAACATCTGGGTCACGAGGGTCGGGATCAGGGCGATGAAAGCAAGGTAGATGGAGCCGGGGAAGATGATCCTGTTGAGGATCCTCGTCAGGTGCTCTTCCATCTTCTCGCTCCGGATACCCGGAATCGAGCCGCCGTTTTCGCGGATGTTCTTGGAAATCTCCTGGGGATTCAGCGTCACCTGGGTGTAAAAGTAGGCGAAAAAGACGATGAAGGCCACATAGAGGAAGCTGTACCAGAATCCGCCCGGCCTCAGGGTGTAGGAAAGATCTCGCAGCCACTTCATGTTCACGCCGAGACTCTGGGAGATCTGCAGCGGGAAGGTAAGGAGGCTCGAGGCGAAGATGACGGGGATGACGCCGGAGGGATTGAGCTTGAAGGGAATATAGGTGTTCTGCGCCCCGTACATCTTCCGGCCCACGACGCGCTTGGCGTAGTTGACCGGTATCTTCCGCTGGCCCTGCTGCTCCATCACGACGAGGGCCACGACCGCGATGAACATCGCGATCACGACCACGGCGTAGACCGCGTTGACCTCGCCGCGCGAAATGAGCTTGCCGAGCTCGTAGAAGGCGTTGGGGAGCCTCGACACGATACCCGCGAAGATGAGGAGCGAGATACCGTTGCCGATGCCCCGCTTGGTGATCTGCTCGCCGATCCACACGAGGAACATGGTTCCCGTGGTGACCGTCAGCATGGCGATGAGGGTATAGGCCAGGCGGTTCTGCATCACGATCGCGTTGGGGATGCGATCGGCCCACACCGTCACGGTGAAGGCCTGCACGAGGGCGACGACGATCGTACCCAGCCGGGTGTAGAGCTGGATCTTCTTCTTGCCGCCCTCCTCCTCCGCCATCTTCTTCAGCCGCGGGAAGACGATGAGAAGGAGCTGCATGATGATCTGCATGCTGATATAGGGCATGACGCCCATCATGAACAACGAGAAATTCTTGAAGGCGCCGCCCGCGAAGAAGTCGAGATAGTCGGTGATGTTGTTCCCGCTTCCCGCCTGGGACTCGAAATAGACGCGAAGGGCGCTGACGTCGATGCCGGGAATGGGAAGATAGGCACCGAGCCTGAAGACGGCGAGCCAGAACAGGGTGAAGAGGATCCTGTCACGGAGCTCCTTCACCCTGAAAATATCCGCGATGGGGTTGCTGGCCATTTTTTGTGCCGCCGCTTACTTGGCAGCCGTGGCGCCGGCAGCCGTGACCGCCGAGGGTGTCTCGACCTTGCCGCCGGCCTTCTCGATCTTGTCCTTCGCCGAGGCCGAAACCTTGTCGACGGACACGAGGAGCGCCTTGGTGATATCGCCCATGCCAAGCACCTTCACGAGGCCGTCGGCCTTGCGGACGAGACCGCGGGCCACGAGGGTGGTCCCGTCTACGGTCTCGCCTGCCTCGAATTTGGTATCGAGATCGCGAAGATTCACCACCTGCCATTCCTTGCGGAAGATGTTGGTGAAGCCGCGGTGCGGAATTCGGCGATAGAGGGGCATCTGGCCGCCCTCGAAGCCCGGATAGGTCTTGCCGCCCGATCGGGACTGCTGTCCCTTGTTGCCCTTGCCGGCGGTGCCGCCGAGGCCCGAACCCTGGCCGCGACCGACGATGCGCTTCCTCTTATGGGAGCCTTCGGGCGCGTGCAGATTGAAGTCGGACATCACTCGACCTCCTTGACTTCGACGAGATGCTCCACCGCGCGGACCATGCCGAGAATCGCGGGGCTCGCCTCCTGTACGGTGCTGGAACCGATCTTCCGGAGGCCCAATGAACGCACCGTGGCGCGCTTCTCGGGCTTCTGGTGGATCGTGCTCTTGACGAGCGTGATCTCAATTTTCTTTGCCATCATCAGCCCCACAGATCCTTGATCGTCTTGCCGCGGTTCTTCGCCACGGTCTTGGCGTCCATCATGTTCTCCGCGGCATTGAAGACGGCGCGGACGATGTTGATGGAGCTCCTCGAACCCACGCACTTGGAGAGGATGTCGGTGACGCCGCCCGCTTCCATGATCGCGCGGACCGGACCGCCCGCGATTATTCCCGAACCGGGGCAAGCGGGCTTCATGTAAACCTTGGTTGCCTTGAAATCGCCGATAACGTCGTGCGGGATGGTCCCGTTCTTCACGGGAAAGCGGATCATCGCGCGCTTGGCCCTGTCGATACTCTTGCGGATGGCCTCGGAAACGTCCTTGGCCTTGCCGAAGCCGTAGCCCACGTTGCCGGCGCGATCGCCGACGACGGTGAGGGCCGAGAAGGAGAAGCTGCGGCCGCCCTTGACGACCTTGGCCGTCCGGTTGAGCTTGACGAGTTTCTCGACGTAATTGTCCCGGGGCTCGTCCCCTCCCCGCCTGTTCCTGTCATTTCTGTCGTTCACGCGGTCCCCCTAGAACTGGATCCCGGCCTTGCGGGCGCCATCGGCGATCGCCTTGACGATGCCGTGGTACTTGTAGCCGTTCCGGTCGAAAACCACGGTGGCCACATTCTTGTCCTTCAGCCGCTTGCCGATCTCCTCGCCGAGTTTCCCGGCGCCATCGAGGTTCCGCTTGATCGACTTGAGGGATTCCTCGAGAGTCGAGGCGGAGGCAAGGGTCGCGCCAGCCATGTCGTCGATGACCTGGACATAGAGGTAGCGGTTCGACTTGAAAACCGTCATGCGCGGCTTCTCGGCCGTGCCCTCGATGTTCTTGCGGACGTGGAGCTTGCGCTGCTCGCGCTTGCGCAGCTTGTCGTTCAGTTCCTTAACGCTCATTCATGCGCCTCACTTCACGCCGGTCTTGCCGACCTTCTTCCTGATCTTCTCGTCCTCGTACCTGATGCCCTTGCCCTTGTAGGGCTCGGGAAGACGAAGACTCCTGACCTCGCTCGCGAACTTGCCCACGAGCCAGCGATCGTGTCCGGAGACGACGATCTTCTGGTTGTTGGCCTCGGTCGCGACACTGAGGCCGTCGGGGATGGCCACCGCGAAATCGGTGGAATACCCGAGGCTCAGGACGAGGAGCTTTCCCTGCACTTCGGCACGGTAGCCGACGCCATTGACCACGAGGGACTTCTTGAATCCCTCGGAAACGCCGATGACCATGTTGTTGACGAGCTGGCGATAAAGTCCGTGGAAGGACTTCGCCTGCTTTGAATCGTTCTTGCGGTTCACATGGACGGCGCCGTCTTTCACGGCGATTTCGACTGTAGGATCGTAGCTCTGCTCGAGCTTTCCCTTGGGCCCTTCAACCGACACCAGGGTGGGGCTGACGTTCACCTTCACGCCCTGGGGGATCCGGACCGGCCGTATTCCGAGTCTCGACATGCTGTTACCTCGTTACCAGACGCTGCAGATGAGCTCGCCGCCCATCTGCTTCTCGACGGCCTTGCGCCCCGTCGTCACGCCACCGGAGGTGGAGACGATGATGGTGCCGTAACCGTTGTGGACGCGAGGAAGCTCCTTGTATCCAGAGTAGACCCGGCGGCCGGGCCGCGAGACCTTCTCGATACCATGGAGGACGGGCTCGTTCGCGTCGTCGTACTTGAGAAAGACCCTGATGACATTGCTGCCATCCGCCTGGATCTTCTTGAAATTCTTGATGTACCCCTCGGTCTTGAGGATCTTCACAATCTCGAGCTTGAGCTTCGAGGTGGAGATATCGACCTTCTCGTGTCGGGCCATGCTCGCGTTGCGGACCTTGGTCAACATGTCCGCGATGGGATCGGATACGCTCATCGTGGTCCTCCTACCAGCTCGACTTCGTGACCCCGGGGATCATGCCCTCGGAAGCGAGCTTCCTGAAGCAGATCCTGCAGAGTTCGAATTTGCGGAGATATCCCCTCGGGCGCCCGCAGACCTTGCAGCGGCGGACGAGCCGGGTGGAATACTTGGGCTTCTTCTCCGCCTTGAGAATCATCGCCTTTCGTGCCATCAGCTACCTTCCTTATTTCCTGAAGGGCATGCCCATCCGGGCAAGGAGGCTCTTCGCTTCCTTGTCGGTGGCCGCGGTCGTCACGATCGCGATGTTGAGGCCCATGATCTTCTCGATCTTGTCGAAGTCGATCTCAGGGAAGATGATCTGCTCGTTGAGTCCCAGCGAGTAGTTTCCATGCCCATCGAAGGCGTTGCCGTTGACCCCGCGAAAATCCTTTACGCGGGGCAGGGCCACGTTGATGAGCCTGTCCAGGAATTCCCACATCATGGCGCCGCGGAGCGTGACCTTCGCGCCGATCTCCTGGCCCTGGCGGATCTTGAAGGTGGCAATCGACTTGCGCGCCTTCGTCTTGATCGCCTTCTGGCCGGTGATGTGGCCGATATCCTCGACGGCCGCGTCGAGGATCTTCTTGTTTTCCTTGGCCTCGCCCACGCCCATCGAGACGGTGACCTTCACGAGGCGGGGAACCTGCATCGTAGAGGTATAACCGAACTCTTCCTTGAGGGAGGGGGCCACGGTCTCGCCGTAGATCTTCTTCAGGCGGGGGACGTAGCCCTTCGGGAGAGGCGCCGGAGCGCCCTTGGACTTGGGAGCCGCGGCCTTCTCGGCCTTCCTGGCCGCCGCCTCGGCTTTCTTCTCGGCCGCAGCGGCCGCATCGATCTTGGTGCCTGCCATTACAGTGCCCCTCCGCACTTCCTGCAAACGCGCGCCTTCTTCTCGCCGTCGATCTTGTAGCCGATGCGCGTCGGTCCGCACTTCGAACACACGATCATGACGTTGGAAAGCTGGAGCGCGGCCTCGATCTCGACAATGCCGCCGCGATCCGTCTGCTTGCGCTTCTTCATGGCCTTCTTGACCATGTTGCAGCCGCCGACGATGACGCGACCCTTGACGCGATCGATGCTTATGATCTTGCCCTTCTTGCCCCGGTCCTTGCCGGCGATGACCTGGACGAGGTCCTCCTTGCGGAGCTTCGTGATAACGTCGCTCATGCCATTCTCCTCACAGGACCTCGGGGGCGAGGGAGACGATCTTCATGAAGTCCCTCTCGCGCAACTCGCGGGCGACGGGCCCGAAGATGCGCTTCCCCTTGGGGTTCTTGTTCGCGTCGATGATGACGCAGGCGTTGTCGTCGAAGCGGATGTAGGTCCCGTCCGGACGGCGATATTCCTTGTGCACCCGGACGATGACCGCCTTCTCGACGGTGCCCTTCTTGATAGCGGAATTCGGGATGGTCGACTTGACCGCGACCACGATGATGTCCCCGATGTAGGCGTAGCGGCGATGCGTTCCGCCGAGCACCTTGATGCACTGGACTTCCTTCGCGCCCGAGTTGTCCGCGACGTTCAGCCTGGATTCTACCTGGATCATTTCTTCTTCCTCCCAGGCTTATTTCGCGCGCTCGACGATTGTCTCGAGCCGCCAGCGCTTATCGCGGCTGATCGGACGGGATTCGATCACGCGGACGGTGTCGCCCACGTGCGCCTCGTTGTTCTCGTCGTGCGCCTTGATCCTCTTGGACCTGGTCACGTACTTCTTGTAGAGGGGGTGCAGCTTCCTGGTCGTGATCTCGACGACGATGGTCTTGTCCATCTTGTCGCTGACGACGAGGCCCTGGAGGCTCTGCTTGCCCTTGCCCTGGTTCTCCACCTTGGTCTCCTCGCTCACTTTGCGCCCCCGGCCTTGGCCACCTCTCCGGCACGCAGGTGCCCGGTGATGCGGGCCTCGACCCTGGCGATCATCCTTCGGAGGTTGCGCTTCTCGAGGGGATTCTCGACGTGTCCGACTACGTGCTGGAAGCGGAGGTCGAAATACTTCTTGCGCAGCTCGTCGCGCTTGGCGAGGAGCTCATCGAGCTTGAGCTCGCTGAATGAGTTCTTCATCGCTTACTCCGTGTCCGCTCGCGTGGCGAACTTGGTCTTTACCGGAAGCTTGGATCCGGCCAGACGCATCGCTTCCTGCGCGATCTCGGGGGTGACGCCCGAAAGCTCGAAGAGCACGGTGCCCGGCCGGACGACGGCCACCCAGTACTCGGGGGCGCCCTTTCCCTTGCCCATGCGGGTTTCCGCCGGTTTCTTGGAATAGGGCTTGTCCGGGAAGATCCGGATCCAGAGCTTGCCGCCGCGCTTGATGTAGCGGTTCATCGCGATACGAGCCGCCTCGATCTGGCGGTTGGTGAGCCACTCGGGCTCCATGCAGACGAGGCCGTACTCGCCGAAGGCCACGGAATTGCCCGATTGGGCGACGCCGTGGATCCGGCCGCGCATGACCTTCCTGTGCTTGACTCTCTTGGGACTCAGCATGACTTAGCTCCTCGCCTCGGGCTCGCGGCGCGGGGCGGCCGTGCCGGCGGCCGCGCGAGGCCCGCGGGGCCCGCGGCTCTCGCCTGCGGCGCGGTCGTGCCCGCCCTGGTGGCGCGGCCTCTCCTCGCGTTCGCCGGTAGCCTCGTGGCGCTGCTTGCGCACGAGCTGGCCGGCGTCCTCGTTCTTGTCGGTCCTGTAGACCATTCCCTGGTAGATCCACACCTTGACGCCGATCTTGCCGAAGGTGGTGTGCGACTCGGCGAAACCGTAGTCGATGTCGGCGCGGAGAGTATGGAGGGGAACGCGTCCGTCCTTGTGGTCCTCGGTGCGCGACATGTCGGCGCCGCCGAGACGGCCGGAGACGCGGACCTTGCAGCCCTGGGCTCCGCCCTTCATGGCTCCCAGCACGGCCATCTTGATGGCCTTGCGGAAGGAACCGCGGTTCTCGAGCTGGCGCGC
>DATKTD010000089.1:0-6964 GCA_035531315.1 Rectinemataceae bacterium
GTTCTCTCGCACGCGAGGCATCGGAAGCGTGGGACGATGCCGAAAGCCTTGGTTCGATGAAAGCCATAGGGCCTGAACCACTCGGGGTCGGTCGGGTGAGTGTGGTTTTTGCAGGCCTTATAGGGGCAGAAGGGAGGTGCATGCATGAGGATTCTCCTTCGAAGCCGATTCGACTCCGAAGGTTCCTACGTTCACCCAACTCCTTCTTGATTCAAAATGCCATAATCTTCGTGACACTAAGCTCAGTCCACCGTTATCGACTTGCTCACGTTCTTGGGCGCGTCGGGATGCACCCCGTGATCGGCGACGCGGAGGGCGTCGAGGTATTCCATCTTCGTCACCGACATGCGGTAGGCGAGTAATTGGAGGGCGGCCGCGGCCGCGAAAACGAAGAGACAGGGATCGCCCGTTGCCGGCAACTCGATGTACTTCGACCAATAGGCCTCGATGCCCGTGGGCCTGCCCTCCACGGCGAGGGAGAGGGAGGGGTCCCTCTCCGCGATGAGGACGATGTCGGCTCCCCGTATCTTGTGCGTATGGATCTGGCTCACCGTGATTCGCACATCGCGTTCGTCGGGAGGGCAGACGAAGACGAGGGGGTAGTCGCGGAAGAGGCCTTCGAGGACGGCGGGACTGTGGGCGAGCGCTTCCTCGGGGGACAATTTCGCGAGGCCCGGTTCGGTCGCCAGGGCCTCGCGATAGAGGGCGATGGCCCGAGCGATGTCGTCGACGGAGAAGATGGTGTTCTTGCCGAGGATGGTGTTCGGGCCATGCTTGAATTCGGCCGCGTCGTAGCCCTCCGCGTGGTTGAGGACGACCTCGCGTATCTTCAGCGCCCCCTCCTTGGCCAGGCCGATGAGGCCGGTGCCGAGTATGTGGAGGGAGGGCCTGAGGGCGAGCTTCGCCGCCGTCTCCTCGAGGGCGGGGCGGCAGGTCGAAATGGTCTCGTCGACGAGGCTTCGGGCCCTTCGCAGCCGGGCGACGACTTCGATCTCGGGCAGCGAGAAGGAGGCGGCGACGAGATAGAGGATGGCGAGTTGGTTGGTGAAGGACTTGGTGGCCGCGACTGCGATCTCGGGGCCGCAGAGGATGGGGAGAAAGAAGTCCGAGAGTTCCTGGGGGATGCGCGAATTCTCGTTGTTGACGAGGCAGGCGCGGCGCAGACCGGGAGCCTTCGCCTTCGCGTCCTGGAAGATGTCGACGAGGTCCTTCGTCTCCCCCGACTGGGTTATCCCGAAGATGAAGTCGCGGTCGTCGAGGGACGAGAAATACATCGAGCGGAACTGCCCCGGGTTGCAGGGATGGATCGCGATGCCAGCCAACTTGTCGAAAAAATAGGCGGCGGTGAGGGCGGCGTGGTAGGAGGTGCCGGAGGCGACGAGGAATAGGCGGCCGCCCGCCGCGTCGGCCGCCTTTATCGCGGCGACGAGGGAGGCGAGGTCGCGGAGGACGGCGCTCCGCTTGCGCCAGACGAAGAGGGCGTCGAGGAGGGCAAGCTCGCGCTCCCTTTGGGGGCAGAGGCCGCCGATGTCGGCGAGGAGTTCTTTCTCGTCGGAGACGAGGCCGCCTCGATGGGTTTCGGCGAGGGGTTCCGATCCGTCGGGAGGGGCAGCCATAGAGGGCTTGCTCGCCGTCGAGGCTCGGGCCGACAGGGCGGTCCAGGCCTGGTCCGTGAAGAGCTTCTCAGCCGCATCGCGCGTGGCGGCATCGCCCTCTAGGTCAGCGAGACGGACCGCCGCCTCGGCGATCTCCTCGGCGGCGGGTCTGGCGGCTTCTAAAACCAGATCGAGGTCGGCGACAGAGGGATCGCGGAAGTAGTAGCGGACGACGCGGTCTATGTTGTCGCCCGAACCGAGTATCTCCTGTTCCATGTAATGGCGGAATTTCGGATCGAGGGCGGTGTCCTTGACGTCGAGCTTGGAGCGCTTGGTCGCGGGGCGGGAGAAGCGGACTTCGCCGCCGAGGCTGAAGGCCAGCCAGCCCGTCTCGGTGAACCAGAGACCCTCTCCCTCGGCGAGGGGAATCAGGGCCTTCGTTTTGGATAGGACCGAGGTAAGATCCGAGGAGACGACGACGAAATCCCCATGGAGGTCGCGTCCGTGGCCGGCATAGAGCGAGGAGCCCGATTTCATCACGAAGACGCCGGGCACCCTCGGGTCCGAGACGGCTGCGGCGTAGGAGCCCTCGGCGAGGCTGTCGGCCTTGCGCAGCGCGTCGATCATGAGGAGGACCTCGTCCGAGGGAGCCTCGAGGCCGAGCTCCGACGCCACCCAGGCCCTTTTCATGCCGTCATTGACCGGGGCGGGAGCGGCCCTGTTCGCGTCGAGGAATTCCTCGACGAGGTGGACGACGATCTCCCCGTCGTTGTCGGAGACCACGGCATGGCCGCGCTCGGTGAGCCAGGTTTTCAGGCTGTCGGTGTTCGAGATGTTGCCGTTATGCGCGCCAACCATGCCGACCTTGCAGGCGACGCGATGGGGCTGGCTGTTGATGTCGGTCACGGCCCCGTAGGTGGCCCAGCGGACCTGGCCGATGAAGCGCTGCCCCCTGTGTTTCTCCACGCCGAGCTCGCGACAGACCTTCGATGGGGCGCCGACCTTCTTGACGAGGCTGATGGCGCCGGCGCGGTCGATGAAGGAGGCGCCCGTCGAATCGTAGCCCCGGTATTCGAGGCGCCGGAGGAGGTCGGCGGCCTCCTTTCCCATATCGGGATTCTCGTCGTGATAGACGAGCGAGACTATTCCGCACATGTTATTTTCCCTTCCCGGCCCATGACCTTCTTAGCCCCAGGTCGATCGTCCGGATCGGCGCCCAGGATAGCACGTTTTTTCCTTCCTTGACGCGCCGAACTTGTGCCGGCACAATCGCCGCATGCTCTACAGGAAATTTCCCAAGATAGGCGACCTCGAGGTTTCGGCCCTCGGGCTCGGATGTATGCGCCTGCCCGTGAGGGATGGCGACGCGGCGGCCATCGACGAGGGGGCCGTCGAGGGGATGTTCGCGGCGGCCCTCGAATCGGGGGTCAATTACGTCGACACCGCCTGGCCCTACCATCGCGAACAGAGCGAGGCTGTCGTCGGCCGGACCCTCGAGCGTCTCGGGGCGAGGGCCAAGGTGAATCTCGCCACCAAGTCCCCCGTGTGGCTCGTCAAGGAAGAGGGCGACTGGGACCGCTATCTCGACGTGCAGCTCGCCAAACTCAGGACCGACCATGTCGATTTCTACCTCCTCCACGCCCTCGACGCGGGGCGCTGGGACAAGGTGCGCCGTCTCCGCGGCCTCGAGTTCCTGCAGCGGGCCAAGCGCGATGGGCGCATCGGGCACGCGGGCTTTTCCTTTCACGACAGCCTCGACACCTTCAAGCGCATCGTCGACGGCAGCGAGGACTGGGAATTCTGCCAGGTCCAGTACAACTATATGGACGAGGACTATCAGGCGGGGGCCGAGGGCATCGCCTACGCGGCGGCGCGCTCGATCGGCGTCATCGTGATGGAGCCCCTCCGGGGCGGCGACCTCGCCCGAGTCCCCGATCCGGTCCTCGACATCTTCGCCTCGTGGAAGACGCCCAGGCGACCCGCCGAATGGGCCCTTCGCCACGTCCTCGACCGCCAGGAGGTCGTCACCGTCCTTTCGGGCATGGGCAGGGTCGACGAGATCCGCGAGAACGCGGCCATCGCCTCCTCCGCCAAGCCCAACTCCCTCCTCGCTGTCGAAAAAGGGATCATCGCGAAGGCCCGCGACTTCTTCAGGGAAAAGCAGAAGGTGCCCTGCACCGCCTGCGCCTACTGCAAGCCCTGTCCCAACGGCGTGGGCATTCCCGAGACCTTCGGGCTCTGGAACAGCGCCTCGATGTACGGGGACCGGAAGGGCTCGAGCGCCTGGTACGGAAACCAGCTGAAGGCCGGCACGGGCGCCGACCAGTGCACGAAGTGCGGCGAGTGTCTCGACAAGTGTCCCCAGCACATAGAGATTCCCGACCGTCTCGAGGAGGCCCACGTTTACCTCAGCCAGGCGGTCTGAGATGCGCAAGATCGAGCCCCACGCGATCGACTATTTCGTTAGAGGATTCGATTGCGGCTGGGGCGGGCCGCTTCAGGTCCTGCCTATGGCTAACTTTCTCCAAGAGGCCGCGGGCGAGCATGCGGTCGGTCTCGGCTTCGGCATTCCGGAGCTCAACGCGAAGGGCCTGACCTGGATGCTCGTGAAGGCCGACATCAGGATCGACCGCCTCCCCCGCTGGGGCGAGCGGATTCGCGCGAGGACCTGGCCCTCGGGCCTCGATCGTCTCCTCGCGTTGCGCGACATCATGCTGGAGACCGAGGCGGGCGAGCCACTCGTTCGCGCGATCTACGCCTACCTCGTCGTCGATGTCGAGGCGAGACGCCCCGTCCGTCCCGAGCGGGCCCTCCCCGAGCTCGCGGACATCGACGTCACGGCCCTCGGGCACTGCGTCGGCGATTTCCGCTTCGGCGTGGAGGCCCTCGAAGCCCCGCTTCGCGTGGCCGCCTTCAGGCAGGAGGCCTGTCCCCGTCACCGGGACGACAACGGCCACGTCAACAACGCCCATATCATCGACTGGCTCGTCGACGTGGCGCCCGAGACGGTCCGCGGCGCCGGGCTGGCGGGGATGCGCATCGATTTCATCAAGGAAGTCCTCGTGGGCGAGGCCGTAGACCTCGTTCATGGCGGGGATGGCGCGACGGCCGACGGATCGCCGGCCACGCGGAATATCGTCACCGAGGCCCTGCGGGGCGATGAATGCGTTGCCCGGGCGGAACTCGCCTGGCGAGCCGAATGAAGCGCCCGGTCTTCCTTTCACGGAGTCTTCGGGGCGAGGAGTGGCTATGAGATTGAAAGCGTTTTCGATGAGGCTCGGGGCCCGTTTCGCCGCGACCCTCGTGTTCGTCCTCGGCATCGGAACCCAGGGCCTCTTCGCCTGGGACGACCACGGACAACTCTCGGCCCGGTCCCTCGCGACCCAGGACTGGGCCGGACAGGAGGTCCAGGCGGAAAGCCTCGACGACTTTCTCGCGGCGACGAAGCTCGAGCTCGCGAAGCTCCTCACGGCGGTGGAGGCGAAGGCGAAGAAGGACTATTCCTCGTATCGCCCCCTTCCGGCCTCCCTCGTCTTCGATCCCTCGGCCGAGGGGCCGGCCCTCCGTTCCTCCTTCATCGGAGCCATCCGCGTCAATCCGAACATGCCCTTTCCCCTCTTTCTTCAGGTGCCGGTCGGCGGCGACAGGAAGGGCCGACCCGACCTCGCCCTGAACGCCGTATCCCTCGGCGAGCTCAGGTTGCCGAACGGACCCTTCATCTCGCTCGCGCCGGGGGAGAGGGCGACCGCCATCGAGGTCGTCGAGTCGGCCTGCGACGAGCCGGACTATGGCATGGACTTCGGGCTCTACGAAGACAATGGCACGGACTGGGGCTCGCGCTACGGCTTCGGCATCCAACCCTGGGGAAATCCCAAGCTTTCCTATGGGACTCAGGCGCCCTTCCACATGTCCTTCGACAACGAGCCCGGCATCCTCCATTCCCTCGCGAAGTGGACGACCGAGAGCAATTCCGGCTATCGCATCGACCTCTATTCGGCCCTCGCCCGCTTCGCCTTCGCCACCGGCCACGACTACTGGGGCTGGCGCTTCGCCGGCTGGGCCCTCCATTACGTGCAGGATCTCACCCAGCCCTACCACGCGAGCATCATGCCATCGAAGACGACCTTCGCCCTGATCTGGATGAACGCCTTCGGTTCCAAGGCAACGAAGGACGGGGCCGTGACCCTCCTCTCGAACCGCCACCTTATTTTCGAGGACTATCAGTACGAGTTGATGGCCCACTGGACGGGGGACCCCGCGGCCAATCCCGCCTACGCCGCCCTGGTCGGCAGCGATGGGGTGGACTCGAGGCTGCCCCCGCCCCCCAAGGACTTCTCGGCCAAGGCCTGGGCGATCGAGATCGTGGCGGCCCAATCGCGGGCGAGGGGCCGTGAACTCGATCGCGCGATCGTCGCGACCTTCCCCGCCAAGTACGTCAGCGATCCTTCCTTCGACTACGGCGCCTGGCAATCGGAGACGAAGTCCGCCTACGATCCGCTTGCGGAACTCCTCGCCCAGGACCCGACCAAGGCCCAGGCCTTCGACCTCGTGCTCGCCAAGAGCCTCAGGGAGACGGGCGAGGCCTCGCGGCTTTTCATGCAGAGCCTCGCGGCCGATTTGCCGCGATGAATCGAGGGGCCAAGCCACGGCGGCCGAGGCGGTCAAAGTAGCCGCTGAGACCGCCGCGACCGAGACCGCCGCGGCAACCGCCACATCGATTTGCGCAAGATTTTCCAATACGGGCCAAGCGCTTTCATATACGGAGCGCGAAAACCGTAGTAACGTTCCTCAACCATATCAGGAGGTAATTCGTGTCCGTCGAGAAGAAAAAGCCCGTTCCGAGCGATATCGACATCGCCCAGGCGGCGAAGGTACAGCCGATCGCCTCGATCGCGGGCGCCTACGGCATCGAGGGCAGGTACCTCGAAATGCACGGCGACGACAAGGCCAAGGTCCGCCTCGAGTTCCTTAGCGACAATCCCAAGGCCCCTCGCAAGGCGAAGTACATCGACGTGACGGCCATCTCCCCCACGCCACTCGGCGAGGGCAAGACGACGACGACCGTCGGCCTCACCCAGGGCCTCGGGGCGATCGGCAAGAAGGCCATCGCCGCGATCCGCCAGCCCTCGATGGGCCCGACCTTCGGCATCAAGGGCGGGGCCGCCGGCGGCGGCTACAGCCAGATCGTCCCGATGGCCGATTTCAACCTCCACCTCACCGGCGACATACACGCCGTTTCCGCGGCGCACAACCTCTGCGCCGCCGCCCTCGACGCCCGCATGTACCACGAGTCACGCTGGTCCGACGCCTTCTTCGAGAAGCAGGGCATGAAGAAGCTCAATCTCGATCCGATGGAGATCCTCTGGCGC
>DATKTD010000090.1:0-12868 GCA_035531315.1 Rectinemataceae bacterium
GGTCAAGAATGACTATCGCCCAAAACAGAAGAGTCGCCTCCCTTCCTCATTCCACCAAGGTCCAGGCCTTTCGGGATGGCGCCAAGGGGTTCGCATCCCGATCCAGGCGTTTCGAGGGCTGAGAATGGAAAGAACGCCGCCCCTTTTTGTGGGGACGGGGCGGCGGAATCGATGTTTTCTTCTTTATTAGAAAGAGGAGCGGGCGATTCGGACTATGTCGGCGAAGATGCCTCCGGCCGTCACAGCCGCCCCCGCCCCGGGCCCGCGTACGACGAGGGGCATATTCGAATAGCGGCTGGTCGTGAAGGTCACTACGTTCTCGGCATCCCGGAGGCCATAGAGGGGCTGGCCCGAGGAGACCTCCTGGAGTCCCAGCTTGATGCCCTCCGCGGAGATCGAGGCGGCGAAGACGAGGCTGCAGCCCTTGGCCTTGGCCGCGTCGTAGCGTCGCTGGAAGGCCGTCTCCTCCTCGAGGGCCGCGTAGAAGGCCTGAAGGTTGGGCGCTCCCATACAGGCGGCCGAGACGATGGGCTCGATGACGATATCCTTGTATTCGAAGGCAAAACCGCACTCGCGGGCGATGATCAGGGCCTTCCTCGCGAAATCCACGGCGCCGAGGTCCTCGCGGGGGTCGGGCTCGGTGTAGCCGAGTTCGCGAGCCTTCTTCACGAGCTTGGCGAGGCCCTTTTCCGAGTCGAAGTTGGCGAGAATGTAGCCGAGGGTGCCCGAAAGCATGGCATCGACCCTGACGACGCGGTCGCCGGACACCATGAGATCCTTCATGGTGGAAATCACCGGCAACCCCGCCCCGACCGTGGTCTCGTAAAGATAGGTGGTGCCCGTAAGGCGGGCCGTGTCCATCAGGTCTCGCCAGGCGGCATAGCTGCCCGAATTGGCCTTCTTGTTCGGCGTCACCACGGCAATCGAAGCCTTGAGCAGTTCCGCGTAAAGGACCGCCGGCTCCTCGGAGGCCGTGCAGTCCACGAAGGCAGCGTTGGGCAGGCCCATGGCCCGGGCCCGGGCCGCGAAGACGGAGAGATCTGCCGGCTTTCCCCTCGCCTCGAGGTCTTCCTTCCATTTTTCGATGTCGATGCCGGCGGGATCGACGAGCATGCGTTTGCGGTCCGAGAGGCCGACCAGGTTGACCCGCACCGAGAAATCCCTGAGAAGGACGGTCTTGTGCTCGCGGATCTGCTCGAGGAGGGTGGAGCCGACGAGGCCGTGTCCGACCAGGAAGACGTTGACGGTCTTCCGCCCCGCGAGGAAGAAGGCGTCGTGGATGGCCCGCAGGGCCTTCGCCTCGTCCTTCTTCTCTATGACCGCCGAGACGTTGAGTTCGCTCGAGCCCTGGGCGATGGCCGCGATGTTGACCCCGGAGCTCCCGAGGGCGCCGAAGATGCGCGCCGAGATGCCGGGCCGATGGCGCATGCGTTCGCCGACTATGGCGATGATGGCCTTGTCGTCCTCGAAGATGGGTACGCCGACCCTGCCGTCGGCGAGCTCGACGACGAATTCCTCCCCGATCGCCGCGAGGGCACGGTCGTTGTCGTCGGGCGAAATCGCGAAGCAGATCGACCGCTCGCTCGAGGCCTGGGAGATCAGGACGATGTTGATGCCCTTGTCGGCCAGGCAGCCGAAAAGTCGACCGGCCACCCCCCTCACCCCTATCATGCCGGGACCCTGGAGCCTCGCGAGGGTGATCGGGGCGATCGAGGTGATGCCCCGCACCGGATAGCGGGAGGGTGGGGCGTCGAAGGTGATCACGGTGCCGGGAAAGGAGGGGTTGAAGGAATTGCGAATCCTGATGGGTATGTCTTTTTCGAGGGCCGGCTGGATCGTCGGCGGGTAGATCACCTTGGCCCCGAAGTGGGAGAGCTCCATGGCCTCCTCGTAATTGAGGGCGGGGATGCTGAAGGCGTCGCCGACCTTTCGCGGATCGGCGGTGAGGATGCCGTCGACATCCGTCCATATCTCGAGCTCCTCGGCATCGATGGCCGCGGCGAGTATGGCCGCCGTATAGTCCGAGCCGCCCCTCCCGAGGGTGATCGTATCGCCACGCTCGGTCCTCGCGATGAAGCCGGTGACGACGGGGATAAGCGGCATCGTCTCGCCCGGGCTGTGCAGGCCGTCCATCCGCGCGACGACAGCCCTCTCGGTCGGTCCCTTGATCGGCCGCGCGTTGCCGTAGGGGCCCGACGCGACGATGACCTCGCGGGCATCGACGTAGGTGGCGCGGAGACCCGCCTCGAGGAGGGCCGCCGTTACGATGCGGGCCGAGAGCCTCTCTCCGAAGCTTACGAGAAGATCGAGGCTCCGGGGCGACAGCTCGCGGAGGAGGGCCACCCCGCGGAAAAGTTCGTGGAGGTCCGACAGGAGCTTGTCGATCTCCTTGCCGGCCTCGAGGAGGCGCGGGCCGCTCGAAATCGCGGCCAGACTGTCCCTGTGTCTTTGCCCGATTGTCTCGAGTTTTTCGGTCCAGAGAGAGGTTTCGCTGTCGGGGGCGGCCACGGCCTCTCGCGCCGTTTCGATGATGGAGTCCGTCACTCCGCCAAGGGCCGAGACCACGATCACTGCGCCCGGATTGCCGAGCGCGATATCGACAACCCTGCGGATGGCGTCGGGACTTCCGACCGATGTGCCGCCGAACTTCAGGACCTTCATTAGGGAACTCCCCTTGTCTTTCGGCGGCCCCCTCTCCGGAGGGGGAGGTGGACCGCTCGCAGCTTCAGGCGATAATGACGAAGTCCGAGGGCAAAGGAAAGGGCAAAAGAGGTGGGGATCGGATCAGCGACGTTGGTTCTGGCTGGCCCTGATGGCCCCGGCCTCGGCGCGCTCCAGGCCGTTGATCGTCGGTATGACCGGTGTAAGCGTGAGATCCCTCGTTCCACCGGCGCCGTTCTGCAGGTCTATGCGGTAATTGCGCCTCTTCCCCTTCGGCCCGTTTTCGATCAGTTCGACGACATGGTCGCTGCCGATCGTGTATTGGATCCAGCGGCCTTCGCTGCTCGTCCCTTCCCTCGTAAGCGAATAGCTGCCCTGTCCGAAGACCAGTCTGAGCGAATCGGCGGTCCAGAGTCCCTCGAGGGGGAGGGCTCCCCCGCCTGTGGCCTGGGGTATCCCGTCGTCCTTGAAACGACGGTAGCTCCCGTCCCAGCGGTTTTCCGAGTCGATCTTCATTAAAAGATCCTCAAATACCCGCACCGTTACCGTATCGGCCCCGGCCATCTCGATGTCCATCAGCCTGCGCAGCGTAGGCACCGATTCGTTCTGGGCGCCGACATAGAGGCCCGTCCTGGTAGCGTGCGACTCGTTCCAATGGAAGACTTCCTGAGAATCGCCCGAGTAGAAGACGATGGAATTCCCGGCTCTGTCGAAGACGAGTAGCCGGGTCTTGGGATCGTGCGGTCCGAGATTCGCGTCGTACCAGACGCCCTGGAGGAAGGCCTCGAAATCGGATTCCTTGCCCGTCAGCACCTTCGTCGCGATATCCCTTTCGACCTGGGCCCCGGGTATCGCGTCCTGGGCCGAAATCGCGAAGGCCTTCGCCTTCCTGTCCCAAGACCAGGTCGTACGCACCTGGTCGAGGGGATTCGACGATTTCATGTCCTTGCTGAAGGACAGTATCGTCGAGGGCTCGCCCTCGGTCTGACCGAGCTGGTAGCTTTCGGGCCTGTCCGCGTTTTCGATGTGCACCGAATCGCCGACGACCGAGGCTATCTGCGCATAAATGAGGCCGGTCTTTTCCGAACCCTTCACCTCGCGGAAGATGCTGAGCGTCTGCTCGTTCTTCTCGTTCATGCCGGTGACGACGATCGAGAGCCAGTGATCGCCGACGATGTCGCTGGTCTGGACCTGGAGGGTCGTCAACTTCGTCACGGGGATGGGGCTTTCCCAGGAGCGGAACCAGCCCCTCCTCCCGGGTATGGTGTCGGCGACGACGATGGCCAGACTGTTGCCGCCATTGGCCGTCTTCCTCACGGTGATGATCTGCTCTTCGCCCTCGTCATTGTCGAGATTGAGCGACTGTACGTCCAGGACGACCTCGTCCGGCAGGGCGTCTATCCTATTGGCGACCGGGGCCTGGGCGGGGGTCGAGGGGCCTGTCGCGTTGCTGGATTCGCTATCGGCGACGACGAGCTTCCGCGTGACGACGGGGCGCGAGGCGTCGTTGCGTTCCGCGGCCGATTTCCACCAGAACCAGGATACGAAGACGACGAGGAGGACGCATACGACGAGGAATACCAGGTTGGCGAGCTTTTTCATGGAACTCCGGAAAACGATCCCGCTCTCGGGGCGGTGCCGCGATTCGACCGGGAACAGGTCAGCGCGTCGCGGTCTTTCGAGATTGCTCCTGGGCCCGCGGCGTGACGAAGGCCGCCTCTATTGTTTGTAGCACGGCGGATTTCAGCTCTTCAAGTGGCAAGGGAGAACTGAAACCAGCCGCCGTCCAGTGGCCGCCTCCGCCGAAGCCATGGGCGACATGGGCCACATTGACAAGCCCCTTCGAGCGGAGCGAACAGCGCCATCGGCCCTTCTGGTTTTCCTTGAGGAGGACGGAGACCTCTACCTCTCCGCTTTTAAGCGGCGTGTTCACGAATTCTTCGGCATCCTCGTAGAGCGCCCCCGTGCTCTCAAGATCGGTCAATCGGAGGACTTGGAATGCCAGCCGGTTGTCGAGCTGCAGGTCCAGGCTTCCGAGCACGACGCGCTCGAGAAGGAGGGCCGCGACGGAACCCGACTCGTAGACCCTCCCGTAAATCGCATATGGCTTGACTCCTCGCCGGACGAGATCGAGGGCACAGGCGAAGGTATCGGCGCCTGTCTTGGGATAGGCGAAGGAGCCCGTGTCGTAGACGATCCCCGCGAAGATCGCCTCGGCCGCGTCGGGGGGGAGCTCGACGCCGAGAATCCCGCCCAGACGCCAGACCATCTCGCAGGTGCTCGATGCGGCCGAATCGATGACGAAGCCCTCGTCGATGCGGCCCTTGGGCTCGTGGTGGTCGATGACGAGGAGACCCTTCGCCTGGCGGACGAGGCTTTCCATCCTCGAGCCGAGAAAGGCGAAGTCGTGGGTGTCGACGACGATGGCGCAGGTCTCCTCGGCGGGGAAGGGAAGCTCCGGCGTATCTTGGATGCGACCGAACCAGCCCCGCCGATCGATAAAGGCCAGTTTCGAGGCTGGAGCCTCGAAGAAGACGAGCCGCGCCTTCTTGCCGAGGCTCTCGAGCATAATGGTGAGGGAATAGGCGGCCCCGAGGCCATCGGCATCCGGGCCGTCGTGGGAGGCGAGAATGAAACTGTCGAAGGTCCGGATGTAGCCGGCCGCTTGCTCAAGAGTCATGCAGCTCCCTGTCGCGTTTTCGTCTGCGTATCAATACTAACGTTACGACCGCGGCGCCCGCAAGGAAGACCAGTCCTAAAATGAATGGGATGATCCACGAGGGAGGACTCCCTTCGGAGTTCGAAGACCCTCCGCCCTGGCCCGAGGACAGGGGATTTCCCCCGGAGGCGCCCGTCCTATTCGGGTCCCCGCCGGCCCGGGCGCCGCCATTGGTCGTGTCGCCCGTGGCGCCGCCTATCGCGAGGCCGGGCGGCGTGTCGGCCGGGAGGGGCGGAAAATCGGCATCGCTCCGCGCCGGCGGCTCGGACAATATCTTCATTATGCTCGGCGCGGCCTTGTCGACCTTGGCGGCCACATCGAGACCGACGATGATTTCGCGGTAGGCGCCATGGTCGATGCGCCTTATATACGTCAGCGCGGGATGCACCAGGCGGTAATCGGAGGAGACATAGCGCGAACCGGGGGGCGCCTCCTGGCGCTCGTCCGTAAGGAGGACGACGTATTTCGGCCGATCCGGATTGCCGAGTTCGACGAGGTCGGCGGAAGCCCTGTCGAGGACGGCGCCGATGTCGGTGAATGCCCCGTCGGCGACGATGCCGTCGAGGCTCTTTATGGCCAGGTCCTTGTCCGCCGCCGATCTGATGGTGCCCCCGAAAACGCGCTCGATCTTGCCGTAGAAGGCCTCTATTATGAGCCTGTCCCCCGGGACGAGTATGGAGGAGATCAGTCTCGTCGCCGCGTAGCTCTTGACCGCATCGATGCTTCCCCGCATCGAAAGCGACTTGTCTATTAGGAGGATCTCGTCGATGGTCCCCGGCCTATCCTCGCCGAGGGAGGGGACGATGACTATGAGGGCCATCGCGAGGGCTAGGGGCGCCTTTCGAAGCCATTTTTGAAGGACCACGGTCTTTCCTTTCTTCGCCCTCCGGGAATGAGGGACGATTTCATGTTTCTTCTATATAAGGCGAAATGAGGGCGCGGAAAATTTTTCCGCGTCTTTACTTTTTTTCGCCCTCACGCCTACTATAACGCAGGTATTGGCCTTTACGCCAAAAAGGAGAACCCATGGGCGCAATAGATCTTCCCAAGAGTCCCAATGTATTCCATCCCGAGAAGCCGAGCGCGGTCGGCTCCCGCAACTCCCTCGCACAGGAGGGCCGCGACCAGCAGCGCGAAGTCAACCAGCTCCTCGAGGAGGAGACCAACAAGGTCCTCCACCATATGAATGCCAGGCTTCCCAAGGAAGTCCTCGAGCGCCTCGACGTGATGGGCGGCGTCAAGGAAAAGCTCTATAATTACTTCAACCAGAACTATCAGAACATGTTCAACCGCTTCATGGTCACCACCGAGGACGAGATGGTGAAGAAGGTCAGGAACTTCATCGACAAGGAAGAGATGAAGGGCCTGGCCCGCTACACGCCGAAGGAAATCGCCGAGCTCCTCGACCAGGTCGGCGGCGCGGACAAGTTCAACACCGGCGAAGTCGAGAAGTCGATGGTTAACATGTTCGGCCACCTCCAGGGCCACATCCAGCGCGGTATCAACGAGCTCGAGAACCTGACCAACGCCCTCCTCCGCCAGAAGACCGACGTCGGCGCCTTCATCCGCGGCGAGAACGCCTACTCGGTCGTCAAGTGCGCCTTCAAGGACAACATCTACAAGCCCAAGACCGTCACCGACGTCAAGCTTTCGGTCAACATCCTCGACTCCGAGCTCATCAGCCCGATCTTCCACTACCAGGTCACCGTCGAGTACCTCATCAAGGACCTCATCTCCAAGCACCTGGTCGACCAGATCGACAAGGAGATCGAGAAGGTCAAGGATCGTCTCGTCGACGCCGGCAAGGAAGAGATGGGCGACACCGAGATCATCTTCGAGAAGATGAACCACGTGAAGGATTTCACGGACGACGACGCCGAGAATCCCAAGTCCAAGCGCTACAGCATCATCGCCAAGGACCTCATGGAGCGGATCAACAACCTCCGCGCCGAGATCGATCCCTCGACCTTCGATCAGCTCAATGTCCGCGAGAACCTCAAGAAAATCGTCGACATCGAGAACATCCGCAACCGCGGCTACAACACGGCCGTCAACTCGATTACCTCGATCCTCGACACCTCCAAGATGGGCTACCAGTTCATCGAGAACCTCAAGAACGCCCGCCTCCTCTTCATCCGCGAGTACGAAGACACCAACGCCGCCGTCCTCCCCGACGAGCGCTACCAGATCCGCCTCCAGTACTACGACAACGCCCAGCTCATCGAGGAGCGCAAGGCCTACGACGTGCAGCTCAAGAGCTTCGAAACCGAGGTCAATCATCTCTGGGACGTTCTCGAGATGAAGTACGAGGATTCCAAGTTCCTCAAGCGCGTGACCGACTTCTCCGATCTCGCCAGGATCTATAAAGGCAAGATCCGTTCCCGCATCAAGGCCAAGTCCGGCGAGCCCCTCTACGAGGATATCGAGAAGGTCTGGGACGAGATCTCCTTCGTCAAGCCCGCCGAGACCGACGTCGAGAAGATGAACCGCACCTATCTTTTCGAGAAGGACAAGCTCCGCAAGCGACTCATCCTGATGGCCGAGAAGCTCAAGTCCATGTACACCTACCAGTACCCCATCGAGCGCCGCGTGATGGAGGAGCGTCTTGCCTTCCTCAGCAAGGAATTCGACAAGTACGACTACATGATCAACCCCTACCACATCCAGCCCGGTCTTCTCCTCGATGTGGATATCTGCTCGATCAAGCGCAAGAAGGCGACCCTCGACGGCATGGCCAACGTCCTCAACGAGTTCCTCCATGGCGTTTCCAAGGGCTTCCAGGACGCGGCCTTCGCCGGCTTTAGCCGCCGCCGCTCGACCGTTCGCGAAGACCTCGCCCAGAGCTTCTCGACCACCGGTCCCGAAGAGGCGCCCCATGGCGGCGTCGCCAACGACTACCTCAGCATGCTCAACTCCGAGCCTGCCCTCCCCGAGTCGACCGTCGAGGCGGCTCCCTCTCCCGTGGCTCGCCGCAGGGCTCCCGCGAAGGGTGTCGTCGACGCGAAGGCCAAGGCCGCCCCGAGCAAGGCACCCGCCAAGCCGGCCGCGCGCCGTGGTCGCCGGGACGAAGGCGGATTGAGGGAGGTTTGATCCCCATGATTCCCGGAGAGGGGGGCGCCGGCACGGGCTCCCGCTCCGGCTCAATCAGGTCTTCTCGTTCGTGATAGTGGGGGGCCGCCCGTCGAATATGACCGGGCGGCCCTTTCCTTTTGAAGGAGGATGATAGATCATGAAGGGCATGACCACTCAATTCGAAGGCCTTGCCGATAGGGCGGGCTTCAACGCAAGCGTTCGTCATATCAAGTCGACGGTCGGCATCATCGACCGTGTCGCCGCCAAGGAAAACCTCGCCGACCTTCTCTCCGAAATGGGGGAGGGGGGAAAGCTCTCTAAGGAACAGATGGTGGCCATCGTTTCGATGGTACTCGGCGATAAGTTCGGCTATCGCGCCGTCGCCGCGAATCTCCGGGGGGCGGCTTCCGATATTCCGGCCGTCGCCGAGGAACTGTCGCGCTGGAATGGCGTCGATCTCGTCGTCGTCTATCATCATCCCGACCTGGGCGTCCTCGTCGTCAACCCGAAAAACAAGGAAGGGATCAATCAGATAGACCGCGTCAACCGCTCCGAACTCATGACGGTCTGGGCCGGCCGCTTTGCGAAGGAAGGCGAGGCCTCCCTCCTCGAGGCCTCGGCCAAGTCGGTTCTCGAGCTCTTTTCTGGCAAGGCGGTCAAGCCGAAGCCCGAATTCCTGAAGGGCGACTGCGCCTATCGCCAGAATCCGGGTAAGGGCAAGGAGAAGGCCGCGGCCAAGGCTGCAGTGGCCCCGGCTCGCGCGGCGCCCAAGACGGCGCCCAAAAAGGCGAGCGGAAAGGCGGCGGCAAAGGCCGTCGAGGTGGAGGTCGCGGCCCTTCCCGAGCACAAACCCGCGGTCGAGGCCGAGCGCGCCATCACGCCCGGCACCAAGATGACGCCGATGTACTCCGTGCCCGTCACCAATGAGCTTTTCCACAACGGCAATGTCGAGGCATGGAAGCGGATAATCGCCAGTTACAACGCCAAGCACCCCGACCTGACGGTTCTCGTTTATTACGACGGGGAGCGGATCACCAACCTCAACGCCCTTTTCAAGTGGGGCAAGGTAAAGCACGGTTCGACCATCCAGTTTGCCGTGGCCGGCGACAACATCTCCGACGTCGCCAAGCTCCAGCGTTACCTCGCGCAGGGCGCGAGCCGGATGTTCGAGGCCTTCCTGCGCGGGCCCGTCAACTCCGTCCTGGCCCTCTTCTGAGCGACATGGAAGGAAAGGAAAGGTCATGAAGGACAACATCCATTATTTCAGCCAGAGTCTTTCGGCCAGGAAGGGCGTCGACCTCGACAAACTCGGCCAGCGCGGCCGACAGGCGATGGAATTCGCCGAGCTCGGCCTGCCCATCCTCCCCGGCTTCATCGTCGACGCCAACGCGGCCTCGAAGCTGGACGAAGCGAAGGCCCTGTCGTGGCTCCTGCCCGCCCTCGAGAAGATCGAGGAACTCGTCGGCAAGAAGGTGGGCGACGCGAAAAATCCCCTCCTTCTCAAGGTCGTGGTATCCCCTAATCTCGCCGTGTCGAACTGGCCGACCCTCCATAATTTTGGACTTGCCAAGGATACCGTCGAGGCCTTCTCGACCAACGTCGGCCCCGCCTTCGCCGCCAACGAGGTGCATTTCCTCGCCCGTGGTGTCCTTTCCATCGAGGAACGCATAGCGGAGATCGAGGGCAGGACCAAGGAAAAGGAGGCGCTTGGGGCCCTCCTGGCCAAGGCGAGCAAGGGCCTGGCGGGCGGAAAGGTCGCGGCGACAGCTGCCGCCCTCATGGACGAGTACGCTCCGAGTCTGCCCAAGGGCTTCTTCGACAGCGGCCGGGCCCAATACGGCATGATCCTCTCCCTGGTCTCGAAGCTGATCCGTCTCGACGAGCAGGACGCGGAGGACACGGCCCTCCTCGTCCAGCCCATGGTCTACGGCAACTACGGCAAGAATTCCTCGGCAGGCGACTTCTATACCCGCGATGTCGTCACCGGCGAGCGCAAGCTCCAGGGCGAATTCTACCAAGGGCGCTTCAACGAGATCGGAGCCAGCGGCAAGGATATCACGACGATCGACGCGACCTATCTCAAGGAACTCGAGAAGATCGCGCGCAAACTCGAGGACAGGCACAAGGAGATCCGGCAGATCCGCTTCACCGTCGAGAACGGCAAGCTCTGGCTCATCGAGCAGCGACAGGTCGTGGCCAAGAGCACTCAGGCCGACCTCAAGCTCCTCCTCGACCTCGCCTCGCGCAAGGTCGTCTCGGAAACCTTCGTCGTCCAGTCCATCGCCCCCGGTCGCCTCAACGAGATACTCCATCCCATCGTCGATCTCACGAGCGTCAAAAAGCTCCCCGGGGTCGCGGGGGGCATAGCCGGCGCACCCGGCGCCGCCATAGGCCGCGTCTTTTTCAGCACCGAGTCCCTCCTCGAGGCCCACCGCGCGGCCCAACAGAAGGGCGAGGACAAGCGCATGCTCCTCGTGATGCCCTCAACCTTCGCCGAGGACGTCAAGGCCATCGAGGTCGCGACCGGCGTCCTATCCTGCGAAGGAGGCTTTTCGGCCCACGCTTCTGTCGTCGCGCGTCAGTATGGCAAGGTTTCCCTGGTCAAGCCCGAGATGCGGATCCGCGGCAAGAAGGCCACGATAGGGGAGATATCCTTCGCCGAAGGCGACTACATCACCATCAACGTCCCCTACTATGGTCAGCCCCAGGTTTGGCTCGGAAAGGCCGCCCTCATCGAGCCCAATCCGGAGGATTCGGGACTTCTGGACTTCATTCGCCTCGCCAAGAAGGAAATGGGCCATTTCCATGTGCGAGCCAACGCGGACAGTCCGCGGGACGCCGCCCTTGCCCTCCTCTTCGGTGCCGAGGGCGTCGGCCTCTGCCGCACCGAGCACATGTTCTTCAACGAGAAGCGCATCAACGTATTCAGAGAGATGATCCTCGCCGACACGGTCGAGGACCGCGTCAAAGCCCTCGACAAGCTCAAGGTGATGCAGCGGGATGACTTCTACGGCCTCTTCAAGACCATGGCCGGCAAGGAAGTCACCATTCGCCTCCTCGATCCTCCCCTCCACGAATTCCTGCCGCACAACAATGCGGAAATGGAAGCCTTCGTGGCCCACCTCGCCGCGCGCAAGGGAGCCGCGAAGCTCTCGAAGGCCGAAATACAGGCACGCTGCGATTCCCTCGCCGAGTTCAATCCCATGCTCGGCCACCGCGGTTGTCGCCTGGCCGTCACCTATCCCGAGATCTACGAGATGCAGATGCGGGCGATATTCGAGGCGGCATACAGGCTCCAGAAGGAGAAGGTGGATGTACGGCCCGAGGTGATGATCCCGATTGTCATGAACGCGTCGGAGCTCAAGCTCATCCTCTACGGCAAGAAGATCGAGGGTCGGACCTTCCGTGGCCTCGTCGACATCGAGGAAGAGGTGAGGAAGGAACTCGGCGCAAAGGCGCTCCCCTACCGGATCGGCACGATGGTCGAACTCCCCGCGGCAGCCCTGATGTCGGGCGAGATCGCCCGCTACGCGGAATTCTTCAGCTTCGGGACGAACGACCTGACCCAGACGACCCTCGGCATCAGCCGGGACGACTTCAATTCCTTCATGCCGGACTACTCGACCTACGACCTCATCGAGGGGAATCCCTTCTCCCTCCTGACCGCACCGGTCAAGGACCTCATCCAGACCTCGGTGCGACGCGGCAAGTTGAGCCGGCCCGGCCTCGTGACTGGCCTTTGCGGCGAGCACGGCGCGAACCCGGAGAACATCCGCTTCACGATGGAGTCCGGGCTCGACTACGTCTCCTGCTCCCCCTACCAGGTTCCCCTGTCGATCACGGCGGTCGCCCAGGCCGAGATCGAAAAGAGGCAGGCTACCTGAGTTCGTCGGGCGGAAGGCTCATTCAATGAAAGAGGCCGCCCTTTTAGGGCGGCCTCTCGTTTTTCCAAGGAGTGACTCGGTCGCGGACGCTTTCCGGGGCGCTGCCACCGCGATCCGGCAGCGTCCCGCGGTGGCCTATGCCTCCTGGGAAGTGAAACCCATCTTCGTCACGATCGTCGATGCGATGAGGGGGGCCACCTTTTTGGCGTCGACCTGGGGCAGGCCCGCCTCCTTGTTGAAGGTCTTCTCGAAGAACATCGCGAGGCTTTCCTGTATGTCGGACAGGGCGTAGAAAATGAAGGAAAAGTTGATGCCAGTGGGTCTCATGATGGTGAAGGAGCCGTAGGAGATGACCGGCTCCTTGCTGTAGTAGATCTTCGCTTGGTTCTTGCAATTGTGAAGTTCGAGCTCGCTGAAGCGCTGGGGGATCTGGTCGCTGCTCTGGCGCACGTAGGGCTCGGTGCCCTTTTGATGGTAGTTGGCAGGTTCGCAAAGGATGAAGAGCTTTTTCCCGTCCGTCTGGAAGGTGAGG
>DATKTD010000091.1:0-2915 GCA_035531315.1 Rectinemataceae bacterium
GAGGGATTCCTGGACAGAGTCCCTCGAAAGCTGGTTTTCGGGGAGGGTCGGGGCTGTCGAGCGAGAAATCTGGTATGTCAAGGACGGTTTTTTTAGCCGCCTCCTCCCCGGGAAATTCAAGACCGAATGCTTCTCGCTGAATATCCTCGAGGCGATTGTCCCGGGTGGGAGTAGCCAATCTACGGCCTTGGCCGCAAGAGTTTTGGCCATAGCCGCGGGCCTGGCCCTTGTCTTTGCATTCAAAGGCAAACGTCGATGGCTGGCCATCGCAATGGGTCTCCCCTGGATCCTCTTTGCCGTCCTGGCAGGGGGATGGTACGCTTCCCTTGGTCTTGGGGCCCTTTCACTCGTTCCCCTCGCCGTCGAAGGCCTGGCCTTTTCGGCATTTCGCGGAGATTTCCTTGCAGACCGTGACGGCCCTCTTCGCGTTTTGTACATGCTTCTTCCGCTTTTGCTCCCTCTCTATGCCGCGGTCCTCCTCCTACCCGCCGCCATTTTCCCCTATCTCGCCCTGACCCTATCCTCTCTTTGCGCATCCCTGCTTGCCATAAGACTCCTGTCCACGACAGGTCGAAGGCACTTCTTCGCGATCCCGATATCGGCGGAGAAATCGACCTTCATCAAGCCTCTCAGGCTTGCTCCGCGCGTTCTTTCGCTCCTCCTGGCCCTCGTCGTCATCCTGCCCGCCATTTTCGAAAGGGGCTCGGCCACTGCCATGTCCGGCCCCTCTTCCTCTCTATCCATCCCCGAGCCCCTCTGGAAGGGGTCAAAGTCCCAGAAAAGCGGCGACGCATCACTACCCGGTCTCGACGCGTGGCGCAGCCATGTCGCGAACGAGGCGGCCTTCTTCACGAGCCCGCTTCGAAGCAAAGAAGGCGGAGCCACCCTCCCTTCCCGGCCCAATTCTCCCAAGGATCTGCCTCCTCCGGTCTTCGGAGCCATGGCTGCTGGCATCGAATCGGTCATCGCCGATCAGGCCGGGGCGCGGGCATTTGCGATAGGAAGCCCGATGGATGCCGGTCCCGGACCGCTTGCCCTATGGAGGGTCATCCTGTATATAATCGGCCCGATCATTGTCTTCGTCGGAGCGGGGAGCATCAAATTCGCGCGAGGGCGGACGACGGTCACTATCCATGAGAGATGAAACGAGAGCCAGCATGCACAGCCTCAGGCTCGAGCCTCGCCGAGATTGGGATTTGACGATACCCGTCCCCAATGCCTTCCTGCCGACCAATGCCATCGTCCTTCTCAAGCAGCATGCCGGAAATCCGGCGCGTTGCGCTGTCAAGGAAGGCGACGAGGTTCGTGAAGGCATGGTCCTCGGCGTGCCCGACGGCGATTTTTCCGCCTATGTCCATTCGCCCATTCCGGGCAAGGTCCGGAGCATCACCACGGTCAGGCTCCCCGGGGGGGGCGAGTGCGAAGCCGTCGAAATACTCCTCCATGGAAGTTTCGACCGGCTTGGGAAAAGGCCCGAACGCTATATCTGGAAGGGAATGCGGCGGCTCGACATTCTCCAAGCCATCAAGGCCAAGGGAGTCGTCGAGACCACCGGAAGGGGATTTCCCCTCGATAGGCTTTTGGGCGGCTCCGAGCCTGGTTGCGACATTGTCATACCCGCCCTCGATCCGGAGCCCTATATCAGGACCGAGACGGCCATTTTTGCCAGCAGGACGGCCCAGGTCCTCGAGGCGGCCAGGATCGTCCAGACTCTCACCGAGGCGGGGAGAATCAGGGTCTTGATAGAAGCCACGCGTCAACAGGGTCAAGAAGAGATCGAGGCCCTTGCCGCCCCCTCTGAGTCTTCAGCAATCGAATTGACCCGAATCGCGCTTTCCCAGGCGTACACGATCGGCCTGGCCTCCGGACACGAAGGCTCTAAAAAAAAGGGAAGCCCCATCAGGCTCGCCCCATCCCTCCTCGTCGCTATCTACGATGCCGTCATAGAGGCCCGGGCCTTCGTCGAACGCTATGTCACCGTCGCCGGTGGAGCGATACGCCGCCCCTCGGTGCTCAAGGCGAGGATAGGCACCCCCATCGGCGACCTAATCGAGGAGTGTGGCGGTTTCTTGGAAGCGCCTGAACGGCTGGTGCTGGGAGGGCCCTTGACCGGCTTGCCGGCGAGGGATCTCGATATGCCGGTAACCAAGACCCTCGGAGGAATTCTCGCCCTCACGCCTCCCGAGACGAGGCGGGCCAAGGTCCGCCCCTGCATCAGGTGCGGACTTTGCCGGGAGCATTGTCCAGTCGGTATCGATCCTGAAGCCATCATGAGGGATCTCCTGGGCGGAAGACCCGGAGCCGCGCACGCGAAGGGGCTCGATTCCTGCGTTTCTTGCGGGATTTGCTCGTACGTCTGCCCCTCGAGACTGGAGCTTTCACAGACATTCGCCGCCCATTCAGGAGCTCCCCGATGAAAGCGACTCGCAGGGTGCTCGTCAGCGGCGCCCCCTTCATCCATGGCGCGCGAACCGCCGCTCGCGATGCCTGGTTCGTCTCCGCACTTCTCGTACTCGTCCTCGTTTGGGAAAGCCTCCTCTCTGGCTGGGGCTCTCTCATCGTGGCCGGAGTCGCCGTAGGGACGGCCCTCCTCGCCGAACTCCTGCAATCGGGGCTCAGGCGGCGCTTCGAACTCGACGACGGCAGCGGTTTTCTGACAGGTCTTCTCATCGCCCTCGCCCTGCCTCCGGGCCTGCCGATATACGTCCCCATCGTAGCCGCAGCCTTCGCCATCCTCGTCGTGAAGGGGGCCTTCGGCGGCCTCGGGAACAACTGGATGAATCCGGCCCTCGGCGGCCTGGCCTTCGCCTGGCTCGACTGGCCCTCTCAATTCACGACGGCCCTGCATTCCGCCTCTCCCTTGGCGCCGCTCTTGCCGAATTTGCCCCATCTCCTCGTCGGTTTCGACGAGTGGG
>DATKTD010000092.1:0-13794 GCA_035531315.1 Rectinemataceae bacterium
GAGCCAGGGATTCACTCGTCCCCGTCCCGCCGCGCCGGCGGCCAGGGCCACTCCCGCGCCAAGGGCGAGGTGGTGGGGCGTCGCCTCGCAGCTGACCCGATGGTCCGGCCGGCTCTTTGCCTCGCGGACGAGGTCGAGGGATTCCCGCGTCGAGAGGTGGCAAAGATGGAGGGCGCAGCCAGCCTCGAGAGCGAGGCGCAAAGCCCTCTCGACGCCGCGTATCTCCGCCCCGCGATCGGCTGCCATGCCCTCGGCCGAGGAATACCAGGCTTCGGGATCGTCGCCTCGAGGAGGGCTCGCGGGGGCGATTTCGCAATGGCAGACCACGGTGAGGCCGAGGGCCCCGGCCCTGCGCATGGCGGCGAGCATGACCTCGTCGGAGGCGAGGTCGCGGCCATCGTCGGAGATCATGCGGATCGCGTAGCGTGCCGACTCGGCCTCGTGGCGACCAGTGGCCGAGGCGGCTTTGCCGACGCCGAGGGCCGCAAGATCGTCGAGATGCGAGATATCCTTGCCCTCGAGCCCCCTCGTCATGGCGAGGACGGGGAAATAGTCGGCCAGGCCGATCGCGCCAGCGCGGGAGCGAAGGGCGAGGGCCCGTGAAGGATCGTCGGTGACGGGCCTCGTGTTGGCCATGGCGGCGACCGTGCCGTAGCCTCCGGCCGCCGCCGCGAGGAGTCCGGATTCGAGGTTTTCCTTGTCGGGAAAGCCGGGGTCGCGGAAGTGGACGTGGAGGTCGACGAAGGCCGGCATCAGGACGAGGGGGCGGCCCATGGCGCCGGCGCCGCAGTCGATGTCGACGAGGGGACCCCTGCCCTCCGCGGAAGCGCGCCCCGCGGGGGCGCTCTCCGCCTCGTCGCCGCGCGGGCCGATCGAGACGATGCGACCGCCCGCCATGGTGAGATCGCCCAACTCGTCGAGATGGGCGTCGACGAGGCGCGCGTTCCGAAAGCGGAGCCTCACCGGAGGTCGATCTCCCCGCGGGCCTCGTCGCAATACTCGCAGCGGTAGGTGCCCTTCTTCCGGTCCGAGAGGATGAAGACCTGCGGCGCGGACTTCTCCACCTGTGTCACGCAGCGAGGGTTCTTGCAGACCAGGACGTTCTCGACCCGTTCGGGAAGGGTCATGTGGATCTTCTCGGTGATGACCTCGTTCTCGATCACGTTGACGGTGATGTTGTGGTCGATGAGGCCGAGGACGGCGTAGTCGATGGCAATGGTCTCGTCGATCTTGAGCATGTCCTTCTTGCCCATCTCCTTCGAAGGCGCGTTGACGATGAAGGCCACCGGAACCCCAGCCTTGTCGAGACCGAGCCAGTTGAAGATGCGCATGCCCTGGCCCGCCCTGATGTGGTCGATGACGAGGCCGTTCCTGATCTTGGCGATGTTCAGCATTATGCCGCTCCCAGTATCGACGCGAAGAGCGCCATCCGGGCGTACATGCCGTACTTCACCTGGGCGAAGTAGGCCGCGCGCGGATCCGAATCGACTTCCACCGCGATCTCGTTGACGCGGGGGAGGGGATGGAGTACGGCGAGGTCGGCCTTGGCGAGCCGCATCCTGGCGCCGTCGAGTATGAAGCTGTCCTTGAGGCGGAGGTAGTCCTCCTCGTTGAAGAAGCGTTCCTTCTGCACCCGGGTCATGTAGAGGACGTCGAGTTCCGGCAGGACCTTCTCGAAGTCCTCGGTCTCGAGATATTCGATGCCCTCCTTCTCGAAGATCTCCTTGGTGATGAAGTCGGGGACGCGGAGCTCGGGGGGGGAGACGAGGACGAAGCTGTTGCCCGGATAACGCGCGAGGCCCTGGGCCAGGGAGTGCACGGTTCTTCCGAACTTGAGGTCGCCGCAGAAGCCGACCCTGAGCCCATCGGTCCGACCCTTGAGCCTCCGGATGGCGAGGAGGTCGGTGAGGGTCTGGGTAGGGTGATGATGGCCTCCGTCTCCCCCGTTGACGACGGGCACGGTGGAGAAGCGCGACGCGAGGAGGGCGGAGCCCTCCTTGGGGTTGCGCATGGCGATGACATCGGCATAGGCCGAGACGGTCCTGATGGTGTCCGCGAGGCTCTCGCCCTTGGTCGTGGAACTCGATCCCGGCTCGGCGAAGCCGATCACGGAACCGCCGAGTCTGAGCATCGCCGCCTCGAAGGACAGCCTCGTCCGCGTGCTCGGTTCGAAGAAGAGCGAGGCGAGCAGTCTTCCCTTGGCGACGTCCATCCAGTCGCGCGGCTTTTCCTCCATCCGCCCGGCGAGGGTGAAGAGACCCTCCAGCTCGTCGACGGAGAAGTCCCTCGGTCCGATGAGGTGTCTTCCTTTCAGCATCCTGTTCTCCTTGCGCGCTGCGTGGTAAGGGCACGGGCCCGACGAGATCGGCGGCCGCGGCTGCGATCGTCCGAGGTCGCGGGCGAAAAAAAAGCCGCCCGAATGGGCGGCTCGATCGACAAATGGCAATGGCGGCGGAAGCGCTGACGGCCCCCGAAATAAACGGAAGGCCCATCCACGCGGGATCGTTTCGCTGTTCGAAAACCGATCATCCTCAGGCGCCTCCTTCTTGGGGCCGGACCATAGCACGTTCGGCGAGGAGGCGCAAGGGGCAAGCGAACCGAGTCGCCGCGGAAGCCCTCAGGCTTGACGCGGGAATCTTTTCCAACCAGTCTCTTCCCATGGAAGGCATCGAGAGAGATGAGGAAGTCGCGGCTCTCGCGAAGGACGATCCGGATGTCGTCGGCGCCCTCGGCTTCTCCGAGAGCAGGGCGACCAACATCGGCGCCGTCATCAGCGCCGCCGTTTCGCTCGTCTATCTCATCCAGTATCTCGGCCTCGGGGTCGGCTCGGACGAGAATCGCGTCTTTACGCCCTGGTATATAGGCTTCTTCCTTTTCCTCGAGCTTCTGGCGGTGGGCTACCTGGCCGTTTCGCGTTTTTTCCCCGGGACCAGATCGAGGCTCGCAAGGGTCTTCGTGGCCGGCCTCGTGCTCTGGGGCGCCGCCCTCACCTGCCTCGACCTCCAGTCGAACATGGACCTTTCCGCCTACGCGGTGACCATAGTGGCCAGCTGCGCCTTTCTCGGTGCCCCCCTCTCCTTTTTCGTCCCCCTCATCCTCGTGACGAGCGGGACCGTCCTGGGAGCCTTCGTCCTCTCCCCCCTGGGCTTCGATTTCGTCGATGGCTTCGTGCCCATCGTCATCTTCGCGGCCATCGCCCTGGGCCTCGCGGCTATGCGATGGAAGGAGCGCAGGGAGCTCTTCGCCGCGTGGAAGGACATAGCAGAGAGGACGGCTCACCTGCAGGAGCTTTCATTCAAGGACTATCTCACGGGACTCTACAATCGGCGATTCTTCGTCGAGAGTCTCGACAACGCCATACGCGTGGCGCGGAGACAGAAGACGGGCCTGGCCGTCGCCATCATCGATCTTGATCACTTCAAGCGGATAAACGACAGTTTAGGCCATGCCAGGGGGGACAGGGTGCTTGAGGACGTGGCGAAGCTTCTCGATGGCAGCAAAAGAGCTTCCGACATACTCGCGCGCTATGGGGGGGAGGAATTCGTCCTCCTCTTTCCTCCGAACCCCCACGATAATCCCGTGGCCGCGATGGAAAGGATGGCGGCGGAGCTCCGTCGCCATTCCTTCGAAGCCGTACCCTGGAAGGTGACTTTTTCGGCGGGGGTGGCCGTGATGCGAGATTTCGAGACCGTCGAGGATCTCCTGAAGCGGGCCGACATGGCCCTGTACGCGGCCAAACAGGCTGGCCGGGACAGGGTTATTCTTTCCCAATAATGGCCCGATATGGAGTTTGCCGAGGGTGAAAATTTGATAAAGTTTTTGTTTGTATTTATTCCAAGGTTGTAATAAAATGCGGACGCTTCGCCCGATGGAGAGGCGGAGAAAACGGCGCGAGGAGAGCTGATGCCCGATTTCGACTTCGTCCTTAGGTTCCTGAACATCACCTTCATGGACCTCGCGCTTTCGGGCGACAACGCGATCGTTATTGGAATGGCGGCGGCTTCCCTTCCTTATGAGCGACGGCGTTGGGCCATCCTCGTCGGCGGGGGATTGGCGATCGTGCTGCGAGTGGCCCTCACCTCCGTCGCCACCCTCCTGACCCTCATCCCTATGCTCTCCGCGATCGGAGGCCTTGTCCTCGTCTGGGTGGTCTGGAAGCTTCTCGCCCTCGATGCCGAGGCAATCAAAGGCGAGGAGGCGACCGCGGGCGCGGCCGCCAAGAGTTTCCGTCAGGCCATTACCCTCATTATCACCGCCGATTTCATGATGAGCCTCGACAACGTGATCGCCATCGCCGGATCGGCCCACGGCTCGATCCCCCTTATCGTCGCCGGCCTCATCATCAGCATGCCCCTCCTCATGATGACCGGGGGCTTCATCTCTTCGCTCATCGATCGGGCCAAATGGCTCGTCTACGCGGGAGCGGCGGCCATCTCCTTCACGGCCGCGCGTATGATCTTCGAGGATCGGGCCGTGGAGGCCCGCTTTCCCGTATCGGGTTCCGTCGTATATCCGGTTTCCGGAGCCTTCGCCATCCTCGCCCCCCTCGTCTGCGTCTTTTTCCGCGACTACCTGAGAAGGCGGAGGAAGCGCGGCGTCGCCGGCGGATTCTCAATCAACGATCGCAATACCCCCTCGGGGGAACAGGAGGAATAGATGGATATTCTCGGGTTGAGTCGCCTGCAGTTCGCGCTGACGGCGATGTTCCACTTCATCTTCGTCCCGATGACGCTGGGCGTGTCGGTCCTCGTCGCGTGGATGGAGTCGAAGTACGTGAGGACGGGGGACGAAATGTGGCTCAAGGCCACGAAGTTCTTCGGGAAGCTCTTCCTCATCAACTTCGCCCTCGGCGTCGTCACCGGCATCACCCTCGAGTTCCAGTTCGGGATGAATTGGTCGGAGTACTCGCGCTACGTCGGCGACATCTTCGGGGCGCCGCTGGCGATCGAGGCCACGGCCGCCTTCTTCCTCGAGTCGGTATTCCTCGGCGTCTGGATTTTCGGCTGGAACAAGCTTTCCAAGAAGGCCCACGCCCTCGCGATCTGGCTCGCGGCAATCGCGACCAACCTGTCGGCCCTCTGGATCCTCATTGCCAACGGCTGGATGCAGCACCCCGTGGGCTACGTATTCTCCCCCGCCAATCACCGAGCGGAGATGGTGGACTTCCTCGCCCTCGTGACGAATCCCGCGGGTCTCCTCAATTTCGGACATACGCTCTTCTCCGCCTATGTCACGGGCGCCTTCTTCATCCTCGGCATCTCGGCCTGGCACATCCTCCGCAAGAACGAGACGGCCCTCTTCACGAAGACCTTCCGCCTCGCCTCGGTCTTCGGAGTGATCGCCATCATCGGCATCGTCATCCTGGGCGACCAGCAGGGTATCGACGTGGCCAAGAACCAGCCTTCCAAGTTCGCGGCCATGGAGTCGCACTGGACCACGCAGAACAGGGCTGGCCTGTTCCTCTTCACTTGGCCCGATGCCGATGACGGCAACAAGGTCGAAGCGATGGAGGTCCCCGGTCTGCTTTCCTTCCTCGCCTTCCACGATTTCGACGCCAAGGTCACGGGGCTTTCCGACATCCCGAAGGATCTCCGTCCCCCCGTCCTCCCGGTCTTCCTGTCATTTAGGACGATGGTGGGTCTCGGCGTCCTCATGGGTCTCCTCGCGCTGGCCTCGCTCTGGTTCTCGCACGGCAAGCGATCCATCGAGAATTATCGCTGGCTCCTGTCGATACTCGTTTGGGCCATCCCCCTGCCGTACATCGCCATCCAGCTGGGCTGGGTCCTCGCCGAGGTGGGCCGGCAGCCCTGGATCGTCTACGGAGTCCTCAAGACGGCCGACGCCGTTTCGCGGACCGTCCCCACGGCTCATGTCTGGATCTCCCTGATCGGCTTCGTGCTGATGTACAGCGCCCTCGGCGCCGTGGACATCTGGCTCCTGTTCAAGTACGCGAGGAAGGGCCCCGACGGGGACCTCTCGAAGATCGTCAACGTGAAGGGGAGGAACTGAAGATGATCCCAACCACTCTGCAAATCGTCTGGTTCGTCCTCTGGGGCGTCCTCTGGACCGTCTACTTCATGCTCGACGGCTTCGTCCTCGGCTCGGGCTTCATGTCCGCCTTCCTCGCCAAGAGCGACGTCGAGAAGCGCCAGGTCATCAATTCGGTCGGCCCCGTCTGGGACGGCAACGAGGTCTGGCTCCTCACCGCCGGAGGCGCGACCTTCGCCGCCTTCCCGACGACCTACGCCATGATGTTCTCCAACCTCTATCTGGCCCTCTTCCTCCTTTTGTCGGCCCTCATCTTCCGAGGCGTCTCCTTCGAGTTCCGCGGCAAGGTGGATGGCCAAGGCTGGAAGAAGTTCTGGGACGTCGTGATGGTGGTCTCGAGCTTCGTTCCCGCCCTCCTCTTCGGCGTCGCCTTCGGCAACATCTTCGAGGGCCTGCCCATGAAGAACGACTTCGCCGCGGCCACCTTCGCCTACCAGGGCAGCTTCTTCGGCCTCCTCAACCCCTACGCCCTCGTGACCGGTGTCTTCTTCGTGCTCCTCTTCGCGGTCCACGGTTCTCTCTACACGGCGATCAAGACCGATGGTGAGCTCCAGCAACGCGCCAAGGCCATGGCCAAGCGCCTGTGGTGGCCCCTTCTCGTGGTCGCCGTCGCCTTCCTCGCCTACAGCGCCTTCGCGACCCACCTTTGGGACAACTATCTGTCGGCGCCCATCCTCTTCGTCTTGCCCCTCGCGGCCGTGGTCGCCCTCCTCCTCGTCTTCATCTTCACGGCGAAGGGCTCCCTGGCGGCGGCCATGGCCTCCTCGCTCGTGACCGTCGCGACGGTGGTGGCCACCGGGGTCGCCGGCCTCTTCCCGGCCCTCATCCCCTCGAGCCTCGATCCCGCCTCGAACCTGACGATCATGAACTCCTCGTCGAGCCCATACACGCTCGGCATCATGACCGTCGTGGCCTTCATAATAGTGCCGATTATCATCGGCTATAAGATCTGGGTGTATCACCTGTTCCGCGCCCCTGTCACCGCCGCCGAGGTTGGGGCTGGCCAGCAGCCTTACTGAACGCGAACTGCGCCTAACTTAGCATTGAAAAAGACCCGCCTAGGCGGGTCTTTTTCTTTGGCGGAGGGGTGGCTCGTCGATCAGCGGCCTCGCGCGGAGCGGCCGCTGGCGCCTGGCCGCTGGCGCCGGGCCTTGGCCTCGCGCACTCAGATGAAGGTGAGGGCGAAGAGGAGGATGACGGTGATCAGGGTGTTGAGCGATATGGTCGTCGAGATGTATTCGCTGTCCTCGCCCCGGGAGAAGATCGAGATCGCGAAGGAGGGCGGCATGATGAAGAGGACGGTGACGGCCAGGATGAGGTAGCTGTCGACCCCGCTCCCCCCGAAGGCCCCGATCACGAATTTGGCGGCGAAGAGGAGGGGCACCATGACGACATAGCGCAGCAGTATCGTCGGCAGGGCCCAGCCCAGCTTCTTCCGGGAGAAATCGAGGTTGTAGCCGACGACGAAGAGGATGAGGAAGCCGGTCGGCGCGGCGGCGAAGGCGATGGAGGTCGAAATCACCCTCCCTCCAAGCGTTCCGGTGAAGAAGCCGCCAAGGCCGAAGGCCGCGCTCGCGAGGCCGAGGATGACGGCCCAGATCACCGGGTTCCTGACGATGCGGTGGAAGATGGGGCCGAGGCCGCGTTTGCCGCCGCTCCGGATGTCCATGAAGGGGATCAGGATGAAGAAGGTGAAGAAGATCTCGCCGAGGTCGGCGATGGCCATGCGCGGAATCTTGTCGAGGCCGTAGAGGATGCCGAAGAGGGGAAAGCCCAGCATGCCCGCCTCGAAGGCCGTCATGAGGAAGGGGCGGGGGCTCTTCTTCCCTCCGAGGGCCTCGAGGCCCAGGGCTATCCCGAAGGCTATGGCCAGGGCGATGAAGATCGCGACGAAGGTGACGGCGGCCGCCTTGTCGAGACGGACGGCGGAGAAGGCGCCGAAAACCACGGCCGGCAGGGTCAGCTTGGCCACCAGGGTCTTGATGCCAGCCACCGTGTCGGGCCCGAGGATCGAGCGCCTCTTGAAGAAGTAACCCGCGGCGAGCATGCCGAAGAGGGGGGCGACCTTGACGATGGTCTCGGCGATCCTATCCATCACAACACTCCCTTTCTCAGGATGATGTTCGCGTAGAGCGAGGCCTCTCCCGTCGCGACGATGGCGAAGACCCTCGAGGCCCTTTCGAGAAAGGCGGCCTTCGCCTCCCGGGTGATCGCCCCGGGCTCGCCGGAGGCGTCGAGGATTTCCCGATAGCGGGCCCAGATGGGCGGCTCGGTCAGGGAACCGAGGGCCCGCTTCCTTTCGCCCTCCGGCACCTCCATCAGAACGACGGGGGATTCGACGGAGCTATCCAGGGGAAGGAGGGAGAGGATGGCTTCGAGCATGGTCGCCACCCCATGGCCGTCGGCCCGGATGACCCTCGGCCCACGGGAGGAGGCCGGGAAGTTGCCGTCGGCGAGGAGAATCTCGTCGCCATGGCCCATCGCCATGAGGACGGCCAGAAGATCCGGTGAAAGGACCGCGGGAATAGCCTTGAGCATGTTCGTCTCCTCCGGCGCCTCGAAATGGCGTCGCACCCTTGTCTGGCGGCCTCGCGCCTTTTGCCTAGCGGCGCCGCGCCCTTCAGGGCGCTTTGGTCGAAGCTGGCGCCGCGCGGCCTTCCTGGTCGTCGAGTTCGAGGACGCGCTCCGCCGTGTGATAGTCGGTGATGATGCCGCTGATCCAGTGCCCGCGCAGGGCGCCGAGGATGGATTGTACCTTCTCCTCCCCGAGGGAGACGGCGATGACGCGGGGGATGGCGGTTAGGTCCTTGGGAGCCAGCCCGATGACGCGGCGATTGATGTCGATGTCGAGGAGTCTTCCCTGGGCGTCGAAGAATCGGGCGCAGGTGTCGCCCACTCCTCCCGCCGCCTTGATCCGGCCGAGATCCTTGTCGGAGATGTAGCCCGCGCGGAACAGGCTGTTGCTTTCTCGTTCGAGGGAGCCGATGCCGACGAAGGCGATGTCGGCCCCCTTGGCCTTGTCGAGGGTCTCGCGCACGACCCTGTCCTTCATGAGGGCATCGGCGACGATGGTGCTTTCGACGACCAGGGGGGCGTGGAGGAGGTAGAGGCGGGCGGAGAGCTTTTCCGCCAGGCTGCGGGCGATGATGGGGCCGTCGTTGGGGTTGTGCTCGAGACCCGTGGCGCCGATCAGCTGGATGACCTCGAAGCCCCGGTCTTCGATCTCTTCGAGGCTCGTCACCATCTCGTAGAGCGAGGAGCCCCAGGAAATCGCGATCTTGCGGGCCCCCGCGGCCTCTTCTTGGAGGAAACGGGCCGCGGCTTGGCCTATCAGGCGCTTGGCCATCGTCCTATCGGACTCGTCCACGATATGGACGCGGGGCTCGGCCAGGCCGAAGCGTTCCTTGAACCGTCTTTCAAGCCGCTCCGAGCGCAGCGGGTAGGTGACCCTGACTTTGACGATGCCAGCCTCTTCGGCTTCCTTGAGCTGCCTCGACACCATGGGGCGGGCCATTCCCATGGCTTCGGCGACCTCGACCTGGTTCTTGCCTTCAATATGGTAGAGATGGGCCATCTTGGCCAGGCGGGCGAGTCTTTCTTCATCTATATCGAGCATCAAAGCCTCCGAACATCTGTGCCATATTGTATGAACAAAAGTGCTATTTGTAAATCATAAAACGTTTGACAAATGAAAAAATACTGAGTTACAATAGTACCATCGTGGAGGTAACCGATGTTCGACCATATGCCCTGGGGTAAGAAAAATAGGCTTTCTTCTATAATCGCTTCCGATGGCCGCGCCCTTATGCTCGCCATCGACCATGGCTATTTCATGGGCCCGACCATGGGCATGGAAAAGCCGGCCCAGGCCATAGCCCCCCTCGTTCCCTATGTCGATTCGCTGATGCTCTCGCCCGGCATCCTCACGACCTGCGTGCCGACCGACTTCGCGAAGGGCATAGTCCTCCGCGCCTCCGGGGGCAATACCGTCCTCGACGCCGACATCGACGACGAGGAATTGATCCTCGAGGCCCAGGAGGCGGTCCGGCGGAATGCCTCAGCCGTTGCCGTGTCGGTCTTCATCGGCGCCGAGCACGGCCATCGCAGTCTCATCAACCTCTCCGACATGATCAACGCCGCGGCCAAGTTCGACCTTCCCGTTCTCGGCGTGACGGCCGTCGGAAAGGCGCTCAAGGACAAGAAGGAAAAGCGCTACCTGGCCCACGCCTCGCGGATCTGCGCCGAGCTCGGTTCGGACATCGTGAAGACCTACTATTGCGAAGGCTTCGAAGAGGTCGTCGCGAAGTGCCCCGTGCCGATCGTCGTCGCCGGCGGCCCCAAGCTCGACACCGACGAGGATGTGCTTTCGCTCTGCTACAACTCCATCCAGTGCGGGGCCATCGGCGTGGACATGGGCAGGAATGTCTGGCAGCACGCCTATCCGGAGGCGATCCTCGCGGGCGTGCGCGGCGTCATCCATGGGGGGCTGAACGTAAAGCAGGCCCTCGAACTCGTCGAGAGCATGAAGGGCGAGAAGACCAGGCGCGTCGAGCTCTTCTCGGTAAGCCGGGAAGACATCGAGACGAGCCGGCTGCATTGACGGTCCCGGACGGAGCAGAGGAAGCCATGCAGGCAAGCGGTCAGGTGTCGAAGGCGGCCGATCCAGCCACCGGCTCGGGGGGCGGTGGCGGCAGCCCCGTCCTCGTGTCGCTCTCGGGGATCTGGAAATTTTTCGGCGGGGTTCCCGTCCTCAAAGGCGTGAATCTCGACCTCGGGGAGGGGGAGATCCATGCCCTCCTCGGAGGCAACGGCTCGGGGAAATCGACCCTCATGAAGATCCTCTCCGGAGCCTATCAGAAGGACAGCGGTAGCCTGTCGATGGGTGGACGCGAGTTGAGTCTCGCCGATCCCCAGGCGGCCCACGAGGAGGGGATCTACCTCGTGCCCCAGGAGCCCAAGGTCTTTCCGAACATGTCCGTCCTCGACAATGTGCTCTGCGGCCTCAAGTACAAGCAGGGCGACATCGCCGATCGGGTCGCCGCCTACGCCGCCGACATGGGCTTCGAAGGCTCCCTCCTCGAGCCGGCATCGGCCCTCTCGATCGCGAACCAGCAGCTCCTCGAGATCATCCGCGGTCTCGTGCGGGACGCCCGCGTCCTCATCCTCGACGAGCCGACCTCGACCCTGACTTTCAAGGAGGTGGCCTCCCTCTTCGAACGCATGCGGATACTCGCGGGCAAGGGAATCGGGATCTACTTCATCTCCCATCGTCTCAACGAAGTATTCGAGATCTCCGATCGCGTGAGCGTCCTCTGCGACGGCGTCATCGTGCTGTCGAAGCCCAAGGGCGAGCTCAGCGCCCAGGAAGTCATCAGGGCCATGCTTCCCCAGGCGGAGAGCGAGGCCAACGGGGCGGCCGCGGCCGATGTCGGTCTTCGGAAGGGTCTCGATTCCGCTTCGGCCGAAGTGCTCCGCGTCGAGGGTTTTTCCGGCTACGGTTTTTCCGACATCAGTTTCGGCGTCGCCTCGGGGGAGGTCCTCGGTTTCGCGGGTGTCGTGGGCGCGGGGCGCACCGAGCTCGCCCACGCAATCCTCGGCCTCGATCCCTTCGCGAGCGGCAAGGTCTTCATGAAGGGCGCGGAGCTCAGGCGCCGTTCGCCGGCCATCTGCCTCGCCCACGGCATCGGCTACCTTCCCGAGGATAGACACCTCCACGGGATCTTCCTCGAGCTCCCCAATCTCTACACGATGAGCGCGGGCATCCTCGAGCGCCTCGGCCGTCCCTTCGTTTCCACGCGACGGGAGAAGGCCCTCGGCGCCCGCTATACGGCGAGCCTCAGGATAAAGGTGTCTTCCTGGGCCCAGCGCTCGCGGACCCTGTCGGGCGGCAATCAGCAGAAGGTGGTCCTGGCGAAGATCCTGGCCGCCGATCCCCAGCTGGTCATCTTGGATGAGCCGACGAGGGGCGTCGACGCGAGGGCAAGGCAGGATGTCTATCTCCTGATCCGGGAGCTCCGATCGAAGGGGATAGGGGTCATCCTCATCTCCTCCGACCTCCCCGAGGTGATCCAGGAAAGCGACAGGATCCTCGTCATGCACAACGGGCGCATCGAAGCCGAGTTCGCCCGCGCCGAGTTCGATCTCGAGCGCATAACCGCAAGGTCCTTCGGCCTGGCGGGCCAGGCGGGCCTGGGGAGGTTGGCATGAAAATTCTCTCCAGACTCCTCAAGAGGCGCGAGATCATCGTGCTCCTCCTGATGCTCCTCGTCGTCGTCGTCGTCTCCCTCACCAACCACGATTTCGCGAAGCCGGCCAACCTCCTGGGCATCGTCCTGAGCTCCCTCATCCTCATCCTCCTCGGGGTGGGGGAGTCCTTCGTCATCATCACCCGAGGCATCGACGTGTCCGTCGGCGCCGTGATGGGCTTCTCCGCCGTGTGTCTCGGTCTGGCCGCGAATTCCGGGGCCTCGGTGCCCGTCGCGGGGGCGATAGCCGTGGGCGCCGGCCTCCTGGGCGGGGCGCTGAGCGGCATCGGCGTGGCCGTCTTCGAGGTGCCGCCCATCATCATGACCCTCGGCACCATGGGGGTCCTCCGCGGTCTCATGCCGGTGCTCACCGGCGGCTCCTGGATCGATGCGGTGCCCCAGGCGGTGAAGAACGTCGCCGCCGCCGATTTCCTGGGCATCAGGGCCATAATCTGGGCGACCATCCTCGTCGTGGTTGTCGCCGCGGCCCTCCTCAAGTGGATCAAGCCCCTCCGTTCCATCTATCCCGTGGGCGACAACGTCGAGGGGGCCTTCCTCCTCGGCATCCGCGTCAAGCGGGCCAAGTTCTTCGCCTATGTCGCTTCCGGCGGCTTCGCGGGCCTCGCGGCCATACTCTTCGTCTCGCAGCTCAGCTTCGTGCCGATGCAGGCCGGTTCCGGACAGGAGATGCGCGCCATCGCGGCCTCCGTCCTCGGCGGCGTGAGCCTGGCGGGTGGCGTCGGCACCCCCTTCGGCCCCCTCGTGGGCGGCCTATTCCTCACGGCCATCGATTCCGTCCTGGTCTTCCTCAAACTTCCCGCCTTCTGGAACGACGCCGTCGCCGGCGGAATCCTCCTCCTCGTCGTCCTCTTCGATTTCGGGATACGGCGGATGACGGCGATCGAGGCCAAGAAGGCCCGCATGTTCGGGCGGAAGACCGGCGGTCTCGTGGTCGGCGAGTCGGCCAAGCCGCTCGTGGCGCCGAAGCCGATCGGAGGTTCCCGATGAGGCGCGACATGTCCTTTTTCAGACGCTGGGAGTTCGTCCTCCTCCTCCTGATCGCCCTCGAGATCGCGGGCTTCGGCCTCGTGAACCAGAGCTTCTTCAACGTCGCGAACCTCCTCTATTCGACCAACGACTTCGCCCACATCCTCCTCGTCGCGATTCCCTTCACCCTGGTCGTCATCACCGGCGGCATCGACGTGTCCGTCGGCTCGACCATGGGCCTGGCCTCGATCGTCTTCGGTATATTGTGGAAGTACAGCGGCCTGCCGATCTGGGAAGCCTTCGCGGTCGCCCTCATCCTCGGCGCCCTGGCGGGCCTCCTCAACGGCCTCCTCGTGGCCTACACGGATATCAACCCCCTCGTCCTCACCCTGGGCACGATGTTCCTCTTCCAGGGCCTCGCGACGGGTTTGGCGGGCAGCATCGGCGCCTCGGGCCACAACGGTATCGGGGGCTTTCCCGACGGCTTCACCAACCTCGCCTATGGGGCGCTCTG
>DATKTD010000093.1:0-2484 GCA_035531315.1 Rectinemataceae bacterium
ATCTCCCAGGTGATATCGAAAGGGACCTGCTCGCCCTTGAAGCAACGTTCTAGGTAGGGCCTGATTTTCAGGTAAAACTCGGGGCCGAGGATTTCCGTCAAGGATTTCCCCGCGATCTCGTCCCTGCCCAAGGTCACGAGACGCGAATAGGCCGGATTCACCTCTTCATAAATCTCGTTGAGATCGATAAGGGCCATGGCATCGGGGTGGGTTTCCACGATCTGCGCATAGGCGGCGTTTCGCCGCTCGATCGCTATGAGGTGTAGCGCGAGGCCCAGATCGTCGGCGACCTCGCCAAGAAAGGAATTTTCGTCCTCATCGATAGCCGAGTCGGGGCCCGGCTCGATTTGGAGTCTTCCGAGCGTCTCCCCGTCGTACTGGATGGGGACGATGAAGGCTTCCCCATCTCCGGTGCCGGCGATTCCGGCGCCGGCGGCGATGCCTGGTCGTCCGCTGAGGCCTTCCAGGGCTACCGTGGCCGAAACATAGCCTCGTTTATCCACGAGGATCGCGCAGGCCTGTTCGACGAGCCGCGACTGATCCTTTTCCTTGGCG
Source organism: Rectinemataceae bacterium (assembly GCA_035531315.1). Classification (GTDB taxonomy): domain Bacteria; phylum Spirochaetota; class Spirochaetia; order Treponematales; family Rectinemataceae; genus CAIJMU01. Next base: position 556 of record DATKTD010000093.1, read on the forward strand.
ATGAGCTGGTTGATCTCGCGTATGGCATGGAGGGTCAGGTTGAGCTTGTGTTCGCGCTCTTGCGCCTGTTTTCGCACTGAGACCTCTGTCGCCAGCGAGGCCGTGCGCTCCGCGATTCGCGTTTCGAGTTCTTCGTTCAAGCGGCGAAGCTCGTCGCGGGTGTGGAGGAGCTGCGAATTGCGGTCCACGGCGTTTTCGTAGGTCGAAAGGAGGAGGTCGAGGATCTGCAGGCGGTCGGCGGTGATGAAGTAGCGCTGGCCAGAGAAGAAGATACTGATGCCCATTTCGCTGGGGGAGGCCTTGCGGATCTCCTGGTTGGTCAGGACGTTATGGATGCGGGCCAGCAAGGCCTGATCGTCGTAGGGCTTGCAGATGAAATTGTTGGCTCCCGATTCGAGACCCTGTATCACGTCGCGCGGGTCGGTGAGGGAGGTGAGGAGGATGACGGGCAGGTCTCGGATGGCCTCGTCGGCGCGCAAGGCCTTGCAGAAGGCGTAGCCGTCCATTTTGGGCATTACGATGTCCGAGATCACCAGATCGATCGCCGCCTCCCTTGCCTTCGCCAGACCCTCGAGGCCGTTCGTGGCGACCATGACCGAAAAACCCGACTCTTCGAGGAGGAAACGCAGGGCCGCGAGCTGGGTGGGGCTGTCCTCTATGGCGAGGATCGTCACGATCCTTTCCACGGCTATCTTTCTAGGCATTTGGGGCATCTCCTTTGCGCTCTCCGCATCCGAGGGTCGTTGCGAGAAAGGCCGCGATCGCCTGGGGAGGAAGCACGAATTGGGCCGCGCCGAGCTTGATGGCCTCCGCCGGCATGCCGAACACCACGGAGCTCGCCTCGTCCTGCGCTATGGTGAGGGCCCCGCGATCGGCCATTGTTTTGAGTTCATCGGCGCCGTCCCGGCCCATGCCGGTAAGGAGGACGCCTATGGCCCGATTCGCGTAACGTTCGGCGACCGAACGGAAGAGCGCCCCCACCGAGGGGCGCAAACCGTTCAAGGGAGGATCCATGCTTGTCAGCAGCTCTCCCGCGACGCCGATGCGGAGCTGAAGGTTGTCGGGGGCCAGGTAGACATGGCCGGCGACGGGTATCTCTCCCCCGATGGCCAGCTGGACCTTCAAGCGCGTTGCCGATCCCAGCCATTCGACAAGACCGGCGGTGAAGCCGGCGGCTATATGCTGGACGACGAGGATGGGCAAGGGGAAGTTTGGCGGCAGGTTGGAGAGCAGGGCCATGAGGGCCGGCGGACCGCCGGTCGAGGCGCCTATCGCGACGATGGCCGAGTCGCGGTAGCTATTATTTGTCGGTATTGGTAGTATCGGGTCTTGGCTTACCGCCGGGCCATGGTTCCAGCGCTTCACTAGCTTGACCTCGGACATCGATTTGAGGGCGCTTATGATGGCTGCGGCCTCCGCTTCGGCACCGGGATCGTCGAGACTCCTGGGCTTTTTCAGGATGGCGAGGGCCCCGGCCTCGAGAACCCGCATGGCCGTATCGATTTGATCGAAGCTCGTGCTCGCCGTGCACACGACTATGGGTATGGGATTCGACGACATGATGCGCCGGGTCGTCTCGAGGCCGTCGATGCCCGGCAGGTGGATGTCCATGAGGATGACGTCCGGGCGGAGTTCGCCGGCGCAGGCCAGGGCTTCCTCTCCGCTGGCCACGGCGCCGCAAACCCGAATTTGGGGATCGGTTTCGAGGATGTAGACCAGATAGTCCTGGATGACGCGCGAGTCTTCCACGACGAGCACATCGATCGTCGCCGTCCCCCCTATTCTTTCGCCCATAGGAGCCTCCGGAGAATTTCGAGGAGGTTGCCTTGGTCGAAATCGCTCTTGACGATATAGGCGTTGGCGCCCACCTCTATGCCGTACTCGCGGTCCTTCTGTGAACCGAGGGCGGTGACGAGGACGACCGGCAGC
>DATKTD010000094.1:0-2710 GCA_035531315.1 Rectinemataceae bacterium
TCGACGAGCCTCGGACGCGGGAGCCTTCCCGCCCCCGAGCGGCTCGGGCCGGAGGACGTAGGCTTCCTCCTCGAGGCCCTCGCCAGCGCCGCTTCGAAGATCGCGGTCTTCCCGATGCAGGACCTTCTGGCCATGTCGGAGGCCTTCAGGCCGGCCGATCCCGCGGCGGAGCGCATCAACGTTCCGGGTACGGACAATCCATGGAACTGGGGCTGGCGCCTTCCCGCGACCATCGAGGCCCTGATGGCCGATCCGGGCCTGGCCCGGTCGGCAGCTTTGGTGGCCGCGAAACGGGCGGGCAAGAAGGCGGGTTGAGCGCCACGAGGCGCCACGGGCCCGCCTCCCGCCGCTCGGACTTCGTGCCCATCCGCGACGGCGGGGCAGGAGGGCGGCCAGGCGGCCCGAGCCCCCGCCGGGAAGCCGTGGCTACGCTCAGGCTCCCTGGAAGAGGAGCCACTCCGAAACGAGGGTCGGCGTCGAGATCAGGCCCGAGATTTCGAGGGCGGCGAGGGCCACGAAGATAACAGCTATGACGATTCTCGCCGGCTGGGTCGCCCGCTTGCGCCTTATGAGGGGCAGGGCGACGAGGAGGGCGGCGAAGGCCAGCCAGATGAGGCTCGCCACGAGTCTGGGGCCGGCGGGATTGGTGGTCAGGGCGGCCTTGAGGACAAAGCCGGCCTGCACGGCCGCAGAACTCACGAAGGCCAGCTTGCCGAAGGCCATGGAGAGGCCGAGGGCGAGGAGGAGGAGGCCCGAGGCTATCCGGACTTCCCGGGCCCTGCGCTTGAAGAAGTCGAGGAGGGGCTTCATCCGGTCGAAGAAGAGGCCCACGGCGATGAAGGGGAGGGCGAGACCGAGGGAATAGGAACCCAGGAGGACGAGGGACTTCGCGATATCTGCCTCGCGGGCGGCTACGAGGAGGATGGAGGCGAGGATGGGGCCGATGCAGGGCGACCAGCCCGCTGCGAAGGCCATGCCGAAGACGACCGAGCCGAGGATGCCGCGGGGAGCCTTGTCCGGGTGGAATCGCGCCTCGAGGGACAGGACCTTGAGGATGTCGAAGACGAGGTTGACCCCGAGGAGGGCGATCACGACGCCCGCGACGATGGAGGCGATCTTCGAAGGCGAAAGACCTCCTCCGCCCAATCCGAGCTTCGGGGTTCCTCCGCCCAGGAGGGCCCCCCCGCCGGCGAAGAGAACGCCGAGGACGGCGAAGACGATGGTGAAGCCGGCTACGAAGGCGAGGGTTCGGACCATGACCCTGCCCCTCGCGCTCCCGCTCCTGATATCCGCGAGCCCGTATCCGGAAATGAAGGATAGGTAGGCGGGTATCAGGGGAAGGACGCAGGGGGACAGGAAGGAAAGGAGGCCCGCACCGAAGGCGGCCAGGAGTCCAGGTTCGCTCATTTCGCCATGAGTTCGTCGAAGGCGGCAAGGACTTCGGGGCTGTCGTACTCACGGCTGCCCTGGGTTCCGGCGATGACCTTGCCGTCCTTGTCGATGATGTAGGTCGTCGGGATCGAACTCGCGTTGAAGGCGGAGCCGAGTTGGCCGCTCGGGTCGAGGAAGATCGGATAGCTGTATTTGTTGTCGGCGACGAACTTGGTAACCGTATCCTTCTGCTCGCCGACGCTGACCGCGATGACGGTGAAGTTCTTGTCCTTGCGTTTGTCCCAGAGCTTCTGGATCGAAGGCATCTCGGCGCGGCAGGGCGGGCACCAGGTGGCCCAGAAATTGAGAAGGACGACCTTGCCCTTGGCCTTCGAGAGGCTCATGGATCCGCCATTGGGCGAGGCGACGGTGAAGTCGCCGACATCAACGGGGGCGGGGAAGACGTAAAAGCCCAGTTTTTCGAGGCGGTCGGCGTACCAGGGGCGAGGCGCGGTCGAAACCGGCGTCGCGGTGGCGCCGTTGGCGGAGGCGGTCGCCGGGGCGGCTGCCTGATCGGTCGCGGGGCCAGGGGTTGAGGCTGGCTGGGCGGTCGAAGACACCGCGCCCTTGTCTGCCGTGGCGGCCGACGCCTGCTTTGAGCAAGCGGCGAATGAGAGGAAGGCGATGCCTGCCGCCAGGAAGGCGGCTGGTCGGTTGATTTTCATAGGACCCCCTAGGTCATAATATCGCGAAAATACTATATTGCAACAAAGTCAACAAGTGGCATCTTGGCCCAGCTTGTTCCTCTGGGTATATTGGACGGAATGACGCGCGTGGTCCACCATGCCGCTCCCACTGCAAGGAGAATTGAATGAATTTCGATAGCCCCCGTCGCCCCCTCGCCGAAGGCGAAGAAGAGGAGAAGGAAGAGAAGCAGCGCAAGCCGGATGACGCCCTTGCGGAGAAGTTTCTCAAGACGCGGACCATCCTCCTCACGGGGGAGATCGACAAGGACCAGGGAGAGCGGGTCATCCGCCAGCTCCTTCTACTCGAGAGCCTCTCGGAGGATCCGATCAGTCTCTTCGTCGATTCGCCCGGAGGCGATGTAGACGCTGGCTTCGCCATCTTCGACATGATCCGCTTCGTCAAGGCGCCGGTCACCATTCTCGGCATGGGTCTCGTGGCCTCGGCGGCGGCCCTCATCCTCCTCGCCGTGCCCAAGGAGCGCCGATTCGGTCTTCCCAATTCCCATTATCTCATCCACCAGCCGCTTTCCGGCATCCGTGGCGTCGCCACGGACATCGAGATCCACGCCCGCGAGCTCGAGAAGGCCCGGGAC
>DATKTD010000095.1:0-37135 GCA_035531315.1 Rectinemataceae bacterium
GGCATCCAGATCGTCGCGGGGGCCTCGGGCTTCTCGAAGATTGCCAATCTCAGCGAGGACGAGCGACAGAGCTTCATAGACGAGCTCTACGCCCTGTCCCAGGCCGACATCGTCATCATCGACACGAGCGCCGGCGTCTCGAGCAACGTGCTTTCCTTCGTCGCGGCCGCCGATGACGCCATCATCGTCACCACCCCGGAGCCGACGGCGATCACCGACGCCTACGGGATCATCAAGATCATCGCGACCGAGGTCGAGAACCTCAACATCGGTCTCAAACTCGTGGTCAACCGGGCCAAAACCGTCCTCGAGGGACGGAGGGTCGCCGAGCGCATCATCGAGATCTCGGGCAACTTCCTCAACCTCAAGGTCGAGTACCTCGGCTGCATCTTCGACGATCCGGTAGTAGCCCAGGCTGTCCTCAGACAGAAGCCCTTCATCGTCTCGGAGCCCAAGTCCAAGGCCGCGATATCGATCCAGCACCTCGTCGGACGTCTCGAAAAGACCGAATTCCACGACGATGCGGGCATCGGGCGCTTCATCCGCAAATTCTTCGGCAAGGAATGAAGGCAAAAGATGGACGGGGAGGCGCGAACTTGACGGCGCTTTGGCTTTCATCCTACTCTTTGAGCATGGGAGGGGGGGCTGTCGGTGAACGCTGACCTGCGCGTGTCGCTCCTCGTCGGCTCCGTTGCCGTGGGGCTTTCCATGCTCGTCGGCATCATAGCCCGCGTTTCCTTCCTGCCCCTCCTGCTCCGGGGCCTGGTCTTCGGCGCCGTTTTCGGCGGCCTGGCCTGGGGCGTCATCAGCCTCCTCCGCTCCTCCGTTCCGGATCTGTTCGAGTCAGGCGGGGGAAGGGAAGGGGAGGGGGCGTTTCCCCAAGCCGCGGAGGATTTCGCCGGCGAAGAGTTAGGGGGGGCCGTCGACATCGTGCTTGACGACGACGAGGGGCCCTCCACCCTGGCAGCGGCGACGGCCGGGGGCATGCAAGCGGCCCAGCTCCTCGACGAGGCGGGAATCGTCGATGTCGAAACCTCGGGCGAGTTCGTCGAAGCCGATCGAAGCGACCTTGGCTTCGCCGAAACGCTGCGGGCCGCTTCGCCGGTCCAGGCGGAGGCCCTTCCTTCCCGATCCCCCTCGGGTATCGACGAACTCGATATCCTGCCGGATCTCGATGCCTTTTCGGGCTCCTTCGGGGCCCTCGATCTTCCTTCGGGTGCTTCGGAGGAAGGATATGCCCCGTCCTCGGAGACGAAGGGCGGCGGATCTGTGTCGGGCGCATCGCCCATGGTCGGTCCCGGCGGCTCCGATCCTGCCACCCTCGCGATGGCGGTCCGGACCCTCCTCAAAAGAGATCAGAAAGGGTAAGCGATGATGGCGGAAAACCTCCTGGCGCGCATGAGCGAAGACGAGTTATGGGCGCAGTACAGAAAAGCGAAGGACCCTGCGATCCGGGATGCCTTTATCAGGCAGTATGCGCCCCTCGTCAAATATGTGGCCGGCAAGGTCGCCGCGAGCATGCCCAACTCGGTCGAATTCGACGATCTCGTCGGTTTCGGCGTCTTCGGCCTCCTCGACGCCATCGAGAAATTCGATCCCGAAAAGAACGTAAAGTTCAAGACCTATGCCGTCACGAGAATACGTGGAGCCATCTTCGACGAACTCAGGTCGATCGACTGGGTCCCCCGCTCGGTTCGCCAGAAGACCAAGGAGATCGAGGAGGCCATCGTCGTCCTCGAAGCCTCCCTGGGAAGGCCGGCGACCGATCAGGAAATCGCCGAGTCCCTCGGCATAAGCGAGGAAGAGCTTCTCAAGACGATGCTCAAGATTTCCGGCACCGCGGTCCTGTCCCTCAACGATGTCTGGTTCTCGGGCGACGACGCCGACAAGATCTCGATCGGCGAGAGCATCGAATCGCCATCGAGCTTCAATCCCGATTCCTCCGTCGAGCGCGAGGAGATCAAGCGGGTCATCGTCCAGTCGATCTCGGAACTGCCCGAGAAGGAAAAAAAGGTCCTTATTCTTTACTATTATGAGGATCTGACGCTCAAGGAGATCGGACAGGTGCTCGAGGTGACCGAGTCCCGCGTCAGCCAGCTCCATACCAAGGCCATCCTCAGGCTCAGGGCCAAGCTCACCAACATGCGCAAGGGGATTTTCTAAGTGTCCCGCATCGACGCCAAGGCGCCGGCGGGCGGGGAGGGACGCTAGGGCATGGCCGCCAAACTCGGATTGACCGAGATAACGGGTCTCATGCGCCGTTATCTCGACGAGGATTCATCGCGGAAGTCCCTCGTCGTCGAGGGGAAGACCCTGGACGACGCCCTCGCGAACGCGGCCATCCAGCTCGAGGTTCCGATCGTCCGCGTCGAATACGAGATCGTCGACCAGGGCTCCGAGGGCTTTCTCGGCACGGGGCGGAAGGCCTGGAAAATAAAGTCCTGGGTGGCCGCCGAAAAGAAGGCGGTGGATCGCGCGAAGGCCGCCGTCGTCGAGGCCCAGGGCGAGGGTCTCCCGGTCGCCGCCGTCGTTCAGGACGCGGACGGGGAGTGCTTCGTCCGCCTGTCGCCCGACGGAGTCCTCCTCAAGGTGACAAGCCCCCAGGGCGGGGGCAGGAAGGCGACGGAACGCCATGCGATCGACCGTCTCGAGCAGCGAGCCGTCCACGAATTCGACGACGGCCTCGTGCGGGAGGTGGTCAGGCGCGCCGCGGGCGAATACGTGCGGGTGGGCAGCTTCATATCGAATCCCGCGAACGACGCCCTCTTCTCGGTGGACGTCGCCGACCAGGAAATGAAGGCCTACATCACGATCACCCCGCCCGGCCCCGGCGGCTGCGACCTCTCGAGGGACACCCTCATTTCGGTGCTCCGGAACAATCGCATCGTGTACGGGGTCAACGAGGCGACGATCCAGGAGCTCGAGGACAGGCCCCGCTATCGGGAGGCGGTCCTCGTCGCCGAGGGGTCGAAGCCCCAGAACGGCAGGGATGCCGACGTCCAGTTCAACTTCGAGACCGACAAGTCGCGCATCCATCTCAAGGAGGCGGCCGACGGAAAGGTCAATTTCCGCGAACTCGGCCTCATCCAGAACGTGGTGGCCGGTCAGCCCTTGGCGAGGCGCATCGCCCCCGAGACGGGGAAGCCCGGACGGACCGTCACCGGCAAGATCATCCCCGCGAGGAGCGGAAAGGACGCTCCGCCGCCCCTCGGCCGCAATGTCCACCTCGGCGACGACGGTCTTACCATCATCGCCGACCTCAACGGGCAGGTCACCTTCATCTCCGGCAAGATCAACGTCGAGGAGATACTCACGATCCAGGGCGACGTCTCGCTCAAGACGGGAAACGTCATGTTCCTGGGCACGGTGATCATCCAGGGGAACGTCGAGGACGGCTATTCGGTGAAGGCCTCTGGCAACGTCGAGGTCAGGGGCAATGTGGGCAGGGCCGAGGTCGTAGCCGAGGGCGATGTCGTCATACACCAGGGCGTCAACGCGAAGTCGGGGGGCATCGTCTCGGCCGGCAAGAATCTCTGGTCGAAGTTCATCGAGAACGCCACCGTCGATGTCGGAGAGAACCTCATCGTCTCCGAGGGCATCATCAACTCGACCGTGGTCGCCAACCGCAAGATCATCTGCCAGGGCAAGCGCGCCGCCATCGTCGGCGGCAAGTACCGCGCCTGCGAGGAGATCAACGCGAAGACCCTCGGCTCCCCCGTCGGCGGTGCGGAGACCATCCTCGAAGTCGGCTACGACCCGAAGAGCAAGGAACGCGTCGACGCACTGCAGATCCAGGCGCAGAAGATGAAGCGTCAGCTCGACAATTTCGACAAGAACATCGCCACCCTCAACGCGCAAAAACAGAAGAAGGAACTTTCCGAGGAGAAGGAGGCCATCCTCCAGGACCTCCTCCTCCGCCGCGACGATCTGATCGGCGAACTTCGGACCCTCGCGAAGGAGATCGAGGCCATCATGGTCTACCTCAACGGCCTCAAGGCCAAGGGGCGGATCAGCGCCTCGGGCAGGATCTATCCCGGCGTCAAGATTCGAATCAAGGACGCGAGCGAGGACATACGCACGGAGGCGAAGGGCCTCACCTTCTATCTTGAGGGCCTCGTCATCAAGACGACGCGCTACGAGGAACCGGAGGACGACGTCCTCCGCAAGGGACCTCCCGATGCCTATAAGGCCGATTGACCTCCAGGCGATGCTGCTGCAGCTCAGCCAGGTCGGGCGTGAGCAGTCCATCGGCAAGGAGGGGGCCGCCCTCCAGGCCGCGATGAAGAGCGGCGCCGACCAGAAGCGCCTCGACGAGACCAAGGAATCGGTCCACAGGCCCGAGGACGAGGAAACCGCCTCGCGCGCCATCGGCGACCGAAGCGGTCCCGGTTCGGGGAGCGGCAACCCGACGGAGGGCGAGGCGGAGGAAGGCCAGGCGGAGTCGCCGCCGCCGAGCACCGAGGTCGTGAAGGACCCCGATCTCGGCAAACGCGTCGACCTTTCGGGCTAGGGAAATGGGAAGCATTCTCCTCACAGCTGTCCTCGACATCGCCGGTATCGTCCTCGTCTGGTTCCTCCTCCGGCGGCGGATCCAAAAGACTCTCGAGATAGACGGCCTGCTGGCGGAAGCCCGCAAGGAGGCGCGCCTTTTGACCATCGAGATAAACGAGACGACGGAGAGGAACATCACCCTCATCGAGGACCGGCTCGGCGCCTTGCGCGATCTCCTCGGGGAGGCCGATCGTCGCATGGGCGTGATGCGCCGCGAGACGGGTCGGCGCCAGGTCGAGACCGAGGTTTATAGTCGCCTCGGCAAGAGGCTACCCGTGGCCTCGGCCGCCCCCCAAGCTGGGCCGGAGAGGGAACTCTCCGCGGCCGCCTCCAGGGCGAGCTCGAGGATGGATGCCCCCGCCAAAGCGGATTCGAGGGCCCTCCAGCCAGAGCTGGATATCGCGGAGGCCGAAGGACGGAGGGAGTCTTCCCCCGAAGTCGCGCAGAGCGAGCCCGTCCCCCTTCCCCTGGGACCGCGTCTCCCCGAGATACTCGCCGCCCCGACAAGCATCATCCCGCCCCGCAGCCTCCGCGAAAGGGCGATCGAGCTGCATCGCTCGGGCTTTTCGGCCGATATCATAGCGGCGCGCCTCGGCGCGACCATCTCCGAGATCGAGCTCCTCGTGTCCCTCGAAGAGGGGCGGGGCGGCCAGGAAGGACAGGACGGGGAATGAAGGCGGGAATCGTAGGCATAGACTTCGGCACCACCAATTCCCTCGTTTCCTTCATGGACGGCGACCGCCCCGGCCTCATTCCCAACGCCCGCGGGGCGAGGAGCACGCCGAGCGTCGTGGCCTTTTCGACCAAGGGCGAGGTCCTCGTCGGCGAATCCGCCAAGAACCAGGCCCTCCTCAACCCGGGCAACACCGTCATCGGCATCAAGCGCCTACTCGGCGAAGAGGGCCTGGTCCGCATGGGCGACCGGGAATACCGGCCTGCCGAGATCGCCGCCCTCATCCTCGGCGCGCTCAAGGCCGATGCCGAAGGCCATCTCGGCCGCTCGGTGGACCGCGCCGTCGTCACCGCGCCCGCCAATTTTTCCGAGCCCGCGCGGCGGGCCCTCCTCGAGGCGGGGCGCATCGCCGGCCTCGACATAGCCAGGATCCTCAACGAGCCCACGGCGGCGGCCCTTTCCCGCGCTTGGCGCGGTCTTGACGATAAGGGGGACGGCAAGGCTCCGGGACCTGGCAAAGAGCCGAAAGGGGGCCTCCTCCTCGTTTACGACTTCGGAGGCGGCACCTTCGACGTGACCATCCTCAGGCAGGAGGGACGGGACTGCGCCGTCCTCGCGTCGAGGGGCGACGGCAGGCTCGGCGGTATGGATCTCGACCGCGAACTGGTTGCGCGCGCGAAAGCGCTTTTCGCCGAGCGCTACGGCATCGATGTCGAATCGGATCGCCTCCTCGCCCAGCAGCTTGCCGATCAGGCCGAGCGCGCTAAAATCGAGCTTTCCGAGCGCTCGGAGGCGAGCATAGCCCTTCCCTTCGCCTTCAGGGCGGCCGACGGGGGCCTTGTCCACCCGCAGTTCTCGATCAGCCGGGAGGATTTCGAGGCAATAGCCCTGCCCTTCGTCGAGAGGACCCTCGAACTGACGGCCCGGGCCCTTTCCGACGCCAAGGTCGAGACCGGCGATCTTGACCGCCTGGTGCTTTCAGGGGGCTCGAGCCGGATGCCGCTGGTAAGACGGCTCCTCGGCGAACGCTTCGGCCTTTCGCCCGAGGGCGGCGTCAATCCCGAAGAGGTGGTCGCCCTCGGCGCGGCCGTCGAAGGTGCCCTCCTCGAGGGCTCGGATCGCCTCCGGGTCCGCGATGTCGTCTCCAGGACCTACGGCGTCGAGATCGACGGAGGACGCTTCATCCCCCTCATCAAGAAGAACAGTCCGGTCCCCTCAAACAGACAAAGGATGTTCACGACCGTCGCCGACGATCAGGATTCGGTGGAGGTGCACGTCCTCCAGGGCGAGTCGCCCAGGGTCGCCGACAATCTCTCCCTCGGCCGCTTCCTCCTCGCCGGACTCCGCCTGGCCCAGGCAGGCATTCCACGAATCCAGGTGGATTTCGCCATAGACGAATCGGACATACTCCACGTATCGGCCCGCGACCTCGAAACGGGGGCCGAGCAGGCCATCAGGATCGTCGACCTCCAGCGGGGGGCCTCGGACGAGACCGCGGCCTCCCTCGCCTCGAAGGTCGTGGAGCTTTCGGAGCGTCTCGGCAGCCTCGCCTCCTCGGTCAGACAGGAGGGCGCCCTGGCCACCGAGATCGCCGAATCGATCTCGCGCGGCCGCCTCGCGTCGGCGGCCGACGGCCAGGGGCCGCTCAGGATTCTGCGCGCGGAACTCGAGGCCCTCGTCGGCGAACTCCTCTCCCGCGGTGCCGGAGCCGGATCCGGCTCCACGATGGCAGAATCCGAGATGCGCAGGAAAGCGGCGAAGGATTTGCGGCGGTGAGCGCCGAACGCTGGGTCGATCCCCGGACGGTCCTTGGTCTCGGACCGAGTGCCGACGCGGAGGATGTGCGCCTGGCCTACCGGCGCCTGGCCAAGCGCTACCATCCGGACGTCTCCGGCGATCCGCGCACGGCCTCCTCCTTCGCGAGGGTGACCAAGGCCTACAAGGTCCTCCTGGCCCTCCCGGCTAGCACCCTTCCCCCTGCAGGAAGATCGGGTCGCTTTCGCCGGGTAATCGAGGCCGGCGACGATCTCTTCGCCCTGGGTCAGATTCTCTCCGCGGACCCCGATCCCGGGGCGCGGGCCGAGGCCGCCAAACGCCTGGGTCTCTCCGGCAGGGTCGCCGCCTGGGTCTTCCTTAGGCGGGCCTTGTATGACGAGGACGAGGGCGTGGCCGCCCAGGCCGTGCGCTCGGTCGCCCTCCTCGGCGCCAGACAGGCCGAGGGCGAGGTCGCCAGCCTCTATGTCCGCGCGAACGCCGCCTTCAGGCGACTCATCCTCGACGTGGTGGAGGCGACCCTCGAGCCCGTCTTCGCCTCCGTTCTGGGCGCCGCGCGCAACGACGTCGATCCGCTGCTACGCGCCCGGGCGCGGCGCATCGGTCTGCCCGGCGTTGGCTGAGTCCCCCTCGACGCCGTATTCCTCGAGTTTCTGGTAGAGGGTCTTCCTCCCGATCCCGAGTATCTCCGCCGTCTTCGACTTGTTGCCGCCCTGGGCGAGGAGGGTCTCGCGGATGAGTATCGCCTCGGCCTGGGCGAGGGATGAGCCGGCCGGCACGAGAACGTCGCGCTCGCCGCCGCCGCCGCGAAGACTCGGCGGGAGATCGTCGAGACCGATCGTGGCCCCCCTCGCCATCACCACGGCGCTTTCGACACAATTGCGAAGTTCGCGCACGTTGCCCGGCCAGGGGTGGGCGTAGAGCGCCTGGCGGGCCCGCGCGTCGAAACCCTCGACGTGCTTGCGGTTCTCCTCGGCGAATTCGCGGAGGAAGGCGATCGCGAGAAGGGGTATGTCGTCGCGCCGCTCGCGGAGCGGGGGCACCGCGATGTTGACGACATTGAGCCTGTAATAGAGATCCTCGCGGAACCTTCCCTCGGCGACCTCCTTGGCCAGGTCGCGGTTGGTGGCGGCGACGATGCGGACGTCGACGTCCACGGTCTCCTCGCCGCCGACGCGCTCGAACTTCCGCTCCTGGAGGACGCGGAGGATCTTGATCTGTACCGTCTGGTTGATTTCGCCTATCTCGTCGAGAAAGAGGGTCCCGCCGTCGGCGAGCTCGAAACGGCCGCGTTTGCGGGCGTTGGCCCCGGTGAAGGAACCCTTCTCGTGACCGAAGAGCTCGCTTTCGAGGAGGGATTCCGCCAGGGCGGCGCAATGAACCTTGACGAGGGGCCCGTCGCGGCGCGGCGAGAGGTTGTGGAGGGCGTCGGCCACGAGTTCCTTGCCGACCCCCGATTCGCCGGTGATGAGGACGGAGGCCCTTGTCGGGGCGACGCGCCGGACGAGATCCATGACTTTTCGCATACCCCCGCTCGAGCCGAGGATGGAGGAACTGCGACGCTGGGCCTCGATCTCGTCCTCGAGCTCGCGGTTCTTTCTCGCCAGCTCCCTCGCCTCGAGGGCCCGCTTGGCCAGGAGGGACAGGTGGTCGAGGTTGACGGGCTTCGTGAGGAAGTCGAAGGCCCCCGTGCGGATCGCCTGGACCGCGTCCTCGATGGTGCCGTGGCCGGTGAGCACGATCACGGGGAGGCCGGGATAGCGGCTCGAGATCTTGCGGAGGAGATCCCTGCCGGAGAGCTTGGGCATCCTTAGGTCGGTGATGACGAGATCGACGCCCCCGCCCTCGACGAGTCCCATGGCCTCGTCGCCGTCGGCCGCCGTGACGACGCGGTAGCCCTCGACCCCGAGGGCCTCGGCGAGTCCCTCGCGGATGTTCTTCTCGTCGTCGGCGACGAGGATGGTCGAACGCAGCGGCATTATGTTCGGGCCTCCTGGCTTTCCGGTGACGGAAGGAAGCGCTTTTCCCTCTGCGGCACGGGGATCGAGATCGTGAAGATCGAGCCCTTGCCGGGGATGGAATTGACGCTGATCTCGCCCCGATGTTCGCGTACGATCTTGAAGGTGATGGTGAGACCGAGGCCCGTCCCGGTTTCCTTGGTCGTATAGTAGGGCTCGAAGATGCGGGAGACGACCTCGGGGGACATGCCCGTGCCCGTATCCGACACGGCTATGCGAACGAGCTCGTCGCTGGCCGAAAGCGAGAAGCCGAGGCGGCCGCCGGAGCGCATCGCCGACATGGCGTTCTTCGCGAGATTGAGGATGGCCTGCTTCATGAAGCGCCGGTCGAGGGGGATGGCGGGCACGTCGTCGGGGATGTCGAGGTCCACCTCGATGCCCGCCTGTTCGCACTCCGGGGAGATGAATTCGGCCACGTCGCGGAGGAGTTGGGCCGGGTCGGCCTCTCGCAGCTCCATCTCCATCGGACGTACGGCGAAGAGGAAGTCCACGACGATGCGGTTGAGCCTCTCGATCTCCTCGGTGACGACGCCGAGATGGCGGTCGACCATCGAAGGAAAACTCTCGTCCATGCAGGCCCCCTCCTTCCTCATGGCTCGTTGGAGGAGCTGGATGTGGATCGAGATGGAACCGAGGGGGTTCTTGATCTCGTGGGCGACCCCGGCGGCCAGGGTCGTGAGGGAAGCGAGGCTCTCGGCCCTCCTGAGCTGGGCCTCGCGCCGCCGCTTCTCGGTGATGTCCTCGAGGTGGAGGAGGGTTCCGACGATGCGTCGTCTCGAGACGAGGGGGGTCGCGCTGACCGCCACCCTGAGGGCCCTGTCTCCCGGAGCCTCGAGATCGAACTCGCGATCGACGACCCTGTCCTCGCCGCGGAGGACATCCTTGATGAAGTCGCCGAACTCCCGATCGCGGACGCCCAGCCAGATGGCCCTCTCGGGCGCGTCGATGGGATGGAGACCGAGCATCCTCTCGGCCGACTTGTTCCAGATGCTCGGACGGTGGTCGCGGTCGCAGACGACGATGGCGTCCAGCATGGAGTCGAGGGCCGCTTCCATCGTGCCGTTCTCCTCGGCGAGGTCGCCGAGGAGGGCCCTGAGCTGGTCGGTGTTCATCCGCGCGGCCTTGGCCAGGGCCCTCTCGATGAAGGGCCTCATGCTTGGCCCCTCGACGGCGAGGCGCCCCGGAAGCCCCTCCCGTCCCGGGCCTCGGCGCCATTCGCGATGCCAATGTCGCGCAACCTGTAGGCGAGGGTCTCCAGCAAGGTCGCCGCCGGGAGGTTGAAGGATTCGCTCCGCACCCTCGCCTCTCGGAGGATGTCCGCTGCGGTTGCCATCCAGGCAAGGTCCCCCGCGCCGAGACCCGAGGCCCTGAGCGCCTCGCCGAGCGACTCCTCGATGGCGGAGAGGATCGCGTCGAAGCTGTCGGCGAAGGCCTCATCCTTCTGGCCGAGATCCTTCGTCCCGGCGAGGGTCGCGGCGATGGCCCCCGCGATGTCGAGGCCCTCGGCCCCGGCCGTCCTGCCTGCCTCGGCGAGGAAGCTTCCGTGCGCGGCTCCCCGGTCCAGACGGCCGGCCACTATAGCTGCCACGAGGTCCGAGGCGAAATGGCGAGCCTGTTCCGGGGGCAGGGCGCGCTTGGAGGCGAGCCAGCGTTCCGGCGTGAGGAGGGCGGGACCCTCTCCCTCCAGCTTGGCCAGGTCGACGCGGAAGACCTTCGCGAGAACCTCCCTGGAGGAAGCCGCGTCCCGGGCCCAAAAGGGATAGCTCCGGACCCTCGACAGGATGGTGCGCATCATCGCGTGACGCCTGGCGCTGACAAGGACGAAGGAGACCGATGGCGGCGGTTCCTCGAGGATCTTGAGGAGGGCGTTTCGCGAGGATTCGTTCATCGCGTCGGCGTTCTCGATGATGACCGTCTTGCGGCGCCCCCATGGCGCCAGTCTCGCCCACCATTCGACCGACCTCACCTGGGCGACGGGGGGCATGTCGGGCACCATGGCCCCGAGTTTGGTGGCGATGGCGACGATGGCCGCCGCTTCCTTGAGCATGGCCGGCGTGACCGGATTCCCCGATTCCGGGTCGAGGAAGGAAAGCCTCTCCTCGAGGTCGGCGAGGAGGCCCGCAGCCTTCGAGAGTTTCGACTCTTCGCCCTCCCAGAGTGAGGCGTCGAAGCGCTTTTCCAGCTTCCTGATGGCCCTGATGAAAAAATAGGCGCCGGCCTTTCCGGGAGCCGCCGCGAGGGTGTCGAGGGCCGCCGCGATCTCCTCGGGGAAGCTCCGCCTTCCCAAAAGAAGGAGGTCGGGGTGGGAGAGGGAGCGATGGCGGGAACAGGCCGGGCAGGGACAGGCCCAGGCCCCGGGGAGTTCCGCCTCGCAGGAAAGGATGCGCGCGACCTCGAGGGCGGCGGTGAGTTTTCCCGAAGCGGGGGGGCCGGAGAGGAGGAGGGAGGGCGGCAGACTATCGCCGCGGATGTCGCCTTCGAGGAGGGCCCGCGCCTCTTCCTGTCCAATCAGGTTGTCGAACACCGCCGCCTCAGGGTTTCGTGATACTCGCGGAGGGCAGTTGGGCCCCCGGCAGGGAGCCCAAGGGACCGGCGCCACCAGGCGAGGCGAGGGAACTGAAGGCCTTGGCCACCTCGGGGCCGACGATGGGGAGGAGGGTCTTCGCGAAGGTCGAGCCCGCGAGCAGTTTCTTGACGTCGAAGACGGGCTGGACCTGGATGATAATCAGGAGGAGGGCGACGACGACGGCCCCCTCGACGAGGCCGACGACGAAGCCGAGCCCCCTATCGAGGGTGTCGAGCCTGGCCGCCTCGAGTCCCTCGCGGACGATGGTGGCGATGATCTTGACGACGAGGAAGGCGATGAGGAAGAGGACGATGCAGGCGAGGACCTCGGGGGCGAACTGGAGGTGGAAGCGCGAGACCAGGACGGTGGCTCCCCATTTATAGAGGAACACCGCCGCCGCCAGACCGGCTACGGGGGCCGCGACGGAGAAAAGCTCCTTTACCATGCCCCGCATCAAGCCGCGGAGGCCGGCGAGGATCATAAGGGCTAAAAGGACCCAATCGAGACTGTTCATGGGGTTTCTCCGATCCTGTCGAGGATGAGCCGCGCGACGCGCGCGGCCGAGTCGGTCCGAACGAGGGCGGCAGCGGCCTTCCCGGCCTCGCGTGCGGCCTTCGGATCCGCGAGCCAGGCGAGGATCGTGGCGGCGAGGGTGGCGGAATTCGCCGTCTCGCCGAGGAGGACCCGAGCGGCGCCGGCCTCCTCGAAGAGTCCGGCGTTGTCCACCTGGTCGCCCCTCGTCCCGCTTCCGGCGAGGGGAACGAGGATGAGGGGTTTACCCAGGGCCGCGGCCTCCTGCAAGGCGCCGGCCCCGGCCCGCGATACCACGATATCGGCCGCGGCCATGATGTCGGGCAGCTCCTCCCCGATGAAGGGAAGGGCCCGATAGCTGGAGGGCGAAGGGGGGCCATCTGCCCCCGCATCCGTTGCGGCGCCGCGGCCATCATCGCTTCCCGCCCTCGCCTCGCCGGTCTGGTGGACGACGAAGACGCGGCCCCCCAGCTCGGAAAGGGCTCCGAGGATGAGGCGATTTATCTGGCGGGCTCCCTGGCTGCCTCCCATCGCGAGGACCACGGGCAGGCCTTCCGGCACGCGAAGAAGGGCCCTCCCCCGACCCGCGTCGCCTTCGAGTATGGCCTTTCTCATGGGGTTGCCCACGACCTCCACCCGGGGGCGGACGGTGGCGGGGAAGGCCTCGCGGGTCCTCTCCCATGCGACGAGGACCTTGTCCGCCCTCGCCGCGTTGAGCCTCGTGGCAAGACCGGGCGTGAGGTCCGACTCGTGGGTGAAGACGGGAATTCCCAGGTCGGCGGCCGCGCGGCAGGGCGGCACGCTCACGTAGCCGCCCTTCGAAAAGACGAGCATTGGCCTTATTTGGCGCAGGGCGCGGCGAGCGGCGAAATAGCCGGCGACGACGCGGAAGACGTCGACGAGATTTTCGAGGGAGAGCTCCCTCCGGAGCTTGCCCGAGGGGATGGCGACGAATTCGAGGCCCGCCGCCTCAACCGCGCGCCGATCGGAGTCCTTTTTCGAGCCGAGCCAGACGAGGCGTCCGCGAAAGGTCTTCCTGAGTTCGGCGGCGACGGCGAGACCGGGATAGATGTGGCCCCCCGTCCCCCCGCCGGTGAAAACGATCGCCGCCTCCACGCTCATCGGCCGGCACCCGTGCCGAGAAGCCTCGCATAGGCGGCCAGGGCCCTATCGGCGCGGGAAAATTCCGGGCCCGTCCCGGTGCCGGCCGTCGTCGTCGTGTCCATGGCGAGCACCTTCTTGGCGAGGAGCTTGCCGAGCTGGACGCCCTCCTGGTCGAAGGAATTGAGGTTCCAGGCGAAGCCCTGGAAGGCGACCTTGTTCTCGAAGTGGGCGAGGAGGGCGCCGAGGGCCCGGGCGTCGAGCCTGTCGCCATGGATCAGGGTCGAGGGTCGGCCGCCGGGGAACTCCTTGTTGCCGTCGGTATCGGCCTTGCCGAGGGCGAAGGCCATTATTTGTGCGGCGAGGTTGGCGTTGAGCTTCGCGCGGCTCGTGGAGCCCTCCGAGCGGATGTCGGCCGAGACCTGGTTGGTCCTGAATCCTATGAATTGAAGGGGAATCCGGTCGCTGCCCTGGTGAAGGAGCTGGTAGAAGGAGTGCTGGCCATTGGTGCCGGGCTCGCCGAATATCGCGGGACCGGTGTGGTAGCCCAGGGGCTTCCCGAAGCGGTTCACCCTCTTGCCGTTCGACTCCATGTCGAGCTGCTGTAGATGGGCGGGAAAACGCGATAGGGACTCGGAGTAGGGGAGGATGGCCGTCGTAGCCCAGCCCGAACCGTTGCGGTGCCAGATGCCGATGAGGGCGTCGAGGAGGGCGGGGTTCTTCCCGATGTCAGGCTCGAGGGCGAGGAGGTCCTCCTCGTGGGCGCCCTGGAGGAGCTCCGCGAAGCTTTCGGGACCGAAGGCAAGGGAGAGGACGACGCCGCCGACGGCGCTCGTCGAGGAATAGCGACCGCCGATAAAATCGTCCATGAAGAAGGAGGCGAGGAAGTCCGGACTTTTGGCGAGGGGGCTCGTCTCGCTCGTCACGGCGACGAAGTGCTTGGCGGGATCGAGGCCAGCCGCGGAAAGACGGGCCCTGACCAGGGTTTCATTGGCCAGGGTCTCCTGAGTCACTCCCGATTTCGAGACGAGGATGAAGAGGCTCGAGGCCAGATCTATCGAAGCGATCACCGCGTCGGCATCGTCCGGGTCGACGTTCGAAATGAAGCGCGCCGCGAGTTTCGCCCGGCCTGAGGCCTTCTCGGCGCGTTCGAGAGCCAGGTACAAGGCCCGGGGGCCGAGGTCGGAGCCGCCTATGCCGACCTGGACGACCGTCGCGAAGGGCCTTCCCGTCGAGCCCCTGATCTCGCCCGAGCGGAGCTTCTTCGCAAAATCGGCGATTTTTCCGCGCTCGCCTTCGTAGAACTGGCCGTAGTTCCTGCCCTCCTTCACGACCGGCCCGGCGAGCTCACCCCGTGCCAGATGGTGGAGGACCATGCGTCCCTCGCCCGGGTTCATCACTTCTCCCCTGGAGAGAAGAGCGAATTTCTCGACGAGCTCCTGCTCCGCGGCGAGTTCTGAAAGAAGGGCGAGGGTTTCCTTGTCGACGGGCGTCGCCGCCCAGTTGAAGCGGAGGCCTCCGCCCATGGGGATCTCACACTCCGCGACACGATCGGCGTCGATAAAAGCATCGAAATGCGCTGGAGTGGCCCGGCCGATGAGCTTCTTGCCTGCGGCGGTCTGGTCAAGGTCGATATAGCGTGGCATCTATGGTCCCCCATGGACCCGGGATCGCGGGCGAAGGCCGCGGCCGGGCGTATCATAACGAAACATATAGTACCCACCGAACCCTCCTTCTTCAATCCGAATTCATTCATCCTCATCCTAGGCCGACAATCAGGAAGTAGGTGGGAGGCGAGGGCCATGGCAGCGGCGATAGATAGGGTCGAGAGGGAATTCGTACTATCCGAGGCTAAGAACAGGGGAGAGCGCTTCAGGCTCCACGCGCCGGGAAGGACGGGCGGAGCCATCCTCGACGCGGTGGGGAAGGAGACCCTCGTCTTCTCCCGCCTCCCTGGCGACATTCCCCAGCTCAGGGCGGGCGAAGGCGTCAATGTGCATTTCCAGCTCCGCGAACAGGCCTTCTCCTTCGACGCGGTGGTCTGGAAATCCAGGGGGACCCGTTTCGAACTCAGGCCCCAGGGGCCCCTGTACAGCGGTCTCGAAAGGCGCTGGCCGCGCATTCCCGATCCATCGGGGCTGGTGGCCGAGATCCTCGTGCCCGATTGCGAGGCGACGGCCGCCTTCCCGCGAAGCCTCGATTTCGCCGAGATCGTCAAGCCCGAGGCGACGGCCGGCCTGGAGGCTGAGGATATCGCCGGCCTCGTGAAAAGCTTCAAGACCGCCGCGAACCGTCTCGCCTCCATGGGACGGCTCAGGATGCTCCGCGATGGGGAGGGGCCGGAGACGAGGGCCGAGGAGGTCGCCGCGCGTTTCGGCCGCATCCTGTACCTTCCCTCGACCCACGAACCATCCTTTCTCGCACGCGATCCCTCCGGTCTGGATCGCCTCGTGACGGAGACTATGGTCGGCGCCGCGGAAGGCGTCGAGGCCCTGACCGAAGATACCGGGCTCTATCGCTTCATCCGGGGCGAGGCGAGGGAGGGAATACATTCCTTCATCGTCTGTCCTGTTCTCTATTGGCGCTCGGTGGTGGGCTTTGTCCACCTGGCCAATGCCTTCGATCGGCCTCGGCCGCTCGAGGAGGATGCCCTTCGTCTCGCCTGGGCCTTTTCCCGCCAGCTTGCCTGGTTCCTCCGCCATCACGGCTATTTCGGCCTCACGGAACGACAGCTCCCGGCCCGGGCCGAGATCCACGACGCAAGCCCCGGAGGCTTACAGATAAGCCTCGATCCCGAAATGCCCCTCCTCCGCCCCGGCTCCAGCTTCGAGTTGCGCCTCCACTTCCCCAAGGGAAGGCTGCCCTGCAAGGCCCGTGTGACACGACGCGTCGAGCGCGGCGGCCGCATCCGCTACGGACTCTCCCTCGAAGGTCTCCCGGCTATTACCATAGGGGCACTCGAGCGTGGCTTTTACGGCGCGGAAAGGGCCCTTGTTCCAGGGGAAAGAGCCTGACATGGACCCATTGATTTACTGGCAGTTATCGGTCAAGGTCCTCACCGACTGGCGCGTCCTGGCCGCCACGGCCGCGGTTTTCGTCATCTGGACCCTCTTCCGTTTCGTGGGTATCGTTTCTCAGCGTCCTCCTCGCCGGTACCAGCCACCGTCCAGGCCCATGCCTAGGCAAAGCCGACAGTCTTCCGCGGGAAAGAAGACCGAAGACTGAGCGTCCTGTCCCAGCCAGTTCCAGTCGCCCCTTCCATGGCCGCCGCGGCCTTTCTCGTATCCTAGCCAGCTCGATCATCGCGCCGATGGCCGTGGAGATTTCCGAAGGCTCCCAGTCGGCCAGACCGCCGGCCAATGGCAGGGGAAAGGCCTCTCTGCCGTCGGCGAGGCCGCAAAAGAGCGGGGCTGCCCCAAGGCGCTCCGCGGTGGCCGCCCTGTCGAAGCGTCGTCTATGAAGGCGCACGAAACCCTCGATGATCGACTCCCCCTCCCTTTCTTCCACGGCCCTGCCTTCGCAGCGGTCGCAGCCCCGACAGGGGCCCTCCATCGCGGCGCCAAGAAGACCCAGGAGCCCCCTGCGTCGGCATCCCGCCCCTTCCGAGGCCCAGACGAAAAGGGCCTGACGCCTTGCAAGCCTCCCACTATCCCTCCCCGACCTTTCTCGCCCTCCCTCGTCGTGGCCGAGGATGAGGATGGCCCTCGCGGATTCCCCGTCGCGGCCGCCTCGTCCCGCTTCTTGAAGGTAGGCTTCGACGCTTTCGGGAAGTTCCCAATGGATGACGGTCCTGATGTCTTTCTTATCGACGCCCATGCCATAGGCGCAGGTGGCGACGAGGAGCCCGTCTTCGGAAGCGAGGAACCAGGCTTCGATAGCCCGCTTTTCGGGGGCATCGAGGCCCGCGTGGTAATAGCGGAGATCGAGCTCGCGACGTCTCGATCTGATAGCCGCGGCTATCCTCTCGACTGCCTTTCTCGAGGAGGCGAAGACGATGAGGGGGCGTCGCTCGACCTCGAGGAGGCGGAAGAGACTTCTGCTCCGCGACAGGGTGGGGACTACGGACCAATGGATGTTCGGCCGGTCGGGATTTCCGGAAATCAGGCGCCAGGCTTCTTTTTTGAAGAGATGCCCCGTTACCGATTCGAGCACCGCCGGGCTCGCCGTCGCCGTAAAAGCGCTGGTCGCCTCAGGTCGTAGCGCCTCGATGATGTCGCGGATACCGAGATAGGCCGGCCTGAAGCTTTCGCCCCACTCGGAGACGCAGTGGGCCTCGTCGATTGCGAGATGGGCGATGCCGATCGCCGCAAGCTCGGCGCGGAGGGCCGGCGAGGCCAGGACCTCGGGGTTGGCGATGGCGATCTTCGCCCTTCCTCCTCGTAGGGCCTCGAGGCTGGCGCGACGCTCCCCCGGCGATTGGCCTCCCCTAAAGATGGCTGTTTCGATTCCAGCCTGGTCGAGCCTCCTCCTCTGATCCTCCATGAGCGCGAGAAGGGGGTAAAGAACGAGGGTCGGCTTCGCGAGTACGAGGGCAGGAGCCTGGAAGCAGAGGGACTTCCCCGCCCCGGTGGGAAGGATGACCACCTGGTTCGTGGGCTGGCTCTCCACGACGTCCTCCCCCCCTTCCTCGATGGAGGAGGGTCGCGCGCCTTCGGCTTCGAGCACATTGGCTATGGCGAGTCGCTGGAGGGGGTGAAAGGCGGAGATCCCGAAGCGCTCGCGGGACAGGGCGAGGAGTCCATCGACATCGCAGGGGGCCATGGAAGACCAACGCGCATTCCACCCGCCCTCGCTTCAAAGCCCGATGCGGGGACAGAGGTCGGCGATGGGACAGGCTGGGCAGTCCGGCTTTCTGGCGCGGCAGACATGTTTGCCGTGCCGATTGATGGCATGCGAAAGCCTCGTCCAGTCCTCCCTATCGACGGCGGCCGCTATGACCTTCTCGACACGGGCGGGGTCGGCCTTTCCGGCGATGCCCAGCCTCAGGGCAACCCGCAGGACATGAGTATCGACGATGATGCCGGGCTGGCCGAAACAGGAGGACAGGACCAGATTCGCCGTCTTCCTCCCCACGCCAGGCAATTCGAGAAGGGCCTCCATGCTGGCGGGCACCTCGCCTTCGTGACGCTCGAGGAGGAGGGCGGCGCATTCCCGAAGATGTCTCGCCTTGGTTCGCCAGAAGCCAATGCTGCGGATGACTTCCTCGAGTTCCGCCAGCTCGGCCCCCGCCATGGCGGCCGGGTCCGGGAATCGGGCGAAGAGTCGCGGGCTCGTGCGGTTAACCTGCTCGTCCGTGCATTGGGCCGAAAGGATCACGGAACACAGGAGTTCGAAACAGTTTCGATGCTTGAGAAGAGCTAGGGTCTCGGGCCAGAGGGGGCCGAGGCGAAAAAGGATATCGCGCAAAAGCGCCGAAACGGCGGTGTCGTTCTTTTCCATCGGTCCACTGTATATGTCCGACTCGAGCCACGTAAGCCGCCCGCTTGCAAAGCCCTTCGTCCGTTCTATACTTGGAAAGGCATGGAGGATCGAATGAAGCGAAGGATTGTCGTTTTTGTCGTTCTTGTCGCCCTCGCCCTGGGCATAGCGGCCGATACCTCGGCTTTCTACCCGATTCGTCTTGATGTGACGAAAATTTATTCCCACGCCGATGGCTATCGCATCGTCTATCGCCAGGGCTCCCTCGGCTTCGCCGACGCCTATGTCCCGATAAGCTGGTTCACGCCCGGAGGCAAGGCCGAGATCATTTTCGGCCATGACAGGGCATATCCTTATGCCATGGTGTTTTATAAAGATGGCGTATTCGATCATATCAAGATTTTCGCCCCGAGCAATCGGGAGGACCCCGTATGGGGAATGCTCGACTATCAGACGGGCAAGGCCAAGTTCGAAGGCATAACCGAACTCAAGCTAAAATTCTGATTCTTCGGTAAAGTCTCCTTCTTCCCAAACCTAAGCCTAGGTTTCCGCCGTTCGGGGCCTTTCCGGGCGGCGGATTTACCCTTTGGCGTAAAGCTGAGCGGCGCTTCGGGCCTGGGCGATTTCCGCCCGCTACGGTACTATTGTTCTGGCGGCCACGATCTTCGCTCATCCCGCTTTCTTCGCCCCGGCCGGCCGGAAAGGAATTGTCTTCCATGTTCGATCTATCCAAAATCCGTAGCGCCCTGCGCGACGCAGGCGTAGAATGGTGGCTCTTCTGCAATTTTCACCATCGTGATCAGCTTTCGGACAGGATCCTCGACCTTCCCCTCGACAGCACCAATAGTCGCTGGTGGTTCTACCTCGTGCCTGCCACGGGAGAACCCGTCCGCATCGTCCATGGGGTAGAGCCTGGAGCCTTGGATTCCCTCCCTGGCAGCATGGTCCGCTACGATTCCCGGGCCGGTCTCGAAGTCGCCCTCTCCCGCTTCAAGGGCGCGAGGGTCGGCGTACAGTGGTCCGAAACCGTGTCGGCTATATCGACCCTCGATCACGGAACGGCCCTCCTTCTCCAGTCCGCCGGCCTCGTTCTCGTCCCCGCCGACGGCCTCGTTCAACGTCTCCAGGGCCTCCTCGACGCCAGGGGCATCGAGAGCCACGAGAAGGCGGGCCGCAATCTCTATGAGGTTGTCCGTCGCGTCTGGGCCCGCATCGGCGAGGCCTATCGCGCCAAGCGCCCCATCACCGAGGTCGAGGTACAGGGCTGGATCATGGGCCTCTTCGACGAAATGGGCATGGAGACCGACCATCCGCCCATCCTCGCCGCGGGTCTCCATACCAACGATCCCCACTTCGCCCCGGATCCTTCGATCGACCATGCCTTCGTCGAGGGCGACATCGTCCAATTGGACATTTGGGCCAAGCTACGCGAGCCCGGGGCCATCTATGCCGACATCTCCTGGCTGGGTGTCTTCGGGACATCCATCCCTGAGAAGGCGAAGGCGCCCTTCGCCGCCCTCGTGGCCGCCCGGGACTCCGCGAGCGCCTACATCTCCTCGGCTGCCGCCGAAGGCCGGCGCGTCACGGGCTCCGAGGTCGACGCCCATGTCCGGGGCGGCCTCATAGCCGCGGGCTACGCCAAGGCCCTCAGGCATCGAACGGGGCATGGCATCGATGTCGATGTCCACGGCTCGGGAGCCAACCTCGACTCCCTCGAATTCCCCGATAGGCGCGAACTCATCGACGGCTCATGCTTCTCCGTGGAGCCCGGCCTGTATTTCGAAGATTTCGGCCTCCGCACCGAAATCGACGTCTATATCAAGGATGGCAAGCCAGTGGTCTCCGGTGGGAAGCCCCAGACCGCCTTCCTCCTCTGCGAGGCCCCATGAAGCCGGTGCCTGCCGAACTCCTCCAGTTCATCGACGATCATTCCACCTTCATCGTCATCGGCCACAAGGAGCCCGACGGCGATTGCGTCGGCTCCCAGCTGGCCCTCGGCGCCTGGCTCAGGAGGAAGGGTAAGAAGATAGCCCTTTGCTCTGCCGGCCCCTTCACGCGCACGGAGATCATGCCCTTCGAACATCGCTTCCTGCCCTCCGTGCCCGAGGTCGACGGTACCGAAAGGGCGGCCGCCATCATCGTGGACTGCTCGAGCATCAAGCGTATCGGCTCGGTGGCCGACAGCCTGCCCAAGATGCCCCTGGCCTTCATCGACCACCATGCCTCGGGCGAGGCCCAGGGCGATGTCGTCTTCATCGACGATCGCGCTCCCTCTGTGACCACCCTCATCCTCGCCCTCATCGAGGCGGCCGGAGACAAGCCTACCAAAGAAGAGGCCGAATTCCTCTTTTTCGGCCTATCCACCGATACGGGCTATTGGCGCCATCTCGACGAGAATTCCGCCGAAACCTGGCAGGCCGCCTCCCGCCTCGTCGCGGCCGGTGCCTCGCCGAAGAAGATCTACGCGATGATGCACGGGGGCAAGCTCCTCCTCTCGCGCAAACTTCTTGGGGAACTGCTTGCCCGGGTCGAGCCCCATTTCGACGGCAGACTCCTCGTTTCGTATATGGGCCTCGAGGACCAGCAGCGCTTCGGCCTCGCGAGCCGCGATTCGGACATGCTCTATCAGCTTCTGCTCACCGTCTCGGGCTGCGAGTCGGCGATGATAATACGCCAGGAGAGCCAGACGGACTGTACGGTCGGCCTCCGTTCTCTCGAGCGCATCGACGTCGGTAGCATTGCGGCCCGTTTTGGCGGAGGAGGGCATAGGCTTGCCGCCGGGCTTTCCATCAGGGGGAATGTCGAGGAGGTCCGCGACATGCTTCTTGGCGCCTTCGAACCCTGGTTCAAGGATTCGGGGTTTATGTAAGCGAAGGTAAGGATTTTTTCCTTTTCGGAACCGGCCCATACTCGGCCGGTTCTTTTTTTTCTTCCTAAGTGTCATCCCTTTCATAACTTGCCTCTTGCTGCGGCCGATAAGGCAGGAGTCTGGCATGACTTGTGCTATTTCCTCTTTGGAGGAACATATGAACAAATTGGACATGGACGGGCGATGGAGGGAATGGAAGGGGACCGCAGAAGGTCGGGCGGTCTTTTTGGAAAGGCTAGGCACTGTTCTATATGAGAATCCAGGCCGTTTCGGTTTCGACGATGTCGACGAAGCGGCCGATGCCCTCCTTTCGCATCGCGAGCGAATCGCCTCCCTCCTCGATCGCTACGAGGAACAAGGTTCCAGCTTTGAGGGCTATGTCGCTACGAGTCTGCGATTTATCGCTCGAAGCGCCCGCCGCAACAAAAAGCGCTCCCGCGAACGCGATATGGCCTGCGAACGTTCCCTGCACTTCTCGGCCCAGGCCCAGGGGGAATGGGAGGATAACGAGGCCGATGCCGTCCCTTCCCGGGGTGAGTCCCCATACCCCGAGCCATCCTCCCGGCGCCATCGCAGGGCTCGGGACAGTCGCGTCCTCTTTCTTTTCGTGAAGTGCGCATGGGAAGCGGGGGACCGGGAAACCAAGCTCGCCTCCGAATTGACAGGGCTTCCCGAATCCCTGCTCTCCTCGACACTGGCACAGGCACGGCGCTTCCTCGAAGTCGAGCGTTGTCGTTTCGAACGGCTCGTGGCTCGCCGCGATCGATCCTGGACGGCCCTGCGTATCCACGAGGCGCGTTTGGCCGAAGAGGGCCTGGGAGCGCGGAGGGAAGAGATACTCAGGGCCCTCGCGAGGGCGAGGAGGGAACACGAGCTTGCCCTTTCAGAAATCAGGAATTTCAAGGCCCTCGTGCCCAACTCGGTCGTCGCCAGGCTTCTTCGAGTGCCCAAGGGCTCTGTCGATTCCGGCATCCACTACCTGAAGCGCTCCAGTCTTCAGCCTTGTCCAGCCCAGCCGCCCCAGGCTAGTCTCCCGCAATGGAACTCATCGTCGCGACTGGCAACGCCCATAAACTCGTCGAACTCGGGCCCCTCTTCCCCGGACACAGGCTGCTCAGGCCCGCCGATGTCGGCCATCCCGCCTTTGATGTCGAGGAAGACGGTCTGACCTACATCGACAACGCCCTTATCAAGGCCCGAGCCATCTTCGCCCTGACCGGCAGGCCCTCGATCGCCGACGATTCGGGTCTTTCGGTCAGGGCCCTCGGTGGGGCTCCCGGTATCCGTTCGGCCCGCTATGGCTCCGAGGACGGCAAACGGAAGCTCGACTCCGCCCAAAGAAACGCCCTCCTCCTTTCGGAGTGCGAGGTCTTCGAGGACCGGCGCTGCGCCTTTATCTGCGCCTTGGCCCTCGTCCTCGACGAGGAGAGGTTCTTCGTCGTCCAGGAAAGCTGTCCCGGCGAGCTCCTTCGCTCGCCCCGCGGTTCGGGGGGCTTCGGCTACGATCCTGTCGTCTTCCTGCCGGCCCTCGGAAAGAGCGTGGCCGAACTCTCCCAGGACGAAAAAAACCTCGTGTCGCACCGCGGAAGGGCAGGTCGAAGGATGGCCGCCCTCCTGTCCGAGCTCGCAGCCTTTCCCTGAGCCCCGGGTTTCCCGCCTGGGCGACGGCCCCTTCCGCTGCCCACCTTCCGATGGCCCTTCTTTAACATGGATGGATTCAAGGCTATTATCGGGCCATGCAGAGCAATCTCGACACCATCAGGGGCAAGACGGCCTTTATCATCGACATGGACGGCGTCATCTACCACGGAAACCGCCTTCTCCGGGGAGCCGCGGAATTCGTCTCCTGGCTCAAGGACAACGACAAGAAGTTCCTGTTCCTGACCAATTCGAGCGAGAGGTCGCCCGTCGAGCTTTCGCAGAAGCTCGCGCGACTCGGCATCGAAGTCGCCCCCGAGCACTTCTATACGAGCGCCCTCGCCACGGCCTCCTTTCTCGCCAGCCAGCGCCCCGGCGGCTCGGCCTACGTTCTCGGGGAGCCCGGTCTCATCAACGCCCTGTACGAGGTCGGCTATACCATGAACAACGTCAATCCCGACTATGTCGTCATCGGCGAGGCGGACAGTTACGGCCTCGACACGGTCGAGAAGGCCGTCAGTCTCGTGATGGGCGGGGCCCGCCTCATCGGCACCAATCCCGACCTCAGCGGTCCGGGCGAGAATGGCATCATCCCCGCCTGCGGAGCCCTCATCGCCCCCATCGAGCTTGCCACGGGGCGCAAGGCCTACTTCGTCGGGAAGCCGAATCCCCTCATCATGAGGAGCGCCCTCAGGCGTCTCGACGCGAGAAGGGAGGAGACGGCCATCGTCGGGGACCGGATGGACACGGACATCGTCGCCGGCGTCGAGACGGACATCGAGACGGTCCTGGTCCTTTCCGGCGTGACGAGCCGGGAGGATCTGCCCCGTTTCGCCTATGGTCCCCGCCATATCCTCGAGGGGGTCTTCGAGATCCCCAACTGAGCTTCCGCGCGAAGAGGGGCGGGCTTCGCGCGAGCGAAACCCGCTTCCCGCCAGACGTAAAAAACCCGCCAGACGGCGGGTTTTTTTGCACTCGATCGACGAGTGAGGGCGCTTCGGAAGCGGCTTACTTCTCGGCCTGGGCCTTGATGCCGTACTTCTTGTTGAAACGCTCGATGCGTCCCGCGGTGTCGACGAGCTTCTGCTTGCCGGTAAAGAAGGGGTGGCAGGCGGAGCAAATTTCCACCTGGATATTCTTCACCGTCGAACGGGTCTCGATGACATTGCCACAGGCGCAGGTGATCGTCGTCATTTCGTATGCTGGATGGATGTTCGCCTTCATGATCTACCTCGCTCTTGTCGCGTTGAATGTCTGAAAACCGGCCATTCCGGCCCGCGCCGGAATCGACGTCGCGGACGCCTCGAACCCTCGATGGGATCGATATGCCCCGCATTCGATGTATTGCGCTCCACAATATAGAAAAAAGCCCCTTCGGTCAATCACCGACTCCGGCTCGCCGTCCCGGCCGGCCTTCTCGCGCAACGAGCCCTCGATCGGGAAGGGGGCCTTGGCCAAGACGGGAAGCCGACCTCAGTCCCCTCCCATGGGCGTATTCATCGATTTCAAGAAGGCCTCGTTGTTCCTCGACTTCATCATCCGGTCGATGAGGAGCTCCATGATCTCGGTGTCTTCCATGGGGCTGATGACCTTGCGGAGCACCCAGATCTTCTGGAGTTCCTCGTCGGTAAGGAGGAGTTCTTCCTTGCGGGTGCCCGACTTCTTGATGTTGATGGCGGGGAAGGTCCGGCGATCGGAGAGCCTCCTGTCGAGGTTGATCTCCATGTTGCCCGTGCCCTTGAACTCCTCGAAGATGACCTCGTCCATCCGGCTTCCGGTGTCGACGAGGGCCGTCGCGATGATGGTGAGGGAGCCGCCGCCCTCGATGTTGCGCGCCGCGCCGAAGAACCTCTTCGGCTTGTGGAGGGCGTTGGAGTCGACACCTCCGGAGAGGATCTTGCCGCTCGTGGGCACGGTCTGGTTATAGGCGCGGGCGAGGCGGGTGATGGAGTCGAGGAGGATGACGACGTCCTTTCCGTGCTCGACGAGGCGTTTGGCCTTGTCGAGGACCATCTCCGCCACCTGGACGTGACGGGTGGCCTGCTCGTCGAAGGTCGAGGAGATGACCTCGGCCTTGACGGTACGCTCCATGTCGGTGACCTCCTCGGGGCGTTCATCGATGAGGAGGACGATGAGGTAGACCTCGGGGTGGTTCGTCGTGATCGCGTTGGCGATCTTCTGGAGGAGGATGGTCTTGCCCGTCTTGGGCGGCGACACGACGAGGGCCCGCTGGCCCTTGCCGATGGGACAGAAGAGGTTGATGACGCGGGTCGAGATTTCCTTGGTGTCGGTCTCGAGGTTGAGGCGCTGGTTCGGATAGAGGGGGGTGAGGTTCTCGAAGGGAATGCGGTTTTGGGCGACCGCGGGCTCGTCGAAGTTGACCTGTTCGACGCGGAGCATGGCGAAGAAGCGCTCGCCCTCCTTGGGGCTGCGGATCTGGCCATAGACCGTGTCGCCGGTCTTGAGGTTAAAGAGCCTTATCTGGCTGGGGCTGATGTAGATGTCATCGGTGCCGGGCAGATAGGAATTCTGGGGGGAGCGGAGGAAGCCGTAGCCGTCGGGGAGAATTTCGAGGGAACCGTAGGCGTAGATGATGCCGCCGCGGTCGGTATGGGCCTTGAGGATGTAGAAGATGAGTTCCTGCTTCTTGTAGGCGATCATCTCCTCGTGGTTGATGCCATACTTGGAACCGAGGTCGCGGAGTTCCTTGAGGCCCATCTCGGTGAGGTCGTTGATGGATAGGCGCGAACGGTTTTCGGAAAGATCGTTCCTTCCCCCATTCTGGTCCCGATAGGTGTCGACGTTGGCTGCCGCCTCAGGAAGGCTGTTGCGTTCGAAGCTTTCCTGTCTTCGGAGAAAGCCCGGCTCTCTTTCGGCCTCGCGGGAGGGTGGCATCGACCTGGCCGCTCCGGAGCCGTTCGCGGAATTGGGTCCCGGGGGCGTCTCGGGACGGGGCGCCTTGCGCTTCACTCGGATGCGCACGGGGCTGCGACCTTCTCCTTCCTCGCCCGCCGGGGAGGTTCCGCCGCCGTCCTCGTCCGATTCACGGGGCTCCTCGTCGCCAGGAGACTCTTCGGCCGGCTCGTTCCCGTCGGGGCCGGCCTCCTGCGAGTCCTCGTCTTCCTGGATCGTGAGTTCCTGCTGGATCGCGGAATCCGGAAATTCCGCCTCCGAACCCTCGTTCGTCTTGCGCTTGCGGATTATCGCCATGGTCGCTCCCTGAATGCTCCGGAGACCCGCCTTACTTGGCGTGTCCTCGTTCTTCGTGGTGTGTGGATTGATTGTCGGGCTGCTCGGGTGCGGCAGGCTAAAGCCCATCCTCGCGATCCCTGGCCCGGGAGCCGGCGCGTTCGCGGCGGTCGCGGAATAAGCGCCGCGGGGTTTCCGGTCGACAGTCCGACTATAGGAACATTTGTACCTGTTGTCAATATCGGGAGGCGCGGACCATCAGGCCCGATCGTCCCCGTTCGTCGCGTTGTCTCCATGCCCGGAGCCGAAGGGCGAAAACGAGCCCGGCTCCCTGATCATCTCGCAGGAGCCTTCGAAGACGACCCCGTCGGCAATGCGAAGGCGCGCCGTCCGAACGTTGCCGTAGACCTTGGCCGAGGGAAGCATCTCGACCCTGTCGGGGGCGTCGATGTCGCCCCTGACCGTTCCTCCGATGACGACGCTCGTCGCCACGATATGCCTCGCGTTGACCGTCGCGTCGCCGTCGACATAGAGCCTTCCGGTGGCGTCGATGTCCCCTTCGAAGGCGCCCCGAATCCTGAGCGAATCGCGGAAGCGCAGCGTTCCCTTGAAGGCCGTCTCGGCCCCGAGCGTGGTCGCTACGACATAATCGGGAACGTCGTCCCTGTGACGTGCCATTCTCTCTCCGATCACTTGGTCTTCATGACCCAGACGCCGTCCCAGTCTTCCGGCGGCGGGTTCTCGACGTAATGCTGGCAGCGGAGGTAGTAGATCCGCGAAGGACCGTCGTTCGGATCGGTCTTCAGGGCCTCGCCGAAGTACTTCCGCGCGCCGGCGAAGTCCATCATCTTGTAGAGCTTGCGTCCCTCGGCGAAGAGCGACAAGACACGCTTCTTTTCCTCGGTGATCATCGGGGCTCCCCGGGCGATTCGATCAATTCCGCAGGTTTTTCTTGATGGCGTGGAGCGCCGTCTCCTGCTTCTTGAGCGCATCGGCCTCTGTCTTCAAGGATGCAACCGTCGCGTCCAAAGCGTCAAGCCGTGCGAGGGAGGCCAGGGAGCGCTCGCGGACGCGGAGCGCGAAGGCCGCCGGATCGATTCCGCCACCTGCGGCGCTCTCGGCGTCGGAGGCGAGCGTGGAGATTGGGCCGCGAAGCCCCTCGACGAACTCGAGAAGAGTCTTCGTGATTCCCTCGGTGACGCGGATGCGCTCGTCCCGTCTTTCGATTTGGCCGACGAGCTCGTGGGTCCTGAGGACGGCCCTGATCCTCGCCAGCACCTCGCTGAAATTGAATGGCTTGGTTATATAGTCGTCAGCGCCGAGCTCGAGGCCCTCGACCTTGTCCTTGACGTCGTCCATGGCCGAAAACATGATTATGGGAACGTCCGCGTAATCGCGATAGTCCTCATGGGTCTTGAGGATCTTCGTGACCTCCCAACCGGACAGGCGCGGCATCACGTTGTCGAGCATAATGAGATCGGGTTTCCATCGCTTGACGAGTTCGAGGGCGTCGACGCCATTGTCCGCCTGCCTGATCTCGAAGCCGAGCTTCGAGAGCATGACGTCGAAGAACTCGCGGTTGATCTGTTCATCGTCGACGAGAAGTATGCGCTTGCGGTTATCCATCGCCTCTTCCATGTATTCCGGGGAGAATGACCCTATCTGAGGGCCTCTGTGATTCTTTCATGCCCCGGACGACTTGTCAACGCGATGTATTCATCGCGAGTGATGTACTCATCGCGAGTGATGGGCTTCGCGAGTGGCGTGGTCATTGCGGTCATCGCGTATGCCGCGACCATCGCCGGCTTTATCCCAGTCGTGCAGGGTCGAATAGATGCCCGCCGCGAGGGGATTTCAATCCGCCTCGTCCTCCGGGGTCGATTGAGGCCTGATGTCCCAGGCGGCCTTCTTGAGTTCCCGGCCGGGGCGGAAAGAAGCGACGCCATGGTCCTCGACCGAGACGATGGCCCCGGTCTTGGGATTCCTTGCTCTCTTTCGGCCCTTGCGCAGCTTGACCTCGAAGGTTCCGAAGCCTCGCAGTTCCACGGTCTTTTCCTGGAGTATCGCTCCCTTGATTTCCTCGAAAAGCGAATCGATGAGACCGTGAATGTCTTTGCGGTTGAGCGCCGACGCGGCGTGCAGCGCTTCGATAAGCTCCGCTTTCGTCACTTTGCCTGCCATGTCTTCTCCGTCTTCCGGGTGCTTCGCTATGGTCTTTCTAGACCGCCGTCCCGACCGCGACAGGACTTCCCGAAGGAAGATACCCTGCGACCGCATGGCGGCCGAGCCCCAAACCCATGGAATTACCTGGGCCAGGGGTTTCGGTCATGCTCCGAGCCTGTTGACGAGGATCTGCATCCGGGACTTCTTCCTGGCTGCTGCGTTCTTCTTGACGATCCCCTTGCGGGCGGCTGTATCGATCTTCTTCATCATGTCGAGAAGGGCGGCCTCGGCGACGGCCTTGTCCTTGCTCTGGGACGCGACTACGACCTTCTTGGCGGCCGTGCGGATCGATGACTTAACCATTTTGTTCTGGACGCGCCGCTTCTCGTTCTGGCGCTGACGCTTCTCGGCCGAAGTGCTTTTGGTGGCCAAAGCAACTACCCTCCGTGTATACAAGTACGATACGATTAACCGGACAGGGCCGGGTCGTTGACCGTCTCCCAAGGCTAACAGAATCCTCTTCATGCTGTCAAGCCGATCATCAGGCTTCACAATGACTTGTTGCGCGTAGTATAAGGAATTAACCGACTGGCACCACAGAGGCTCCGGATACTCTCCCGCGGGCAGGTCATTGCCGCTTCGATGCCAGGCCCGGGAAGGAGCCCGAACCCATGATCAACCTCCTGGTCGTCTTTTCGCTCATCGGCCTCTTTTTCGTCTATGAGATACTCCTCCAGACGGTCGCGATCTTCAACCCAAAGGCCTTGGTGCCCTATACGGAGAAACTCCAGCGCAAGGCCGTGCGCAGGATCTTCTCGACCTTCGGTCAATGGAGGGCTTGGAAGCCGAGGCTCGAAGACCGCCTCGAGGTCGAGATCCCGGATCGTTTCATCCTCGTCGCCAACCACCAGAGTCTCTTTGATATCCCCATAGTCTGGGATCTGCTTCCCGAACGCTGCCACATGCGCTTCGTGGCGAAAAGGGAACTGGGCACCGGGATTCCCTTCGTGTCGAGTCTCCTGCGGGTTCAGGGTCATGCGCTGATCAGCAGAAGAGGCGATATGGTGCAGGCGATGAAGAATCTCGAGCGTTTCGGGCGGCGCAGCCGTCTCGAAGGCTTCTGCCCCGTCCTCTTTCCCGAAGGGACCCGATCGAGGAACGGCGAACTCGGTCCCTTTCATACGGCCGGCTTCAGGCGGATCATCGAACTCGATCCTCTTCCCGTTCTCGTGGCCGCGATCGAGGGGGGATCCTGGGTGTCGACCGTCGGCGCCCTTCTCAAGAACCTGGGCCGCTACACGTATACGGTGAGATTGGTCGCCCTCCTGCCTGCCCCCCATGGCAAGAAGGAGATCCTCGCCACCCTGGCGAAGAGCCGGGAGCTCGTGGAGGAGGCCCTCGTCGACATGCGCGCCGCCTCGGCCGCCACAAGGGCCTGAGTCTCTTCCTCGGCGTCAATCCCGGCCCGGGCTTTGACGAAAAGAAAAAGCCGCGCTCCAGCCCCTGTGGGGAGGAAGGCGGCCTTTTTTTGAGGGCTGCGCGGCTTGCCGCGCTCCCCGTCAATCAGACGAAATCGCTGGGGCGGCGCTCGGTGCGCTTGCACTTCTCGCACTCGGCGAGGTTGCGGATCTTGCCGTTTTCGAGGATCGTCTTCATTTTGATCTCGCCGCCGCAGGTGCAGTAAAAGCGCTGCGTCGCGCTCGCGCTACGAGAGTTCTTGGATTGCTGTGCCATCGGGGACTCCTTCTCCTTCCGAAAAATAGCAGTTCGGGGAGTTTTCGTCAATCAAGGGACAAAAAAGAACCCCCGGGAAAGGAGGAGGGACCCGGGGGTTCGCGCACTGAAGCGGTGTGTCGCGCGCCGCTTTCACCTTTGAAACCCTGGTAGGGAAGGAAGGTTACCGCTTCGGGTCCCTTTTCCCGGCGATTCGGGCTATTACCGAGGCGAGCCTCGAAAGGAGGGGCCTGGTTGGGGGGCCGAAAACCTTACCGTAGTCCCTCGCGGCGGCGGACATGGAGTAGGCGAGGCCGTATTTCTTCTTTAGCTCGTCCCAGTGCCTGACCACATACACATAGAGATCCGATACGGTGCGTTGGGGAAAGCGCTCGAGGAGGCCCGCGTCTTCGATCGCGAGGGTGATGGGCTGGTAGACGTTGCCGTACCATGAGACGAGGGCCTGCCAGAAGGGCAATTCGGCCCGACTGTGCTGGTTGATGTAGTATTTGTGCACGTTGATGTGTTCGACGATCTCGTCATAGCGCCCGGGCGTCGTGAAATCCAGGTTTTCGTCGTCCGTGAGCTTGCCGAATGAGGTATTCGCGTAGAAGTCCCTCTTTTCCCAGCCGATGATCGAGATCCTGAGATCGTCGATGGTCATACCCGGCTCGAGCCTAGTCTCGGCGTCGAGACTCGTCACCTCGGCGTCGATATGCGTCTGGCCACGCTGGGCGGCCACCGAGACCCGATGGTTCCCGTCGCGGACGAAATAGAGGCCGCCGAGCTCGTAGAGCCGCACCGGGGGGAGCTCTATATCGCTGTAGTGGGCCAGGTCGATGGAGACCCAGCGCTCGCGGAGCCTCTCGTGTCTCGGTAGGAAGTGTCGGTTGAAGTCCCGATAGCGGCCCTCGCTCCCGACGATCCTTTCGATGGGTACGGCCTTGACTCCCTCGTAGGATTCCCTGATCGGCTTGAGGAGTCGCCTCACCTCCTCGAAGGGAAGGAGGCGGTCCTTGGCCGGGCCGAGGGCGTGACCGATGCGCGACAGGAGGGCCCTGGTCTTGGCCCTGGAAAAATCGTCGCCCGCCAGATTCCGGAACCAGTCGCTCATGTTTTCGCCTCTGTATCGACGACCCAGTGTCCGAAGGCATTGACCACGGTGGTGGCGTCTACCTCGCTCGATCTGACATCGGCGAGATCGTAGAGATGCACGTGGCCGTGAATGAACCAGCGCGGCTTCCAGCGCCTGATGAGGCCGCGGAAGGCCCTGAACCCGCGATGGCAGGGGTCGTCCCGGTCCTGGATGCCGAGGGGCGAGGCATGGGTGAGGACGATGTCGACGGAGCGTCCGTGGATGAGGCGCTCGAAGAGAAGCCGCGGCGCGAGGGCGAGTATCCTGAGGGCCATTGTCCTTTCGCTGAACTGGTTCGGCCCGCCGTTGTAGCTGAGGGAGCCCGGGAGGCCGAGGATGGTGAGGCCGCATTCTCGCGTTAGGCGGAATCCGATATTCCTGGCTCCTCCCTCGGAAGGGGCGGTGAAGCGGGGCCAACTCGACTGGGCCGGGGGCCCGCCCCCGTCATGGTTGCCCTCGATATAGAGGAGGGGGCAATTGAGCATGGAGGAGATGAAGCCGAGATATTCGAGCGGCAGATCGCCCGCCCCGAGGACGAGCTCGACATCGCCGAAACGATCCTTGATGAGGGGCGAGTAGACGAGGGGGTCGACCTCGTCCGCGACGCAGAGGATCTTCATCGCGGGGAGGAACTTCCGATTCCCGTCTTGGAGAGGAGGGCCTGGAGCTGCTCCTTCGAGAAAAGCTCGACCGACCTGTTCTCGGCGAATTCAACAGCCTGGCGGGCGAAGGTGGAACTCGTGACGATGCTCCCCCTCATCACTCCCAGCTTCTTCATCTGGTCGAGGAGGGCGCGGATCGCCGGCTCGCCGAGATTTTCCGAGACGCGAAGGAAGCGGATGAGGCGCGGCTGCTTCTTCGTGCCCATCCACTTTTCCGAATCGTTCTCGACGGCGATGATCTGCACACCGCCCTGGATGTCGGCGGCGTCCCGGATCGACAGTCCCAGCGGCCCCTGGACCACGGCCTGGCAGAGTTGCATGAACTCCTCGCGGCCGCAGGTGAGGAAGTCCTTCATCCTGTCGTCGGTGCGGTACTCCTGATATTGGGTGAGCTTCTCGGCCACGTCCCTGAAACCGGGTTTCTTGGCGTATATTTTTTCCCATTGCTCGATGGCCTTGTCGAGCTCTCGCTGCTTCTCGTAGCACATGGCGAGGAAATAGCGCCCGTAGAGGGCCTCGGTGCTGCCTTCATCCTTGACCATTTTTACTGCGCGTTCGAGCTCGGGGATGGCCTTCTCGAGGTTGCCCTGGCTCATGTAACAGCCACCGCGCTCCACGAGGGCCTTGATCTTGAAGGACCCGCTCCGCGCGGCCTTCTCGAAGGCCACGAGGGCGGCCGTATGATCGCCGGCCTCTTTGTGGATCTTGCCGATGTAATAGAAGGCCTCGTAGTCGTCCGGGTTCCACTTTATG
Source organism: Rectinemataceae bacterium (assembly GCA_035531315.1). Lineage (GTDB taxonomy): Bacteria > Spirochaetota > Spirochaetia > Treponematales > Rectinemataceae > CAIJMU01. The sequence continues at coordinate 32,754 of DATKTD010000095.1, forward strand.
GCCGCCTCGAACTCCTTGCGCGCCTCGAGGTCGTGCTTGTTCCGGTGGAGGATGAGGGCAAGGGCATGATGCGCCTCGTGGATGCGCTCGTCGAGTTCGATGGCCTTCTGGAGATGGTTTATCGCCACGTCGGTGCGGCCGCGTCCCTCGAACAGCCTTCCCGCCTCGAAATAATTGCGAGCGTCCCTCGGCTCAAGCTTCGTGAGGAGAATGCGTTCCTTCAGGGCCTCTTCGAGCTGGTTGAAACGCTCGTAGAGTTCGGCCATCTCCTTTCGGAAGGAGATTTCGGGAAGGTCCGGCCCGAAGTAACCGAGCTGGTTGACGTGCTTGTACTCCATGAGGGCGAGTTCCGGCTTCCCGTCGCCGATATAGGCCTTGCCGAGGAGCCAGTGCGCCTCCGCGTTGCGGGTGTCCTTGGCCGTCACGGCCTTGGCCGCGCGGATGGCGGCCTGATAGCGGCCCTGCTTGATGAGGTCGGCGATCGCTTTCGTCTGCCGCGGGGTCGCGACCATACGGATGATGAACCAGCTCAAGAAGCCGACGAGGCCGCCGAGAATGAGAATGACGATCACCACGAGCATCGCGTTTCCCGTTTCCGGTGCTCCCCGCCTCATGCGAGGGCCCACCTGTGATATTCTTACAGTGTAGCGTGAATCGCGCGATTGTGCGACACCTTGGGGATCGTCCTCGGGTCGAAAGGAAGACGAGAAGTGGAAGGAGCGGTTGTCCAAGACAATGTGGGCCGGCCGGACGGCTTCGCCGGACTCTGGCAGGGGCTTTCGGTACGACGCCTCGCCTTCGCCATCGCCGGGATGCTCCTCGCCACGTCTCTCGGGATTTCGGCCCAGGATGCCAGCCAAGGCCCGGATTCCGCCTCAGTCCAGGTCGCCGTGTCGCCGACTGGAGCGGCGGTCGTCGGGGCCCCTTCGTCGGTCCTCGCCGAGGGAGAAATGCTCTTTCGCCAAAATCGGCCCGGCGACGCCATCCCGAGGCTCGAGCAGGCCGTGCAGGATCCCGGAGTCGACGAGAACGCTTGGATATGGCTCGCCATCTGCTATCAACAGCTCAATCGCTATGACGACGCGGCCTCCACGCTCAGGAAGGGGCTCCAGAAGTCGGTTTCCCACAAAGCCCTTTTCTGGTTCGATCTCGGCAACCTCTTCCTGGTCCAGGGCAAGGCCTCCTTCGCCAAAGATATGTACGATTCGGCGATAGGCGCCGATTCGGCGATGGCCAACGCCTTCCTCAACCGGGCGAACGCCGCGATGCTCCTCAACGATTATTCCTCGGCCAAGGACGACTATTCCCATTATCTCGTCCTCGATCCCGCCTCGTCGCAGAAGGCCTCGATCCAAGCCCTTCTCGAGCTTCTCGGGAAGACGGTAGCCGACGAGGCCCAGAAGAAGGCCCAGGCCGAGGCGGCCAAGCTCGCCGCGGAGACCGCGCGGAAGAGCCTCCTCGACGAGGTGAGCGCCTCGCTCAAGGCCTCGGCCGAAGACACCACCAACCTCGCCGCCGGTTCGGGCCAGGTGCAGTCCTACGGCGACGAACTCCCCCCCTCCGATTGAGACCGGAAACAGAGAAAGGAAGAGCTGAATGACCAAACGCGCCAAGGCCCTCGTAGCCGCCGGAGGGACCCTCGTGATCGCCCTCGCCGTCGCAGGAGGAGTGGTATGGATGGGGGGGCAAGCCTCCCGCGAGACCGCGAACGCCCTCTCCCTCGCGAAGGACTACATAGGGCGGGGCGACTACGACCGCGCCCTCGACATACTCGACAAAATTCTCATCGCCGATTCGGGAAACGCCGAGGCGAGGACTCTGCGCGAAAGGGCGGTCGACGGCAAGAATGGTAGCGACTCGCGCAAGGCCGGCGGGGTCGACGAGCTGGCGAAGTCCCTCGAAAAGGTGGGCAAGGCGCTGACTTCCCAGGCGGCAAGCGCGACGCAGTCGGGCAACGCCGCGGCGGACGAGGCGGCCCGAAAGAAGGCCGAGGCGGCCCAGGCGGCCGCCCAGAAGGCGGCCGACGACGCGGCGCAGCAGAAGGCCGAGGCCGATGCCGCCGCCGCGCGCAAGAAGGCGGCGGACGAGGAACTTTCGAAGAAGAGCGCCGAACTCCAGAAAAAGATGCGCGACGTCAATGAGCTCGTCGACAAGGGTAGGGGATCGGCCTCGAAGGGGGACTTCCCCTCCGCCAACCAGTCCTTCCAGGAAGCCGTCGGGAAGCTGCCGGAGGGCGAGGATCGCTTCGCCTCCCAGACCCTCGCGGGCATAGCCGATGGCCTCTATTCGGGGGCCAAGGGCAATCCCGGGCCCGCCGCCGACCAGGCGATCAAGGACGCCATACAGGACGCGCGCGACGCGAAGAAGAAGGATCCGACCAACGCGATGCCCTTCTACACCCTCGGGAAGATAAATTCCGATCTCAATCAGGTGGACAACGCCATCACGGAGCTCAAGCAAGCGGCGAGCCTCGACCCGAAAAACTATCTGTATTCCTATGAATTGGGGAAGGCCTACCTCAAGGCCCGCGAGTACGAGAAGGCGCGGCAAGCCTTCGACGCCACCGTTACCCTCAAGCCCGACTTCGAGAATGCCTGGTACAACCTCGGCCTCAGCCAGCAGTACCTCAAGGATCCGGACCGCGCCCTCGACGCCTATGGGAAGGCCTTGAAAATAAAGCCGGACTTCACCCTCGCCCTCATCGCGAGCGGTCGCATTTACTCCGCGAAAAACCAGCCTCAGGCGGCCCTCGTCGCCTTCCAGAAGGCTGTGCAGGCCGACCCGACGAGTTCGCTCGCCCTTCGCGAGTTGGCCGTCCAATACGCCTCGGGCGGCGATTACGCGAGCGCCGAGGGCTGGTTCCGCAAGGCCCTGGCCATGTCGGACGACGCGACCACGAACTATAACCTCGCTACCGTGGAGCTCAAGCTCGGCAAGGACAAGGAAGCCCTGCCCTTCGCCCAGAAGGCCGTGAGCCAGCAACCGAACAATCCCAGTTACCTCTATACCTTGGGCCTGGCGAGCGAAAGGTCGGGAGGGACCGATGCCGCGATCGACGCCTACGCGAAGGCCGCCGCCCAGGACAAGTCCTACATCGAGCCGCGCATCAACCTCGGCAACCTCTACCTCGATGCGGGTTTCGTGGACAAGGCCCTCGCCTATCTCGAGGAGGCGGTAGCGATCGATCCCAAGTCGTTCCAGGCGAACAACAATCTCGCGAACGCCTACGGCAAGAAGGGGCTGTACGATAAAAGCATTCTCTACTATCAGAAGGCCCTGGGGCTCTCGCCGCGCGAGACGACGGTCCGGCTCAACCTCGCCCGGGCCTACGTGTCGGCTGGCGACAACGCCGACGCGATCTCCGCCTATTCCGATCTCGTCAAGCTCGACCCGAAGCAATGGGATGCCCTCTATGAACTCGGCAAGCTCCAGGCCTCGACGGGCGACTCGGCGGGGGCAAAGAAGACCCTTCTGGATCTTCTCGCGAGAAATCCCGACTATCCGGCAAAGGCCGATGTCCAGAAGCTACTGGCGGGTCTATAAGGCGAGCCGCCGCGGGGGAAGACCGGGCCTCGGGAAGCGCCGGCACCGCGGGCGCTTGTGGAATCGGCGGTTTTTGCTGAATCGGAGGCCGGGCGGAGCGGATGACATGCCGCTTCCCTCTTCCCCGAAAGGCCGGTTCACGCCAACTGTCTCAGACGATTCGGCGCACCAGCCTGAAAAGCTCCTCGCGGCTGAGCCTGAACCAGACCGGCCTACCGTGGGGGCAAAGGGCCTCGGGCAGGTCGAGGGCCCGTCTCGCGAGTTCGAAGGCGGTATCGGGATCAAGTTCCTCGCCGTCCTTGATGGCCGACCTGCACGCCGTCATGGCCCTCGCCGAACGTGCCGGGTCGGCGTTTCCCCCTTCGATGAGTTCGCGTATGGCCCCTTCCGGATCGCCGCGAAGCGAGGAGGGGAGGGCCGTCAGCTGCCAGTCTCCCCCGGCTTCTTCGAGGGAAAAGCCGGATTCGGCTATGGCGGGAGCCAGGGCGGCCAGTCTCCTCTCTTCCTCGTCGCTCTCCACCCTGACGGCGATCGGCACGAGAAGTTCCTGGATCGTCGGAGGGCTCTTCGATAGTTCGTCGAAGATGAGACGCTCGTGGGCCGCGTGCTGGTCGATGAGGAAGAGTTCATCCCCCCGCTCCACGATGAGGAACAGCGAGAAGGCCTGGCCGAGATAGCGGAGCTTTTCGCCGGAGGCTCCAGTCGAGTCTGGGCCGCCTTCGCTTCCGATCGGAACCCCGCCGCCCCATGGACCGCCCTGCGGAGGCAGGGAAGGCCTTTCGCGGAGGAGCGTCGCCCATGCCCTCGCCGGTACCGAAGGGTCGCGCGTTGCCGAAGGA
>DATKTD010000096.1:0-10346 GCA_035531315.1 Rectinemataceae bacterium
GCGCCGACCTCGACGCCGCTGCCGAAGACCTTCACGAAGAATTCGGCGCTCCAATTCGAAATGCCCAGTTCCGCGCCGACATAAAGGAACATGAGGGCGAAGCCGAGCCAGAAGGCGGGTCGCGCCGCAAAACCGCCGAGCCGGGAGCTCGAGGCGACTTCCTCGCGGCCGAGCCTGCCGAAGGGGAGGGCGAGCATCGCGATGAAGATCAGCGCGTAGACCGCCGCCACCAGTCGGAAGGAAAGGCTCCAGGGGAGGGAGGAGGCGAGGAGGGCGGTGGTGAGGAGGGGGCCGGCGACAGCGCCGATGGAAAAGGCCCCATGCACGAGGTTCATCGCGCGGCCGTCGTTTTTCGGGCTCATCCTGACCACCGACCAATTGATGCCGACCTCGAGACAGCCCTGGCCCAGGCCAGCCACCACGTAGAGACCCAGGTTGAAGGGGAAGGAGGCGGAACTGCCGAAGAAGGCCAGGCCGATCACTTCGAGACCGACGCCGAGGAGGAGGAGGGATCTTATGCCCAGACGATGGAGAAAGCGCCCCGCGAGGAAGGTCGCCACGAAACCCCCGACCGCACCGCCGGCGAGGACGGTCCCGGCTTGGATATAGGACCAGCCGAAGTCGCTGAAGATCCTCGGAAGAATGGCGCCCACGACGGTGGCCGAGGCTCCGAAGAGGATGAACACCGCGAAGAGCATCGCATAGAGGAGGCCGAAACCGTTTTTGACGATAGGCATGAGGCGGTATCGCACGGAGTCCGAAGAGGGGTCAAGGTGGCGATGAACTTGACAGCGGAGCCCGATGCTGTTACTTCATTTCGTATGCAAAACGACAAGTCCGACAAGGTTTCGGAAAGCCTGCCCGGCCCTGGCGGGAGACTTGCCGACCGGGCCGAGAGCCTTCCGGCAGGCCATCCTTCGAGCCATCCCGGCGGTCGGGTCCATCCCGAGGACGCTTCGGATTCCACTCTCAGCCCCCGCGATAGACAGTCCTTCCGTATAGCCCTTCGCATCCGGGAGATCAACTCGCTCGCGAACGCGCGCATCGCCGAGGCCCTCGAATCGAGCGGCTTGACCATGCCGCAGATCACCGCCATCCGCCTCGTCGCCCATGCCGGCTCCCTCACGATGAGCCAGATCTGCGCCGAGATGAACGCGAGCCCCTCCACCGTCGCCGGCATAATCGACCGCCTCGAGGCGGCCGGCATCGTGGAGCGACGCCGTTCGGAGGAGGATCGCCGGGTCATCTTCGTCCACCTCGCGGAGAAGGGTTCGGAGAAGGCCCTTTTCGCGCGTCAGACGATGGATACCTGTTTTTCGAAGGCCTTCGAATCCCTTTCCGACGCCGAGCTTCTCGAGATCGAGCGCAGCGTCGACACCGTGCTCAAGGCCTTCAAGGGCTCTCCCTACAGCTGAGCCTGTCTGTCGCCTCCTCGGCGCCCTCCACCCGGCACTCGTCTGCTGTCCGCCCGGCCGGCGCTTCGGCGCCGGTCTAGCCGTCCTTGCCCCTCATCGCCTCGATCCGCATCTTGCGGTACTCCATGATGGCCCTGTCGCCGGGGAAGAGGAGTTCCCCGGCTCCTGTTCCGTCGGCCCTGGGCTGCTGGGTCTCGACCACGCGCCGATCCTGGTGGGCGATAATGAGGTTCATCCGATTGCCGATGGCGTGGACGAGGTGCCGGAGCAGGGGCAGTCGCGTGAAGGACTGGCAAAAGCGGAGATAGACGATGCTGTTCTCGGTGTCGACGGGCGCGAAGGCGCCGACAACGCGGATTTTCTCGCCGATGTAGTTCTCCCAGATGTTGGGGAAGATGAATTCGAGCTTGAAGAGCTTGTCGGGATTGGGCGCCTTCACCTCCTCGGTCGAGCGCCTCGGGGAGCCGTCGTCCTTCCTGTTGTAGGTGTAGACGAAGAGGGCCCCGTCGCGCTTCAGGATGCCGGGGCCATCGACGACCGTGGCGCCCCCCCGCCCGATCGTGTTGTGGTGGATGAAGGGCAGGTGGGCCATGTCGAGCTGGTTCTCGATGGAGCGGCTGTAGTGGTTGGCCCAGGGATCGGCGACGGTGGAGGAGGGCATGTCGTCGCCAAGGTCCTCGAACCAGCGCGGCTCGCTCGAGGGCTCGACCCCCTCGTCGGCCCAGAAAATCCAGATGAAGCCGTGAAGGTCCCGGGCGGGGTAGGTCCTGAGCCTGAAGCCCTCGGGCACGGGGCTCGCGGCGCCGTTGGCCGGAATTTTCTGGCAGATGCCGCGGCTGTCGTATTCGAGGCCGTGGAAGGGGCACATCAGCCGATGCTCCCCCTCGCAAAGCACCTTGCCCCTCGCGAATGAGGCGCCTCGATGGGCGCAGCGGTCGACGTGGCAGACGGGGCTCCCCGAGCCCTCGCGCCAGAGTATAAGGCGCTCCCCCATGCGCAGGCTGCCGAGGGGCTTTCTGCCGAGCTCCTTCGAATCGAGGATCGCGTACCACTGATTTCTGATCATTCTTGCCTCTGCGCAAACCCTTGTTCCTGGGCAGGGCTGTGTCAATGGTCGGGGGCCGCGAAATGAATGGGAAGTTATCCAATTATGCCTGTCGCTCCCGCGGCGCTCCGCTTAGGATATGCCCGGTCCGATTGTTGAGGATCGTGGGAGGGGGAGGCGGGGCAGCCATGGCGGCCCGTCGTTTCGCGCCTCGGGAAGGAGCAATCAATGTCGATGGATCTTCGGCGCCTCCTCGAGGCCGCCACGCCGCCCCTGGCCGAGTGGGCCGGGCTTCGCCGCGTCAGGCTCTCGGGGCGCGCCTACCATGCCAAGGACGGCCGCTTTGACCGGGCCTTCGATGGGGTGGACGAAGGTTACATGATCGAAGTGCTCTCGGGCGGCCAGTTCGGCTACGCCGCCTTCGCCGGCGACGCCGCCTTCGCCGGCGACGCTGGCTTGGAGGGTCTGGCGGCAAGGGCCGGGGCCGCGGGCGAAAAAGCCCTCGTTCTCGCCCGTTCGGCGGGGGGGAGGGGCCTGCATCGCTTCGGCGCCTCGGTCCGCCCCGCGACAAGGCTGCGTTGGGAAGGCCCCCGAGGCAAGCGCGCCCCCCTGGGCGCCGACCTTCTCTCCTCCCATGCCATCGATCTTACGAAGGCCTTGAAGGTCAGCGACAAGGTGGTTCAGGCCAGCGCCGTCCTCTTCCTCCGCGACGAGGAGACCGAGTCCGTCTCGACCTCGGGGGCGGAGATATTCCAGAGGGTCCAGCTCCTCGAGTTCTCCATCCAGGCCGTCGCCCGCGACGGGAATCTCGTCCAGCGCCGAAGCGCCAACGGCCCGCGGGGGCGCATCAACCAGGGCGGCATGGAGCTCATCCACATCGAGGCCCAGCTGGAGGACGCGCGTCGCACGGGCGCCGAGGCGGTGGAACTGCTCTCGGCGACGGACTGCCCCACGATGACAGGGGACCTCGTGCTCGCCCCGGACCAGATGAACCTCCAGATCCACGAATCGGTGGGCCACCCCCTCGAGCTCGACCGGATACTCGGCGACGAGCGCAACTTCGCCGGTTGGAGCTTCGTGCGCCTCGAGGACATCGGCAGCCTCCGCTACGGCTCCGATCTCATGAATATCGTCTTCGATCCGGGCATCGCGGGCGAGGCGGCCTCCTACGGCGCCGACGACATCGGCAACCCCGCGCGCCGCGAATATATCGTCAAGGAGGGCATCCTCATGCGGGCCCTCGGCAGCCTCGAGAGCCAGGAGCGTTCCGGCAGGCCAGGGGTCGCCAACCAGCGGGCCCAGGGCTGGTGGCGGGCGCCGATCGACAGGATGGCCAACCTCAACCTCGAGCCGGGGAAGGATGGCTTCGACGACATCGTCGCCTCGGTGGAGCGAGGGGTCTTCATGAGCTCCAATCGCTCCTGGTCCATCGACGACCGCCGCAACAAGTTCCAATTCGGCTGCGAGTACGGAAGGCTCATCGAGGAGGGGCAGCTGGGAAAGATCGTGCGAAATCCCAACTATCGGGGCCTTTCCTCGAGTTTCTGGAACAGTCTCTATAAGGTCGGCGACCCCTCGACCTTCGAGGTCTTCGGCACCCCCAACTGCGGCAAGGGCGAGCCGGGCCAGATCGTGACGACGGGGCACGCGAGTCCCGTCTGCGCCTTCCGGGGCGTGGAGATATTCGGAGGAGAGGCATGAACAGGAAGGACGAACTCGAGACCCGCTTCGGCCGCGCCGTCGATGTCCTCCTCGGGGAGCTGCGGGGGGACGAGGAACTCTCCCTCGAATTCTCAGGCGAGGATTCGGTTTTCCTCCGCTTCAACGAGGCCAGGGTCAGACAGATTGGGGCGGTGGACAAGGCCGAACTCCTCCTTACGTATTGCCGGAAGGGCCGCACGATGCGCTCATCCTTCGCGGTCTCGGGCGAGGCCGGGGCCGACGCCGAGCTGGCCGCCTCCGCCCTCGGTCGGGTCCGTCGGGAGGCCTCCCTCCTCCCCGAGGATCCCTACCAGACCCTGCCGGCGACGGAGGGCGTCTCCCGCGAGGTCTTCGCGGGAAGCCTGCCCGATGCGGCCCGCCTTCCCGAGATCGTCCTCGGCCCCGCCGAAAGCCTCGCGGCCGAAGGCGCCGCCTACGTCGGCATCCATACGCAGGGCCGCGTGGCCCGCGGGGCGGCCAACTCCAGGGGCGCTTGCCATTGGTTCGAGACGGAAAGCTTTATCACCGACTATTCCGCCTATCTCGCCAACGGGAAGGCGACGAAGTCCCTGTACGCGGGCCGCATCTGGGACGGGGAGGAGTACGGACGGAGACTCGCCGCCGAGAGACCGAGGCTGGCGGCCCTCGCCCTTCCACCCAAGATCCTGCCGCCGGGAGAATACCGCGCCTGGCTCGCGCCCGAGGCCTTCGCCAGGATCGTCCCCTACTTCTCCTGGCACGGCATCGGCGAACGCGAGATCCGCGAGGGCGAGAGCGCCTGGCTGGCCCTCCGCGAGGGCCGGAAGACTCTCTCGCCGCGCTTCCGCCTCGACCAGGACTTTAGCCTCGGCCTCGAGCCCCGTTTCAACGAGCTTGGCGAGGTGGCCCCCGAAAGCCTGGCCCTCATCGGCGAGGGGCGTCTCCTCGATACCCTGGTTTCGGCGAGGAGCGCGAGGCAGTACGGCCTTTCCGGCAACGGGGCCCCCGAGGACGAATGGCTCCGCTCCGCCTCGGTGGGGGCCGGCGAGCTCGACGAAAGGGCTGCCCTCGAGGCCATCGGCAGCGGCCTCTACCTCTCGAACCTCCATTATCTCAATTGGAGCGACTTCCAGTCCGCCAGGGTGACGGGCATGACGCGCTACGCCTGTTTCTGGGTGGAGGGGGGGAAGATCGCGGCGCCGATAGGGGACATGCGTTTCGACGAGAGCCTCTATCGCCTATTCGGCGACAAGCTCGTGGGGCTTTCGAGACAGCGCTCCCCGGTGGTGGAGACCTCGAGCTACGGCCGCCGAGCCCTGGGCGGTTCCCTCCTCCCGGGAATCCTCGTGGAGGGTCTTACCTTCACTCTGTAGCGGCGATCTCCACGAAGATCCGGTGGATCCTGTCGTCGCCGGAAAGCTCGGGATGGAAGGAGGCGGCGAGGATCTTCCCCTGGCGGAGGAATACAGCCTCGCCGCCTTTTTCCGCGACGCGTCTGCCGAGGATCCTCGTGGTGCCGAGGGGCTCGAGGCGGGGGGCGCGGATGAAGATGCCCGGGAAGGCGCCGAGTTCCGTGACGATCGTTTCTTCGAAGCTCGCGCTCTGGCGACCGTAGGCGTTGCGGATGGCCCGGGCCTCGATGAGGCCGAGGGCCCCTTCGCCGCGACCGCCCGGCCCCTCGACCTCGCTGCAGAGGAGGATGGCCCCGGCGCAAAAACCGAAGACGGGGAGGCCGGCGGCGGCCCGCTCGCGGAGGGCGAGGTCGAGCCTGTACTCGCGCAGATACATGGCCATCACGGTGCTTTCGCCCCCGGGGAGGATGAGGCCCGAGATTCCCTCGAGGTCGGCGGGGAGCCTGATCTGCCTCGTCTTGACGCCGAGTCGACGGAAGACCTTCTCGTGGTCCTGCACCGCCCCCTGGAGGGCCAAAATACCGATCATCATGGTTCGTACCTCGCAAAAGCGGCGACTGTCCCCCCGCCGCGTCAGGGGCTGCGGCCCTTTATCGCGTCAGGGGCCGAAGCGGAAATCGGGGCCCGCCCCGATTGGAGCGGAGGACCCGACCCCGGCGCGCGAGCGCCGGGGGGACGCCCAAAAACGAAGGACCGGTCCTTTGGTCTACCAGCCCCGTTCCGCGAGCTTGGTCTCAAGGGTCTTCATCTCGAGGCCGCGCATGGCCTCGCCGAGGCCCTCGGAGAGTTCGGCGAGCTTGGCGGGATCCTGCCAGTGGATGACGGCCTGGACGATGGCCTTAGCGGTCCTGGCCGGGTCGGAGGACTTGAAGATGCCGGAGCCCACGAAGCAGCCCTCGGAGCCGAGCATCATCATGAGGGCGGCGTCGGCGGGGGTCGCGATGCCGCCGGCCACGAAGGTGACGACGGGGAGGCGGCCGGCCTTCTGGACCTTTTTGACGAGGGCGAGGGGGACGCGGTATTCGTTGGCCTTCTTCTGGAGGCCGGCCTCGTCGAGGCCCTTGAGCTCGAGGATCTGGCGGTTGACGGTCTTGAGGTGGCGGACGGCCTCGACGACGTTGCCGGTGCCGGCCTCGCCCTTGGTGCGGATCATCGAGGCGCCCTCGTTGACGCGGCGCAGGGCCTCGCCGAGGTCGCGGGCGCCGCAGACGAAGGGCACCGAGTAGGCGGTCTTGTCGACGTGGGCCTCCTCGTCGGCGGGGGTGAGGACCTCGGACTCGTCGATGAAGTCGACGCCGAGGGACTCGAGGATCTTGGCCTCGGCCAGGTGGCCGATGCGCACCTTGGCCATGACGGGGATGGAGACGGCCGCCATGATCTCCTTGATCATCTTGGGGTCGCTCATCCGGGCCACGCCGCCGTCGCGGCGGATGTCGGAGGGCACGCGCTCGAGGGCCATGACGGCGCAGGCGCCGGCGGCCTCGGCGATCCTGGCCTGCTCGGGATTGGTGACGTCCATGATGACGCCGTTCTTGAACATTTCGGCAAAGCCGGTGTTGAGCCTCTCGCGCATATCTGCCTCCTCGGAGTCGCCAAGCCTCTGGCGTACCCCATGCTCTTCTGCTAGTGTACTAGTACACTTAAGCAAGTGTCCTGTCTTGGTCAAGGGGGCCCATGCACCTGTACGAGCGTATCTTCGAAGATCTCAGGCGGGCAGTGGACGAGGGCGACATCGGCCCGGGCGAGCGCCTCCCCTCGATCCGCGAGGTGGCGGAGCGCTACGACTGCAACAAACTCACGGCGGGAAGGGCCTTCGAGCTCCTCGTCCGCTCGGGGAGGGTGGAAAACAGGGTCGGCTCCGGGACCTTCGCCCGGGCCGCCCCCGCCCCCGATTCGGGAAGGGCCGATTTCTCGACGGCACGGCTCTCCGAGAGCTTCTTTCCCTACGAGGAGGCGGGGGCCATCCTCGCCGGCCTCCTCGCGAGCGAGCGGGGCAGGGTCTTCTCCGCGCCCGAAGCCCGCGGCGAGCCCCGCCTCATCGAGGCCCTGGCCCGGCGCTTCGGCCTGCCCGGCGCTTCGATCCTCGTCACCGGGGGCGGCCAGCAGGGCCTCGACCTCGTACGGCGCCTCTTCGCGGGGAGGTCGGGAGCCTTCGCCCTCGTCGAGGAGCCCAGCTATCCCGGTGCCCTTTCCGCCTTCAAACCACGAAAGGCCCTCCCCTTCGGCTCCGAGGGTCCCGATCCCGGGGCCATTGTCGCCTCCTTCGCGGAGGCTCCTCCCGCTTCCCGCTTCTTCTACACCGTACCCCAGATCCACAACCCCACGGGCTACAGGCATTCCCTGGAGGTGAAGCAGGCCATCGCCAGGGCCGCCGCCGACGCCGACTTCACCATCGTCGAGGACGACTATCTCTCGGAGCTCCTTCCCGAGGGCCTCCCCCGCTATGTCGACCTCGTTCCCGAACGGACCATCTGGATCAAGTCCCTGTCGAAGACCCTGGCCCCGGGCATCCGCATCGGCGCCCTGGCGGCCCCGCCTTCCCGGCTCGAAGCCCTCCTCAGGCTGCGCGAAGAGGGCGAACAGGGGCCTTCCACCTGGCTCCAGCTCTTCGCCGCCGGCATCCTGGAATCGGGGCTCTACGATAGGCATCTGGAGCGCGTCGGGGCCGTGACGGCCCGGCGCCGCGCCGAGGTCCTCGGCCTCGTCGCGGGGCTGCCGGGCCTCTCCATCGCGGGGGGCGGGGAGGGCTACAATCTTTGGCTCGAGGCCTCCTCCCACCGCGCGGCGGGAGGATCCGCCTGGGCCGAGGGCTGGCGCTTCGGACGCAGCGAGGCGACGCGGCGCTGTCTCCGCCTATCGGTGATGGGCATGGGGGAGGAGGACTGGGCCGAGGCGAAGGAGAGTCTGCGGAGACGTCTCGAGGCGGGCTTCGGGCTGGGCTGAGCCCCCCCGGCCGGTTCCGCTCCGCTTTACGCTCGCCCCTCCTTCCTGTAGAGTCGCCCGGTGACAATGCGCATTTTGTACGTCGGCGAGATCGTCGGCAAGGTCGGGGTCTTCACCGTGAAGAAACTCCTCGGCACGGTCCGCCGCGATTTCGGCGCGGACTTCGTCATCGGCAACGCGGACTCGGCGACGGGGGGGGCGGGGCTGGGGCGGCAGCACGCGGTCTGGCTGCGCAAGCTCGGCGTCGAGGTGATAACCCTTGGCGAATGCAGCTACTTCAAGCGCGACATCGTGGAACACATGCCCCAGGCCTCCTACCTCCTCAGGCCCGCGAACTACCCCCACGGCAATCCGGGTCGGGGCTGGCGTGTCTATTCGACCCCGAAGGGGCCCGTCGCCGTGATCTCCCTGTTGGGACAGGCCGGCTATCCCCGCGTCCACCTCGCCAATCCCTTCCACGCCGTCACCGACATAGTTAAGAGGGCCCGCGAGGAGACTCCGGTGATCATCCTCGATTTCCACGCCGCGACCACGGCCGAGAAGGAGACGATGGCCTACTACGTCGATGGAAGCATCAGCGCCATGATCGGCTCGCACGGCAAGACCCTCACCGCCGATGCCCGCGTCTTGAAGGGCGGCACGGCGACGATCACCGACGCCGGGCGCACGGGCTCCCTCCTCTCGGTGGGGGGCCAGGATCCGGCGACGAGGATCGGCGAATACATTTCGGGCATTCCCACCTGGGCCAAGGACGGGGTCGAGGGCCTGGAACTCCAGGGCTGTGTCATCGACATCGGCGAGGACGGCAAGGCGCTGGCCATACAGTCATTCAGGCGCCCCCTCGACGCGGCCTTCGACGAGGGCGGGGCCAAGGCCTAAGCGGCCCCGAGCCGGGGACCGGTCGCCGGCTCGGCTCCCGGGGCCGGGCGCCGCCCAAGGTCCAGGCCGCGAGGGCGCCGCCCCTGGACGAATCTCAGGATAGCAGGACCTTGGCCGCCAGATCGGCCGCCGCCTCCTTGCCCACGAGGAGGGCCACGAGGCTCCGCGAAAATTCGCCGGCGCAGCCGGCCGCCCGGGCGGTGACGAGCTTGCCGTCGATGACGACGCGCTCGGGGAGGTAGGTCGCCCCGCTCACCTGGGTCTCGGTGCCGGGATAGCCGGTGAAGGTCCGGCCTCCGAGGATGCCGCAGGCGCCGTGGAGGACGACGGCAGGGGCGGCGCAGATCGCGCCGAGGAGGCGCCCCTTCGCGAAGTGGGTCTGGATGAGGGCGACGGCCTCCTTCGAGGCGGCTATGTTCTTCGCTCCGACCCCTCCCCCCGGCACGACGACGAGGTCCCAGTCGGCGACGGCCGCCGCCCCGTCGAGGAGGGCCTCGGCCCTGACCTCGATGCCGTGGGAACCGGGTATCCGAATGTCCCCTACGCCCAGGACGCAGACCTCGACCCCGGCCCTCCTGAGATAGTCGATGGGCGTGATCGCCTCGACCTCCTCGAAGCCCTCGGCGAGAATAACGCAGGCTCTCTTCATCCTCGTCCTCCAGGGGCATGCCCGCCCCGGCGCGGCTACAGGCTCGCGGAGCCCGGCAGTCGCCTGATCTGAAGCTCCCCCTTGGGGGTATCGTCCTCGAAATTCCTTCGCCTCAAGGCGCGCTCGTAGAACTCGTCCTGGGCCGACAGCCCCGTCTCCCCTCCTTGCACGGGCCTTCGCCAAAGCCCGTCGGGGCCGAGACGCCGCGCCTTGGCCTCGTCGCGGAAGTAGGTGTCGAGGATGTCGTCGATCTCGGCCCTGACGGCCGGATCGAGTATGGGGAACATGAGTTCGATACGTTTTTCCAGGTTGCGCGGCATCCA
>DATKTD010000097.1:0-12741 GCA_035531315.1 Rectinemataceae bacterium
ACAAGGTTTTCGCCCCCCGGTCCCGCCCTGGCGACAGGGGCGGCCGATTCCCAGGCGGCGCCCGATTCCCAAGCGGCGGCTGACTACCAGGCGGCGGCCGATGGCTTCATCGAGGAAGGACACAGACCCGGCCTCGATCCCCTGGTCGAAGACCTTGGGCTCTTCGAGGAAGGGGTTCCGACCGCCGCGGGCCGCAGGGGCGATTTAGTGGACGAGTTCGAGGCCGTGCAGGCGATGCTCCCCGAGAATTCCCCTCGCCTTCGGGACGAGGCGATCGGAACATCTGCCTTCAGACTTCCCGAAATACCCCCACTACCCAGGCTCCGCTCCCTTCGCGGAGAGGTCGTCGTCCACGAAACCGAAGGCCTCACCTCGGCGGTCGAGGAGACGCGGATGGGGGAAATCGAGGACCTGCCCCCGCCCGAGGAGCTCGAAAAACGCATTGTCGATTCTCAGTCCCTCGATGATGGAGCGGAGGAGGTGGAGGGGGCGGACAAGGCGGACGAGGCGCCAATCCCCCTTTTTTTTCGAGGGTCCCGGGCCGAGACCCGGACTGAGAGCCCGGTAGCCGCCTCGTGGCCCGTAATGGCCACCGCGTCGATGCCGGCCCTGACCCTCGCCTCGACCGGCGTCCCGACGAAGCCGATGGGCAGTCAGGAAACCCAGGCAGGCACCCAGTCCGCCTTGCGCGACATCGAGGTGGTCTCGATCCCGCCCCAGCCCGCGGCCGAAGGCGGGGGGGCGGAGGCGGCCCGGCTAGCCCTCGTCGAACGCATCCTCGCCCGGAAAAAAAAGCAGCCCTACGCGGTGCCCGTAGGGGAGCTCCTCCTCAAATATCCCGACGGCGAGTACTGGATCGTCGACGACAAGACGAGGCGCTCGGCCGAGGTCCTCCGCGAGACCCTGGCGGAGTTCGGCATCGAAGCCGAGGTCACCGGGATCAGGAAGGGGCCAGTGATCACGATGTTCGAGATCCTCCCCGCCCCCGGCGTGCGGCTCTCGAAGATCGCCAACCTCTCCGACAACATCGCGCTGCGCCTGGCCGCCTCGAGCGTCCGTATCGTCGCGCCCATACCCGGCAAGCACGCCGTCGGCATCGAGGTGCCCAACGAGAGGCGCTCCATCGTCTCCCTCCGCGAGATCGTCGAGAGCGAGGTCTTCGTCGGCGCCAAGGCCGAGGTGCCCGTGGCCCTCGGCAAGGACATAGCGGGCGAAGTGCAGTTCATCGACCTCACCCAGACGCCCCACCTCCTCATCGCCGGCTCGACCGGTTCGGGGAAGTCGGTCTGCGTCAATTCGATCATCCTCTCGATACTCTTTCGGCGCTCCCCCGAGGAGGTCCGCCTCCTCCTCATCGATCCCAAGATCGTCGAGCTCAAGCTCTACAACGACGTGCCCCACCTCCTCACGCCCGTCATCACCGAGCCCAAGCGCGCCTTCCAGGCCCTCCAATATTGCATCTGCGAGATGGAGAGACGTTATGCGATGCTCGATCGCCTCGGGGTCCGCGACATCCGGAGCTACAATCGCAAGGTCAAGGAGAAGGCCCTCGGCCAGGAGCGCCTGCCCTACATCGTCGTCATCATCGACGAGTTCGCCGACCTCATGGCCACCACCGGCAAGGAGCTCGAGTCGACCCTGGCCCGCCTCGCGGCGATGTCGCGGGCCGTGGGCATCCACCTCGTCCTCGCGACCCAACGCCCCTCGATCGACGTGATCACCGGCCTCATCAAGGCCAACATCCCGAGCCGCGTGGCCTTCATGGTCGCCTCGAAATTCGACAGCCGAATCATCATCGACATGGTCGGCGCCGAAAAGCTCCTGGGCAAGGGCGATATGCTCTTCGCCAGCGCCTGGGACCCCTTCCCCATCCGCATGCAGGGCGCCTTCGTCTCCGAGGAGGAGGTCGAGAAGGCCGTCGAATACGTGAAGACCCTCGGCGAGCCGGAGTACATCGACGACGACATCTTCATCGACGACGAGGAGGACGAGGCCGAGCCCAACCTCTTCGACGACGGCGACGGAGACCCCCTCTTCGAACAGGCCCTCGAAATCGTTCTCCAGCAGGGCAAGGCCAGCGCCTCCTACATCCAGCGCAAGCTCAAGATCGGCTACAACCGCGCCGCTCGCCTCGTGGAGCTGATGGAGGAGAAAGGAATAGTTGGTAAGGCCCAGGGCTCCAAGCCCCGCGACCTCGTCCGCAACCCGACGATCACGGGCCTCGTCGCCGCGGGGGGAGACTCGGCGGGCCATACGCGCGCGGCCCTCCGCGAGAGGGACGCGGACGCCGACGGTGGCGAGGATGGCGGGCCCCTCCCCGTGGCCGCCAGGGCGGCGAAGACCGAGGCCGGTTCGGAGACCCGAGCCGCCTCGTCGGGCCTCCCACCCCTCGTCCCCTCCCTCGAGACCCTGCCAGGACAGAGGGTTACGGGGAGGGACGAGGACTGAGGCGGAACGCGCCGCTCCACCGGAATTGAAAGCGGAACTGTCGCGTGATAGATTGAACGACATCCTATAGAAGACTTCAGGAGTCTCGTATGAAGCGTCTATCGCTCATTGCGCTCGCTTTGATTGCCGCCTTCGCCCTCGCGAGCTGCAATATTTCCCTAATCTTCGGCGGCAACGCGAACAGCACGTCGACGGCGGTTGCGGTCATGTCGCACGTGGGATACATGGGCGGAATCAGCCCGGGACCCTATAATGGATTCCCGTCTTCGACGGCGAGTCTTCTCCAATACCAAAATTTCTCCGGAAGCTATTATTTCTCAAGCGCAACAAGCTCCGGTATGACTCAGTCGGCATATACTCTGTCGAATCAAGCTGTCACCTACAGCGGCAATACCTATTATCTTAGCGGTACCTTCAATTATTCTTATATTTCAAATTCAGGCACATTTACGGCTTATATCTATGCTCCGAACGGTATCACGATCAGCGGGCCTGACTATTCCGCGACGGTGACGGTGGACATTGCGGAAAGTTTTTACGTCACTTATGCGCAGACATTCTCTGGTTCGGCGACAAGCTACATCAACGGGCAGTACATTTCATCCTCGCCCTACTTCTCTCTGTGATAATAGGCGAAATTCAGAATTAGCATGTCCCGCAGCTCAACTCCGCCCGCCCGCCTCCCCCTCGGCGTCGTCGGTCTCGCCCTCCTCGTGGCGGCGATATGGGGCTTCAATTTCGTCGTCATCAAGGTGGGCGTGACGGGGCTGCCGCCCCTCTTTCTGGCGGCCCTCCGCTTCGTGCTCAGCGTCTTTCCCGCGATCTTTTTCGTGAGAAAGCCGGTCGTGCGCTGGGGCCAGCTCGCCGCCTACGGCCTCTTTCTCGGGGTCGGCGAGTTCGGCCTCCTCTTTACCGCGATCAAGCTCGGGGCCCCGGCCGGGCTGTCCTCTATCGTCCTCCAATCCCAGGCCTTCCTCACGGCCATCCTCGCTGCCCTCTTCCTGAGAGAGAAGGTCCGGGGCAGGACCTGGGCCGGTCTTCTGATCGCCGCCGCGGGCCTCGTCCTCCTCTCCCTGCCTCAGGGCGGCTCCGGGGCCGCGCTCTCCCCCGTCCTGGCTCTCATGGTGCTGCTCGCCGCATTCTTCTGGGCGGCCGCCAACATCGTGGCCAAACGCATGCCCTCGACGAACGCCTTTGGCCTCATGGTCTATTCGAGTCTCTTCTCGCCCATCCCGCTTTTCGCCCTCTCCCTCCTCTTCGACGGGGCGCCGGCCATCGCGACCTCCCTCCGCGACATAAGCATCGTCTCAATAGGGTCTATCGTCTATCTCGCCTTTTTCTCGACCCTCGTCGGCTACGGCATCTGGAACGCCCTCATCATGAGGCACGGGGCCACGCGGATCGCGCCTTTTTCCCTCCTCGTGCCCATCTTCAGCCTGAGCTCCGCGGCGATCTTCCTCGGCGAGGCCTTCTCGCTCCGGGAGGCGGCGGCCGCCCTCCTCATCCTCGCCGGCCTCGCCGTGCATGTCTTCGGGCCGGTGAGGATCAAAGGCGATCGAGGCTAGACCCGAAGGGACTTCGCTTCTTCGCGCCGCCCGGCTCCGTCACGCAATTTTACTTGCGGCCTCCCGCGGCCGCCGCTACACTCTCTCCGTTCCGGGCCTTTCCCCGGCCCGATTAAAAATCGGAGGTTGTCATGGCGGCACCCAAGAACCTCGGCCTCAGGCTCATGCTCGTCGTGGAGCCGAGTTTCATCCTCCCCGCCTTCCTCCTCGCCCCCTTCGCGATCCTGGGCGGCGCCATCGTGCCGCGCAACCTCATCGAGTTATTCGCCTCTCCCCTTACGAGCGGCTGCATCGCCGCGAGCAGTCTCCTCGCCTATCTTTATTTCGGCATCTTCTGGCAGGGGAAATGGAAGCGCGTGACGGAGGCATCGGGGGACAGGAGGGCCGCGGCCAGGAAGGCCATCCACGCGGCCATCCTCTTCTTCTGGCTCTTCATCCTCCTTTCGGCCCTGGCCTCCCTCCTCGTGATACGTTTCGCGGTCAAGCTTGACCTCCCCGACGATCTCCTCTACTCGATGCTCTATATCACGGCCTTCACCCTTTTCGTGGCCTCGCCGCTCTTCGTGCTGTTCATCGCCACCATCGAGGGAGCCTGCTCGTCGGCCGGTCTCGAGGTGGAGAGCCCCCTCCTCTCGATCGGCTTTAGACTTCCGATGGTCGTCGTGCCTCCCGTCGTCGGGGCCATTCTCCTTACCGCCGTCATCGGCGAGACGCATCGGCTGCGCGTCGAATTGGGGCCGCCCCCCCTCCTCGGCCTCGCCGCCACCGAGGCGATCATCGGCTTCGGCACCTCCCTCGTAATGGCCATAATGGTGTGGCAGCTCTGGGCCCTCATAATGAGGCCGATACACGGACTCAAGGAGCTGATGGAAAGAGGGATGGGCGGCGACATGAGGGTCCGGAGCGAGTCGAAGTCCCTGGACGAGATCGGCTTCCTGAGCAGGACGGGTTCAGGCTTTTTCGTCTCGCTCGACGAGGGCTTCGGCTCCCTCAAGCGGGAGGCCGGCGCCCTCGAGGAGAGCAAGGCGAGGCTCAACCGGGAGATCGAGCGCGTGAGCGGTTCCGTCGAGACGATCTCGCGCAAGGTGGAGGATTCGGGCCGCCGCGTTTCGGACCAGGTCGCCTCGGTGGAGGAGACCTCCGCGGCGGTCGAGCAGCTCGCGCGCAACATCGAGTCCCTCGACAAGGCGCTCAAGGATCAGCGGGCCCACATCGGCTCGACGGGCGGCATCATCGACGAGATCGACGGCCGCGCCGCGGACATGGAGAAGGCGATCCAGGCCGCCCTGGGGAGCAGCAAGACCCTCGGCGATCAGAATCGGGACACGGTCGAGCTCCTAGAGGGCATGTCGGCCGGCATCCAGGCCATCGTCGAGCAGTCGGGGGGGCTCATGGAGGCCAACCGGCTCGTGGCCGAGGTGGCGAGCCAGACCGACCTCCTGGCGATGAACGCCGCCATCGAGGCCGCCCACGCGGGAGAGGCGGGCAAAGGTTTCTCGGTCGTGGCCGACGAGATCAGGAAGCTCGCGGAGACCTCCTCCGAGCAGTCCAAGCAGATCAACGCCAATCTCCGTTCGGTCGTCAGGTCCATCGAGGCCATCGAGCGGGACAATCGCCGGACGATCGAAGCTTTCACGTTGAGCGACGGAACTGTCCGGGAGATCACCCGCGTGATCGCCGAACTTCACGGCTTCATCGCCGATCTCGGCAAGGCGGCGAGGCAGGTGAAGGATTCGATGCGGGCGATGGAGGAGATCAACGGCATGGTCTATCAGGGCTCCTCCGAGATGCGCGGCGGCAATGGAGAGATCCTCCAGGCGACGGGCCTCCTCCGGACGGTGAGCCACGATGTCCTCGAGGCGGTGGGCGAGATCGGGGCCCAGACGAGGCTGATCGCCGAGGCGAGCGCGGGGCTCCTCAAAAGCAACGAGGGGACCGACGCGGTCATCGGAACGATCCGAGGCCTCGTCTCGGCCGTCAAGACCACGTCCGGTTAGTCCGTCGGCCCTCTAGCGAGGATCGATCGGCGTGAAAATCCCCGCGGCCGCCTCGATGGTCGCCGCCGCGCCAAGACAGAGGTCCTCACGGTAGGCTCCGGCGAGGACCTGGATCCCGATGGGGCGGCCCCCCTCGATTCCCAGGGGGAGGGAGACGGAGGGTAGGCCGACGAAGCTCGTCGCTTGGCAGAGCCACATGGCCCGCGTCACCCGCTCGTGTTCGGCGGGGCCGGCGATGTCGAAGCCGGCGGGAAAGGAAACCTCGGAGAGGACGGGACCGATGGCCAGGGGATGCCGCACAAAGAAGGCGGCCCAGTCGCGCAAGAGGCCCTGCCTCAGGGCGGTGAGGCCGAGATAGGCCGCAAGATCCACCGGTTTCCTCAGCGAAGTCGCGAAGGAGATGTAGCGCCGACCCTCCTCGCCCAGGATCCTGTCCAGCATGGCCTTCGAGAGTTCGAACTCGGTCATGATCATGCGCCCGTACGCTTCCAGGGTCTCTTCCACCCTGGGGGCCTCGACTTCTTCTATCGCATAACCTGCTGCCTCAAGGATCGTGGCGGCTTTCTCCAGTGCCTTCCCTACACCTCGGTCCGGTTCCGCCCCCGCGGGAGCCTTGAGGAGGGCGACGGCGACCCTGCCCTCGATCGGCGGTCCGAAGAGGGGGACGGCGGCGACCCTGGGGTCGCGGGGGTCTGGTCCGGCGGCGATCTGGAAGACGCGATGGAGGTCGGCTACCGAGCGGGCGAGGAAGCCCTCCACCGGCACGAGTTGCGAGGCCAGGGTCGCGTCGCGGGGGCCGACGCTCCTGTCGCTCGGGAAGCGGCCGTAGCCCGGCTTGAGGGCGGCGACGCCGCTTAGCACGGAGGGGACGCGGAGGGAACCGCCCGCGTCGTTGCCGAGGCCGAGATAGGACAGGCCCGTGGCCAGGGCGACGCCCTCGCCGCCGCTCGAACCCCCCGGGCTGGCCTTCGCGTCCCAGGGATTGAGGGTCTCGCCGTGCAAGCTGCTCTTCGTATGAAAGCGCAGCGAGAGGTCGGGGAGGTTCGAGTGGGCGAGGGGGATGGCTCCCGCCCGGCGCAGACGTCCGACGAGGGGGGAATCGAGGGGGGCGATCATCTCTCGCATCGCCTCCACGCCGTGGTCGGTCGCGTAGCCCGCGACGTCGATGTTGCCCTTTATCGTGAAAGGAAGGCCCGCGAGGGGGCCTACGGGATCGCCTGCCTCGAGCAGGGCGTCGATGTCGCGGGCGGCGGCCCGCGCCTCCTCGACGAAGATCTTCGTGAGGGAGTTCACGCGGGGATTGAACTCCTCTATGCGGGCGAGTTCGGCCTCGAGCACGAGGCTGGCGCTCGTCCTTCCCATCGCGATGTCCTCGACGATTTCCGTCGCCGTCCTTCGCCAGGTCTCCGCCTCGCCCTTTGCCGTGACGACGCGTGGGGGCGGTGGGAGTATCTCGAGGCGACGGCCCTCCCAACTCAGCCTGGCCCCGTCGTCGGCGTCCGGCACTCCACGGAGCATCCAGGCGAGCTGCTCGAGGATGTCCTCCGGCCAAGCGGCGGCGAGGCGGTACATCGGGCGCCAGTGGGCGGAAAAGAGCTGTCGCGTAACTTCCTCGAAATTCTCGAGCTCCCCCGCCATCGACCAGAGGAAGGAGCTTGCCGCCTCGATGCGGAGTCTGGCCGCCTCCCCCTCCTCCGGCCCCTTCATCGCCTGGTCGACGAGGCGGCGGAGCGTGCCCGAGGCGCGTCGGGGGCACTTTTCGAGCCATTGCCAATGGCGGGGGAGGAGGGTGACCTCGCCGCTGGTCACGCCCAGACGAGGCCTTCCGGGGCCGGCCTTTCCCGTCTCGGGCTCGCTCTGGAGCCGCGCGAGCACCTCGCCGAGGGATCCCCGAAGGTCGAAGTCGACCTGCTTGCCGCTTTCGTTGTCGAAGATGAGAAGGCCGGTCCAGCCTTCCTCGGGCCTCTGTGAAAGCGCTGCCTCGAGAACCGATCGGAGCTCGCCCCTGGCGATGAGCCTATGGGCTGAAAAGGCAGAATAGCTGCTGGCGATGTTCATGAAAGGAGTTTTACCCGGATAATATAGGCCTGTCAATATTATCCGGGTAAAAAACGGGCGGGCGACTTTTCGGAGCTGGCTGTGCGGGTGACCCTGGCCTCCGCGTTTCGGCGATCAGGCCGCGTTTCGGCGGCCACTCCGCGGCCGCTCCGCCCTCGTCCTACATGTTCCTCCGGTACTGTCCCCCCGCATGAAAGAGGGCCTCGGTGATCTGTCCGAGGGAGGCCACCTTCACCGTTTCCATGAGCTCGGCGAAGACGTTGCCGCCCTCCGTGGCCACCGCGCGGAGACGCTCGAGGGCCTCCCGCGCCTCGTCGGCGTGGGCCTCCTGGAAGGCGGCAAGCCTTCGCAATTGCGACTGTTTTTCCTCCTCGGTGGCGCGGGCGATCTCGATGGGTCCGCCCGCCTCCGCTCCGGAGGGATTGAGGAAGGTGTTGACGCCGATGATGGGATACTCGCCCGAACTCTTGAGGTGTTCGTACTTCATCGACTCGTCCTGGATCCGCCCGCGCTGGTAACCGGTCTCCATGGCGCCGAGGACCCCGCCACGCGAGGAGAGGCGCTCGAACTCCATGAGGACGGCTTCTTCCACGAGGTCGGTGAGTTCCTCGAGGACGAAGCTCCCCTGGTTGGGGTTGTCCACCTTGCCGAGGCCCCACTCGCGGTTGATGATGAGCTGGATGGCCAGGGCCCGGCGCACCGATTCCTCGGTGGGCGTCGTGATCGCCTCGTCGTAGGAATTGGTATGAAGGGAGTTGCAGTTGTCGTAGACCGCTATGAGGGCCTGCAGGGTCGTGCGGATGTCGTTGAGCTCGATCTCCTGGGCGTGGAGGGAGCGGCCGCTGGTCTGGATGTGGTACTTGAGTTTCTGCGATCTCTCGTCGGCCCCGTAGCGGTCGCGCATGGCGACGGCCCAGATCCTGCGGGCCACGCGCCCTATTACCGCGTACTCGGGCTCCAGGCCGTTCGAGAAGAAGAAGGAGAGGTTGGGGGCGAAGTCGTCTATCTTCATGCCGCGGGCCAGGTAGTACTCGACGTAGGTGAAGCCGTTGGCCAGGGTGAAGGCGAGCTGGGTAATGGGGTTGGCGCCGGCCTCAGCGATGTGGTAGCCGGAGATCGACACGGAGTAGAAGTTGCGCACCCGGTTCCGCACGAACCACTCCTGGATGTCGCCCATCACCTTCAGCGCGAAAGCCGTCGAGAAGATGCAGGTATTCTGGCCCTGGTCCTCCTTGAGGATGTCGGCCTGGACGGTGCCTCGGACCGTCGAGAGGGCCTCGGCCCTGATGGCGGCCAGCTCCTCCCGCGCGGGGGGCCGCCCCTCGCGCTCGGCGAAGTTCCTCTCGCCGCACTCGATGGCGACGTTGAGGAACATGGCCAGGATGGCCGGGGCCGGCCCGTTGATCGTCATCGACACGGAGGTGTTCGGCGCGAGGAGGTCGAAGCCCGCGTAGAGCTCACGGAGGTCGTCGAGGCTGCAGATCGAGACGCCGGAGGTGCCCACCTTCCCGTAGATGTCCGGGGCGGGATCGGGGTCGCGGCCGTAGAGGGTGACCGAGTCGAAGGCGGTGGACAGTCTCGTCGCCTCGTAGCCCGCCGAGAGGTACTTGAAGCGCCGGTTGGTGCGGAAGGCGTCGCCCTCGCCGGCGAACATCCGCGTCGGATCCTCGTCGCGGCGGCGGAAGGGGAAGGGGCCGGCGGTGAAGGGGAACATGCCCGGGAGGTTCTCGCGCGAACGGAAGCGGAGTATCTCGCCCGGGTCCTCGAAGCGGGGCACAAAGACGCGGGCCAGTTTAAGTTCGCTCAGGGTCTCGGTGACGATGGAGGTCCGGATCTCCTTGTCCCTGACGCGATAGACGAACTCGTCCTTGGAGTAGGCCTCGACGAGGCGGGGCCATTCCTCGAGGAGGCGCTTCGATTCCGGCGAGAGCCGCGCGTCGACGGCGGCGAGGGCCGCCTCGAGGCCGGCCCGGGCCTCCGCCGTCGGGAGGCCGGAAACCCGATCCTCCCCGGCCCCTGCGGCCCCCGCGGCGCCTTCGGCGAGCATGGCGAGGCTTCCCGCGAGCATCCAGCGCTTCCGCGCGAGGACGGCCTCCTCCCCGGCCTTGGCGTGATAGCTCCGGACCGTCCTCGCGATCTCGGCGAGATAGGTCGTCCGGTCCTGCGGGATGATCACGGAGCGCCCCGAAGGCATTCGGTCGGGGCGGCCGACCAGGCCCGTTTTCCAGCCGAGGCCGGTCCTCGCGTCGATGGCCTCGATGAGACCCACGTAGAGACTCGTCACGCCGTCATCGTTCCAGCGCGAGGCGATGGTGCCGTAGGCGGGGAGGCTCTCGGGCTTGACCCCGAAGTCGCCTCGGTTGCGGAGCATCTGTCGGCGTACGTTCCGGAGGGCGTCCTCCGAACCCTGTCGGTCGAATTTGTTGACGGCGACGAGGTCGGCGTAGTCGAGCATGTCGATCTTCTCGAGCTGGGTCGGGGCGCCGAAGTCGGCCGTCATAACGTAAAGGGGGATGTCGACGACGGGGACGATGGCGGCGTCGCCCTGGCCGATGCCGGCCGTCTCGACCACGATGAGATCGAAGCCGGCGGCCTTGAGGAGGAGGACGGCGTCGGGGAGGAAGGGCGGGATCTCCGCCCCCGCCTCGCGGGTGGCGATGGAGCGGTAGTAGACCCGGGGACCGCCCAGGGAGTTCATCCTGATGCGGTCGCCGAGGAGGGCGCCGCCCGTCTTCCGTCTCGTCGGGTCGCAGGAGAGGATGGCGACGCTCCTGCCCGGTTGGTCGCGGAGGAAGCGCGCGAGGAGTTCGTCGGAGAGGGAGGACTTGCCCGCTCCGCCCGTGCCCGTGATGCCCAGGACGGGCACGACGCGACCGGCCAGGCGGCCCTCGAGCGCCCCCCTCAGGGCCGTGAGACCCTCCAGATCGGTCTCGTGGTCGCGCTCGATGGCGGTGATTGCCTTGGCGATCCGGCTCCATTCGCCCACGCCCAGCGAGGCGCTCTCGATGGAGGCGAGGGGGCCGACAGTCGCCTTGTCGCTCATCCGCATGAGCTCGTCGATCATGCCCTCGAGGCCGAGCTCGCGCCCGTCTTCCGGGCGGAAGATGCGGGCGATGCCCCTGCCCTCGAGCTCGGCGCGCTCCTCGGGGAGGATGACGCCTCCTCCTCCCCCGAAGACCTTTATGTCCGCCGCCCCGCGTTCCTTGAGGAGTTGGAGCATGTAGCCGAAGAATTCCATGTGGCCGCCCTGGTAGCTGGAGACGGCGATGGCCTGGGCGTCTTCCATTATCGCGGCGTCCACTATTGCGGCGACCCCCCGATCGTGGCCGAGGTGGATCACCTCGGCTCCTCCCGACTGCAGGATGCGCCGCATGATGTTGATCGCGGCGTCGTGGCCGTCGAAGAGGGAGGTGGCCGTGACCACCCTGACGTGGTTGGTCGCGCGGTAGCGGGGCTGGCGGTCGCTCATGATGCTCTTCTCCTCGGGGATAGCTGGATCCGCATGCGGGATTCGCGTAGACGGCGCCGGCGTGGCTCGGCGTCTTCGATCGCTGCGGCTGCGGGCTCAATGGTCGCGGCCGGCCGGTACGCGGGCTTTTCGCTTGACGAGTCACGCCCGGCGGGGGACAAAGGAGGGACGGAGGTGATTGGATGAAGGAAGCAAGGGCGCTGCAGGACATCTACGCGCCGAAGAGCGTCTGCTACGGCTGCGGCCCCTCGAACGAGAAGGGGCTCCACATCAAGAGCCATGTAGTGACCGCGAAGGACGGGACGACCGAGGAGGTCGTGTGCGACTGGACGCCGGCTGCCCATCATATAGCCTACGAAGGCTCCCTCAACGGCGGCATCATCGGCACCCTCCTGGACTGTCACTGCAATTGGACGGCGACCTGGCACCTCATGAAGGCCAACGGGCTCGAGTCGCCGCCCTGCACCGTCACCGCCGAGTATGCCATAAGATTGCTCAGGCCGACACCCGCAAAATCGCTCCATCTGCGGGCCCGCGTCGTCGAGTCGAGCGAGAGGAAGGCCGTGGTCGAGGGCGTCCTCGAGGTGGACGGGATCGAATGCGCGACCTGCCGAGGCGTCTTCGTGGCCGTCAAGGAGGGGCACCCGGCCTATCACCGCTGGTAGGCGAGCGTGGATCTCGGGCCCCGCCTAGCCTTTTTCGAAGACTCGGGGCGTCCCCCCTCGGCCCGGCGGCCGAGGGGTCGGGCTCTCCGCGAGTAGTCCTCGCCAGCAAGCCGGCTGCGGGCTACTCGCTTCGATCCCTGACGCGTAAGAAAGGCTCGGCCCGACGACGCCGTTGTCATCACCGATGAAAGCAGGGCTGACCCCTCTGAGTCAAGATAGATGTCACCTTGATAGGAGGTGACATGAGGTACAGCAATGGGTTTCGGCAGGGCATTCTGAGGCGGGTTCTGCCGCCAGCATCACAGTCGGTGAGCGAGGTGAGCCAGGAAGTCGGCATCTCTGAGCAGACTATCCGAAACTGGATGGAGAAAGCCAGAAATGGTAAGCTCGACGGGGATCGTAAGCGCTGCCATCACCCCATCTGGCCAGAACCGGAATATGGAATAGCCTGATCCTTCTGAGGAGGAATCAGGTGAAACAAGTTCGACGGAACGAGGAAGAGCGAAGGCGGCTAGTCGGCAAATGGAAGCAAGGCGGAA
>DATKTD010000098.1:0-3312 GCA_035531315.1 Rectinemataceae bacterium
CTATCCGAGGGGTCTCGAGGGCGTCGACATCCCCCTCTGCGGGCGGATCCTCGCGGTCGCGGATGTCTTCGACGCGATGACATCGAAACGGAGCTACAAGCCGGCTTGGCAGGCGGATAGGGCCTTCGAGTACATCTCGAAAGAAAGGGGCGGCCACTTCGATCCCGAGATCGCCTCGGCCTTCCTTGACCATCGCGGCGAGGTCCTGGCGATCATGGAGTCCGTGGTCGATCAGAAGGACTGACGAAAGAGCTCGATTTCCTCCCGCGAGAGTCCAGCGCCGTTGTAGGTGAGGAGATCGAGTTGCTTCCGTGCCCCCTCCTTGTCACCGAGAGCCACGAGACAATCGGCAAGGTTCTTTATCGCCCGATCGTAGAGCTCCGGCATCGGATAGTCTTCGACCAGCTTGCGGAAGATAGCCTCGGCTCCCCTTGTGTCTCCTTGCAGGGAGAGGAGCCGCGCCGTCTCGAAGAGGGCCCTCGGCATAATAGGATCGTCGGGATACTCGTCGACAAGAGCTTGGAACTGGACCAGGGCCGACTCGAAGTCCCCGCCGCGCAGGGTCTCGCTCGCCCTGTCGAAGCGAAGACGCGCGGCCAGCGATAGTTCCTTCCAGGATTCTTGCCGCGGCGGGCCTTGCTGGGTGAAGCGGAAGCGCCGTATCTGGAGGTCGATGTCCCAGCCGAGGAGGCCGGCACCGATGAGGGCGGAGGCCGCGAGTTCGGGGGAGATGATGAAGGTGGAGCTACGCGGCGCGTAGATTTCCCGGACGGTCAGGACTCCGGTGAGGGCAAGAAAGAGGGGGAGGGAGAAATTGACGCCATCGAGGAGTTTCTGTCGGGGAAAGACCTTCGCAATATCGATGCCCTGCCGGCCCGCGCTGAATTCGAGGGGCGATGAAGAGAGTCTGATGGCCGAAGAGCTCGGCTCGGTGTCGCGCGCATCGCCGATTCCCGCGGCCGGGGAGACCGCCCCATCCAGGAAAATGAGGGGGCTCTTCCGGACGAGGCTTACGAGGAGCGGCTCGGAACGGGGAAGCGCCACCACGACTTCCTGCGTGTACCAGCCCTCCTTTTCGAAACGGAAGCGATGCATGCCCGGGGCGAGGTCGCGGAGGAGGAGGGGGCTCGGACGCTCGAGGTCCTTGCCGTCGAGGAAGACCTTCGCTCCCAGAGGTTCGCTTTCCACGAAGAGGAAGGCCGGGCCATCGGCCGGGGTGGGCGGGGTAGCGAGGGTCGGGGCCGAGGGGGGCGTATCCTCGGCTGCGAGGACCGCGATCGAAAGGCAGAGGGAAAGACTGAGGACAGCGCCTCGCATATGGTTCATGGCAGCCATAGACCTATCCTTTGGAGAAAGCCGACGAGGACGACGGGCCGATTGTCCAAGGGCAGGGAGAGGAGGGCGGAGAGGCCGAGGTCGAGGACGCCGCTTTTGAAGTCCAGGAGGAGGCCGGAGGAAAGGAAGGGCCGGGAACCCCATTCCACCTTGCCCAGGATGTCCACGCCGCGCAGGTACCAGCCCGCGCGGGCGAAGGGGCGGAGCGTGAGGAGGATGTCGCCGCCCTGGAAGAGGGCGAGGTCGTAGCCTGTCTCGAGACCGCCATAGTACATTGTCGATGCGCCATAAGAGCTCGTGAGGGGCCGGAAACCCGCGGCCCCCGCCCAGGCGCCAAGGCTGAGAGGCAGGCCGCCAATACCGCCCAGATCGTACCAGAGGCCGGCGGATGCGGCGAAGGAATAGGGGTCGGGGGTCAGGACCGGGACGCTCAGGAAGCCGAGCTCGATGCCAGCCCTCGAGTCCAGGGCAGCCAAGGGGGGGGCAAGAAGGAAAATGAGGGCCAGTGGGAAAGCGGCCCGTCCTGACCTCATTTGGGAAGGTCCTCTTCGGAGCCGAAAACGAGGCGATCGGCAGATTGGGAGAGGTAAGAGGCTTCGATCCAAGCCGCGGAGCGGGCGACATTCGAGATCCGTATTTCATCCATGTCAGCCGTGAGATTCCCCGGTGCCACGGCGGGCTTGTCGTCGTTACCGATCTCGAGCTGGTCGGCCGAATCCGAGAGCCGAACGCCCGAGGAGGCGGTCAGTACGGGGCTGACGGCCTGGCCATCGCCGTACATGGCGACGGCCGATGAACCGTCCCAGGTCAAGGCCAGATGCCTCCAGCTTCCCGCCGCGAGGAAGGCCGTGGGGCTGTCGGCCTGCAGGGCCGTGGAGGAGAAAGCGACGGCGAAACGAATGGCTTCGGCCGACTGTATGGAGAGATTGAGGTTGGCTCCTTTGAAGAAGAGCATGCCGCCGACGGTCGTGCCATTGTCCCTTATCCAGGCTTCGAAGGTAAGGTGGGGGAGGTCGTTGAGCGCGGTCGAGACCGGGAAGATCATGCCGCTCTTAAAGGCAGTGCCGGCCCCGAAGCCAAAATCGTCGCCGCCGGGGGGCGAGGCACCCGGGGCATCGGTCGGAGCGGCATAGGGTCCGGGCGACCCTGGGCCATTCGTTCCGAGGCTGTTCGTGTACCGCATCACCCCCGACGCGTCGAGGGCCCCTCGTCCATGGAGGACGATGAGGTAGCCATTGGACCAGACCGCGGCCGGATTGGAGGAATCCCGGCTCTGATCGTCGCCGAAGTAGAGCCAGATCCTGGTGATGGCGGGGGAGGCCGCCAACAGGGGCAGCTTGACCCAGAGATTGGTCTGGCCCGAGGGGTTCCAGGCTTCACGCTCGAAGGCGAGGGGCGTCGTCCCGTCCTCGGCCACGACGCGGAGGTCGAGGCCGTCGGGGCGACATTCGGTGTAGGGAAAGGTCGAGGGGTTCAGGCGAATGAGGATGGGAAAGTCGGCGAGATCCTGGCTTTGGGCTATTTGGCTCAGGTCCACGGATAGGCGTTTGGTCGCCTGGCTTTGAGCCCTGAGGAGGTCCCAGGCGCCCAAGGGGCTGCAGGCATGGAACAAGGTAAGGAGGATGGGCAGGAAGACCAGGGTCGCCGCGTTTTTTGGACGCGGGCGAGGCTCCGCGTTCCCGGACCGCCGCGAGTCCGGCGAACCATGCCGCATCAGCGTTAGGCGATCTGACACTCGATATTCTCCAATGTTCCTTGAATTGTAATGCCTGACGGCGGCTTCGCATACTGGCTTCGCGGAATTCGGGGATGGCCGGCCTTCCACCCCCGGGGGATGGGTGATGAAAAGGTTTTTCGATACAAAACGAGTGATTGACGGCAGGACGGCGCGGAGTACAATGCCAGCGTTCGAAATTCTAGAATTCCCGGAGGCTTTGGTATGTTCAAACGTATCCGCCTGGTCCTGGTGGGGCTTGT
>DATKTD010000099.1:0-23455 GCA_035531315.1 Rectinemataceae bacterium
TAATAGAGGAATAAGGAGACCATAGTCTGGCGGGGACGAGGCCGAAAGGGGCCATAGAGCCAGACCGAAGGCCAAGACTATGGGCGCGAGGCTACGAAGGCGCATCGGGGACCTCCACGGGTGGGGATATGTTATCAGGTCGATAATAGTAATAGGACAAGGACCTGGCAATCGGGAGCGGGGGAAAGCCGGGCCAGATGGGCGATCGGGCCTGGCCATTTCGAAGGGCTACTGATAGATGACAAGTTCGGGCTGAGGATCCAGCGCGAGAACCTGGGCGGGAGAAAGGAGGGGCTGATCGTAGCCCGCCCCCGGCACATCGCTCTTGAAAAACAGTTTGAATCCCTTGCGCGGCATATTCGTGGCCCGCGCATTCCATGCATAGGCGTTCCGCTTATGGGCGGGGCTTCCGAAGCCGTCCGAAGTGTGGATTAGCCTGACCCCCGCCCAGTCCGCCCTCACCTTTTGCCGATCGGTGATCATCTTGCCGGTAAATTGATGGACGACCAAAATCCTCTCATCGGCGATGCCGTGGGTGGAAAGCCAGTCGGACATCATCGATTGGGCATGGTTCAGTTCGTCGGCGCTAATCGAGCCTATCGTGTGCATGGGATCCTCGGTGCGCCATTCCGGGTCGAGGGCGAGATGGACGTTGGGATAGGCGAGCCAGGGCAGGAGCTTGTCCATCGCGGCTTCGACGCCGAAGCGACCTATTTGATGATCGAGAAAGACGATGATGCCGGAACGATTGGCATAGTCGATCCAGTCCTTCACGACCGAATCGCGCAGATAGCCGATGTCGCCGCCGGGCCAACAGGCGCCGTAAATAATATAGAAGGCGGGAATTACCCCATGTGTGGCGACAGGAGGAGCCTCCGGCCCCACAAAAGAAGTTTGAGCCACGGTCGTGACGGGAACCAGGGGCAAAGAGGGAGCCGCCAGGGCATCCGCATAGAGCTTGGCGTAGCCGAGAAGAAGATTGGCGACCTCTTCTTTCGGATACTCCCCGAGAATTCCCATGCTCTTTGCCCCTGGCTTGCCGTAAAAGGCCAAGATGGTATTGCCTTCGAAAATCGAACGGGCAGGTACCGATGTTTTCGGGCTCGAGGAAGCGGCGGTGGCCGTGGATTCCGGCGCCGGGGCCAAGACCGCTGCCGAGACTTCCGGCCTCGTCGTCAATGCGGAGTCGGGGGCCGTCGCGGCGGAGGCTTCGGGTGAGACCGCGGAGGGCGTCTCCGGGGATGTGGCGGAAGCGACGGCCGCGGGCACATCGGGAAGGAGGGCCGAAGGCGCATCGGGTCCGCTCGGCGCCGCCCCATTGGGGACGGTCGCGGCGGGCACATCGGGAAGAGGCGATGAGGGAAGGATCGCCACGGCCTGTCCCGATGGCTCGGGAAGGGGGAGGGAGACGGTCCGCGGGACATTGGGAAGGGGACTCGACAGGGTGAAAGATAGGGTCCCGGATTTGGGATTGTCCGCCGCATTCTCTGAAGAAGGGCCGATGGTCACAAGGGAAAGACCCAAAATCAGCACGAGGACCAGACGCCGCATCGAATCACTCCAGAGCGAGGGGTTGAAGACCGTTGCGAGCCGGAGACCCGACCGAAGCGGCCTTACAATCATCGGCAGGACGGCCGATACTCTGTATGTGATGCGTATCCCTGTCCCACTGGCCGCGATGGCACAAGCCATTTCTCTCGCCCTCGCCCTCGTGGCCCTCCCAGCGGCGCCCCTTGCGGCGGCAAGCTCCACCCAAGCCCTTTCGGGCGATCGGGCACTTGTCGATTTTCCGGAAAACGCGGAATTCCGCGCCACGGATTACAGCTCTTTTATCACCGCCGCCCCGGCCGAGCTTCGGCGCAGCCCTCCCCTACTCCGCCAAAACGGCTGGGCCCGATGGAAGCGCCAAGTCATAGCATCGGAGGGCTACCAATACCTTGTCTATTCCGCCCAAAGAAGCGGGGGCTGGCCCCTCTATTCGCAGGGCAGTTGGATAATCAAGAGGGAGGCGGGAAGCGGGGTCTTCATCCAGGCGAAAATCTTTTTGAAGAGCGACCCGGGCACCTTCATCCGAGTCTATCCCGACGGCGACCGGAGCCGACTCGACCTCGTCATCCAAGGCGGAGTCTTCGCCGAGAAGGCGGCCCTGCCCTGGCCCTTCGCCATCACCCTGGTCTCGAAGGTCTCGGACATCATCGCCGCGACCAGGGACAGGGTGGACTGGTCCCTCCTCGATCCCGATCCTGCCGATTATGCCGAGGTGGAGGCCCTGGCTTCCGCCGTGAGGGCCAGACTCCACGGGCTGCGTTACTCCGATGACGGTGGTCTCGACGCGGCCGGCAAACTCGTCTTCATCGCGAATGGAGAGCCGCAGCCGAGGAAAACGGCCGGTCTCAACTGCTCGGGCTTCGCCCAATGGGTCGTCGATGGCATCTTAAAGCCCGCATCGGGAGAATGGCTCGACAGGTCGACCCTCTCGATCAAGCACCTCGCCACGAGGAAGTCTGCCGCCGAGCCCTCCTTCGAGGACAGCCTCGACCCCTATTTCGGCTTGGATTGGACGCGGAATCTCGCGGTCGCCGCCGTCGCTGTTTTCGAGGGGGCTGACGAGTCGGATCCGAGATCCGCCGACGTCACCGAGTCGCCGATAGCCCTCATCGAGGCCTCGGCGAATCCTATAAACGGGGGTCAGGAATACGAGGGCTTCGCTCCCTACGAGGAAGATGCCGGCTTTGCCTCGGAAGGCATACCGGCCCTCCTCTGGTGGCTGGCGATAAAGGATCCGGGCTACTTCTACCTCGCCTCGATCAGCGCTCAGGACAAGGCCGGCCTCCGTCACCACTATCACGTGAGCCTGTTCTTTCCCCGCTTCGACGAAGGAGGGGTCTTCCATGTCGATGTCTTCGAAAGCGCCGCGGAAACGAGCCTTGAAGCCGTGATAGACAGGACGAGGGGCCAGATGATCCATCTCGTGCGCGTGCGCGCCCAATCGATCTTCGATCCGCCGACCTTCGGCGCCACGGCCCTCCACTGAGACGGCCATGACGCTGAATTTCCTCGGGACGGGCACGAGCCATGGCGTGCCCGTAATCGGCTGCAAGTGCCCCGTCTGCGCCTCCTCCGATCCGCGAGACCGCCGTTACCGCAGTTCCCTCCTCGTGCGCGAGGGAGAGACCGCCCTTGTCGTGGACGCCGGCCCCGAGTTCAGGCTCCAGGCCCTCCGCGCGCGCATCGAAAGGCTCGATGGCCTCCTCCTCACCCATGCCCATGCCGACCATGTTCACGGGCTCGACGACATCAGACCCCTCAGCTGGAAGAGCCCCCTTCCCGTCTATGCCGACGAGGCTTGCATGGAAGAGCTCAAGATCCGCTTTTCCTATGTCTTCAGGGAGGGAGGACAGATCGGCGGCGGCAGACCCCGCCTCCTGCTGCAAAGGGCAGCACCCGCCTTCGTCGTCGGTGGCCTCAGGATCGAGAGCCTTCCCCTCCTCCACGGCGAGATGGCGATACTCGGCTGGAAATTGGGCGACTTCGCCTGGATGTCGGATTGCTCGGCCATTCCTCCCGAAACCATGGCCATCCTCCGGGGTTCGGGCGGCCTTCCGACAAGGAGGCTCGCGATCGGCGGCCTCAGGGTGGCCCCCCATCCAACGCATTTCTCCTTCGCCGAGGCCCTTGCCGCGGCCCGGGCCATCGGAGCCACCCAGACCTGGATAATCCACCTCACCCACGATCATTCGCACGAGGAGGTCGAGGCGATCTGCCGGGAGTTCGGCGCCGATGTCGGGGCCCGGCCCGCCTGGGACGGCCTCGTCCTCGACTCTTGAGCCGGCTCCAAATCCGGCATTTTGCCACCACGACCACTTCTCAGTACCCTATGTTCTCCGACGCTCGATGTCCCCATTTTGCGGATGAGGGCGACGGAGGCCGAGGGCCTGGCGAGGCTAGGGTCGAAAGAAGGACTTTCCGCGACGACCGAGCTCCGCTTTGACAATCCCCAAGGAGGGACAAATGCCGCAGATCATCGCCTATCTCACCTTCGAGGGCCTGTGCCGCGAAGCGATGAATTTCTACAAAGACTCGATCGGGGGCGAACTCACCATAATGAGCGTCGGCCAATCGCCTGTCTCTGCCCAGATGCCCAAAGAGGCCCAGAACCTTGTCATGCACGCGGAACTCAAGGCGGGGGCCATCTCGCTCATGGCCTCCGACAATCTCGACAAGGGCGCCGTCACGATCGGCACGGCCATCAACCTCATGCTCAATTGCGCGTCCGAGGATGAGATCAGGTCCATCTTCCCGAGGCTCGCCCAAGGGGGCCGGGTGAATTCCGATCTCAAAGTGGAGTTTTGGGGCTCCCTGTACGGCGACATCACCGACAAGTACGGCCTTCGCTGGATGCTCAATTTCGACCTGCCCAAGGCAGGCTGAAGGCCCACCCCCGAGTGATGACCGGTCCCGCCGCCCGTAGACGACGCGATCTATGGCGGCGCGGAAGCGCCGGGCCGCGGGCGACTGGACCGCGGGTGACCGGGCTGCGGTTGACCAAGTCGCCCTTGCACCTTAGCGGAAACTGCCCCAGGAGATCGCGAAACCGAGGATGGGCGTACGCACGAGGAGATCCTGGAAGCTCCGCCCGGGAGCGAAATTTCCAAGCACTTGAAAGCCAAGCTGGGCCGATAGGGCCATCCAGGGAGAGACGGCGACGAGCAATTCCACATAGGGGTCGACACAGGCGACGGCCCATCCCCTCCATGCATTGCCGTCGTTTCGGGCGACCCCGCCGAGGCCCAGCCTCAAACCGAGATCCAGGTCTATTCTCCGTCCATCTATAAGGCGTTGCCCGACGACCATGCCGCCGAGGCCCCCCGCCACCGCTCCGGTCAAATCCGCCCCGGGGACGAGGAGGGCCTGATCGAGAAGGGCCACGCCGAAACCGCCCATGATGAATCCCTCGCGATCGACACCATAGCCGAAGCCTCCCAGCTGCTCCACCGAGCCCGAGGCGCCGATGGAGGGGAGATAGGATGCTGCGAGATCCGGCTTCTCTATGCCGAAAAGGATCCCGCCAGCGCCGCCGGAACGAGCGGCGATGAGGAAGGGGAGAAGCGCGAATATCAGGGCCGGGAGCAGGAGCCTGCGGGCGTACATGGGCGCCTCCTATGTATCTTTATGGAAGTATACGCCTTGGAGGCTTCCGTTTCAGGCCCCCTCCCTCAGCGCCCCAGAAGCGAGGCGAGACGCAGACCTGCGGCGACGAGTGCAATACCGAGGATGTTCTCGAGACCGACCTGCAGGAGGGCAGCCATGTAATGACCGCGGCGCCCATACTCGAAGATTCCGTAGGCATAGGCGGAAAAGGTCGTCAGACCGCCGATGAAGCCGGCAACGAAGATAGGCCTGATCCTCGAAGGGAGGAGGCCGGCATTCAGGGCGCCAACTACGAAACCCACCATGAGACAGCCGAAAAGGTTGACGGCGAGGGTGGCCCAGGGAAACTCGGTGCCCGATATCAGCAGGGAAAGCCTGGCGATCGACCAGCGAAAGACGGCGCCGAAGCCCCCTCCTACGAAGACGAGGCCCATGTCGGAGGCGATGGCTGCCCCGCCGCTCATCGCGTCTGGCCGTCGTCCCGCGAACCGGCCCTTCCGCCCGAGGGCGGCCGATCGGGTAGCTTGTTCCAGTCGAGACCGCGGCCGCTGCGATCGGGCTGGCATTTGGGGCAGAAGTAGGCGTCGAAGCCGAGGACCCCGGCCTTGCGGATCGTCGTGCCGCAGCGTGGACAGGCCTCCCCGCCCCTGTTGCGCACGCGCATGTGGGCCCTGACCTTTTCCTCGGTGGGCCGCGCGGCCTTCTCCACCTCACCGGTGCCCCAATCGATGATAGTACTTATGGCTTCGTACAACTTGCGCCGGTCGCTCGAAGTGAGATAGCAGCAGGGCGTCTTGGGATGGATGCCCGCCTCGAAGAGGATCTCGTCGGCGTAGGCGTTGCCGATGGCCGAAAGCTTGGTTTGATCCATGATGAAGGCCCGGGCCTGGTTCCGCTTATTTTCGATCAGTTTGGAAAAGCGCTCCCAGGTGAAGGCGGGCGAGACGATGTCGAGGCCTTGACCGCCATAGCCGGGTATGGCGGAAAAATCGCCCTTGCGGCAGAGATAGACCTTGCCCATGTTCTTTTCGTCGCCATAGGACAGGGTCTGCCCGTCCTCGAAGTCGATTGCGAAGGCTTCCCAGGCGAGGCGCTTTTCGGCGATGGGCGCGAGGCGGAGGCGCCCAGCCAGCATGAGATGCATCACGAGATCGTGGCGTTCCAGGCCCAGTCGGAGGAAGGGACCGTGGCGATCGAGACCCTCGACTCTTTGGCCGGCGAGGAGGGTGGCGAAGTCGCCCTCCTCGAGAATACGAAGCACGATCGGCTCGTGCACGCGGGCGCCCGCGACCACCTTGCCGCTGAGGGCGGGTCCGAGCCTGTTCTGGATGACGATTAGGTCGGGAAGTTCGGGCATAGCCTCAAGTATCGCCGCCCTCCTCCTTCCGGAGCAAGAGGCTACACGGCCGGGCCGACTGGCCCATGCTCCTGAAAATCAAAAGCCGCCCGATAGGGCGGCTCTCCACAATAGCGGTACCTCGGCTCTGACGCGGGATCAGACGTACTTGACAACCTTCCCGGCCTTAAGGCAGCGGGTGCAGATCTTGACCGTTTTGACGGTCCCTGCTTCCTTCGTCCTCACTTGGAGGAGATTGGGAAACCAGGTCCTGCGCGTGCGGTTCTTCGCGTGAGAAACGTTATTGCCGAATGCGGTACCCTTACCGCAGATTTCACATTTACGGGCCATATGTCGCTCCAGAAACGTGGATTGACCCGACTGTAACAGAAAAGGCCCGGGAATGTAAAGAGCCTTGGTCGGGGCCGGGCTGTCACAACTTCCCGGCCCGGACTATCGTATCAGAAAGCCTCGAAATCATCGTCGCTCAGGTCCTTAGTCCTGGGCACAATGCCATGTCTCGAGGCTTCGCCCCCTTTATGGGCAAGGCCGTCCTTCGGGCCCTTGCCGGAATCGGCCGCTATAAGCCCCTTCCGGGAGCCGCTCGACCCATTGCTAGGGCCGGACCCAGGCGGCCCCTTCAAGACCGGGCCGGAGCCGCCTCCGACGCGAGGGGTGGGTGGCGCCGCCATCCGCGCGGCCGCTCCGCCTCCGGTCCCTTCCTTGCTATGGCCCGGGGCATCGACTTCCCCGACCTTTACCTTGAAGAAGGCGACCGTGTCTCCCATCCCCTTGGCCTGACCCGTCAGTTCCTCGGCCATGGAGGCAAGCTCCTCAGAGGCCGAGGCGTTGTGCTGGATAACCTCGTCGAGTTGAAGGAGGGCCTTGTTGATCTGGTCCACGCCCTGTGTCTGCTCGCGACTCGAACTCGCGATTTCCTGGACGAGGCCGGCGGTCCTCTTGATATCGGGCACGATATCGTCGATGAGGGTTCCCGCGCGCGCCGCCTTTTCCGTGCTTGTCGCCGCCAGGGTCGTGATATCGCCGGCCGCTTTCTGAGACCGCTCGGCCAGTTTGCGCACCTCCGAGGCCACGACGGCGAAGCCCTTGCCGGCTTCGCCCGCCCTGGCAGCCTCGATTGCGGCATTGAGGGCGAGGAGGTTTGTCTGGCGCGCTATCTCCTCGATAATGCCGATTTTCTGGGCGATCTCCCGCATCGCGTCTACGGCCTCCCTTACCGCCGCCCCCCCCTGCTCGGCATCGGCCGAGGTCTTGAGCGAGAGCTTCTCGGTGGCGATCGCGCTGTCGGCGCTTTGTCGTATGTTCGCGCCCATCTCCTCCATGGAAGCCGAGACCTCCTCGGCCGCGCTGGCCTGTCTCGTGGTTCCCTGCGAGAGAGCGATGGCCGTTGCGGAAACCTGGTTCGCGCCTTCCACGACCTGGCTCGCGCCAGACTGCACCGAGGCGACGACCTTCGATACCGAGGCTATCATCACGTCGATGGCCTTCGACGCCGCGCCGATCTCGTCGCCGCGTCGGGCCACCTTCGTGAGGAGGGCCGTGTCCATGCCCGCGAGGGTAAAATCGCCCCGAGCCATGTGCTCGTTGGCCTCGGCGACCCGCTCGATCGGCTTGGCGATGCCGCGGACGACGAAAAAGAGGGCGAGGAAGACGAGGAGGCCGCTCGCCAGGGCCACGAGCACGATGATCGTCGAAAGTTTCGTCACCGTTTGGCTAAGGAGGGTCTCGGGCATGACGACGCCGAGGGACCAGGGAGTCTTGGTATCACCTATCGGTATCGGGGCATAGGTCTGGTAGGTTATCGTGTGCGTCACCGTGCTCATCTTGGTGAGGCTAAAGGCCTTGCCCGCGAGGATGGCTGCCCTGAAGGCATCCCTCGTGACCGTATTGGTCACATCGTCGCCGATGGGCTTGCCGATGAAATCCTTCGTCGGGTGATAGAGTCTCGTTCCGAGGTTCGAGGCGAGAATGCCGTACGATCCCTCGATCGGCTTGATCGATTTGACGAAGTCGGAGAAGGTCGATACCGCGATGTCGATGCCGACGACCCCCTTGAATACCGAGTCGATCGAGATGGGCACGACGATGCTCGTGATGAACAACTCATCGGCCTTGTTGCCGGTATACGAGTAGTTGTAGGGCTCGAAAATCGTCTCCTCGCCCGTCTTTTTTGGCACAAGGTAGTAGTCGCCGGCGCCAGGCTTGTCGTAGTCGATATTGGGATCGAGTTGGATCGTGCCCGTGCCGCGGCTATATACAGAGACGAACCTTCCCGTCGCGTCGTGACCGGGCGCGTTTACCCATTTGGCGTCCTGTCCGTCGAAGGCCTCGGGTTCCCAGACCACCCAGGACCCGAGGAGCTCGGGATTGTTCTCGAGATTCCGGAGAAGCATGGCGAGGGCGGCCTTCCTGTCGGCCCGCCCCGAAACGATCATGGCCTCGAAGGCGGCGGC
Organism: Rectinemataceae bacterium; assembly: GCA_035531315.1. GTDB lineage: Bacteria > Spirochaetota > Spirochaetia > Treponematales > Rectinemataceae > CAIJMU01. The sequence continues at coordinate 8,962 of DATKTD010000099.1, forward strand.
GAGGGTCCTGGGGGTATCGGCCAGCCTTTCGAGATGGGATCGGACCTCGTTGGCGTACATCGCGGCCCTGACGTCGCCTTCCGTGTGGAGTTCGGTGACGATCGTTTTCGAAATCAGGGCGAGGGTCACTAGCAGGATCGCGAGGATGCCGGCGGCAAAGACCGCCAGGGCCGAAAGAATGATCTTGCTACCGATCTTCAATCGCAGCGCCATTCGTTCCTCCTCGGCGACGGATCGGGACTTGCCCCTTCGAGCGGAAGTCGGGTTCCGAAAGCCATTCCCAACTATAGTAGTTCCTCGGTCGAAAGCCAGATGCAAAGAGGGAGAGATCGAGGAGGGGAGGAGGAGGTCTTTCCGCCCTAGCGTCCGCCCTGTTTCTGCATCGCCGCCATCATGTCGCCCATCTGTTTCTTGTTCTTCATCATCTTCTTCATCTGCAGGCGGGTCTTCTCGAATTTCTTGAGGAGGCGGTTGACCTCGGCCACCGAGGTGCCCGAACCCCGGGCGATCCGGGTGCGTCGCGATGGGCCGATTATGAGGTGATTGGCGCGTTCCTTTTTCGTCATGGATCGGATGATGGATTCCTCGACCTTCATGCCCGCCCTGTCGATCTGTTCCTCGTCCACCTGGCCGGCCAGACCGGGGATCATGTCGAGCATGTTCTTCAGTGAGCCCATCTTCTTGACCTGCTGGAGCTGCTCGAGCCAGTCCTCGAGGGTGAAGTCGGCGCTGGACATCTTGCGCTCGAGTTCGGCCGCCTGTTTCGCGTCGTAGACCGACTGGGCCTTCTCGACGAGGCCGACGATGTCGCCCATGCCGAGGATGCGGCCGGCGACGCGATCGGGATGGAAGGGCTCGAGGCCGTCGGGGCGCTCGCTCGTGCCGATGAACTTGACCGGCTTTCCCGTCACCGATTTCAGCGACAGGGCGGCGCCGCCGCGGGCGTCGGAGTCGAACTTGGAGAGGATGACGCCGGTGAGGCCCACGCGCTCGTCGAAGGTCTTGGCGATGTCGGCCGCGGACTGACCGGTCATCGCGTCGGCGACGAGGAGGGATTCGTCGGGCCTTACCGCCTCGCGGACGCGGACGATCTCCTCCATCATCGCCTCGTCGACCTGGAGGCGTCCGGTCGTATCGACTATGAGGGTGTCGTACAACTCGCGCTTGGCCTTCGCGAGGGCGGCCGCGGCAACCTTGACCGGGTCCTTGGCCCCCTCCTCGAGGTAGACGTCGACACCGACCTTCTCGCCGAGGACGCGGAGCTGCTCGACGGCCGCGGGCCTCACGAGGTCGCAGGCCGCGAGGAGGACGCGGCGGCCCTTCCCTTTGAGCATGAAGGCGAGCTTGGAGGCCGTGGTCGTCTTGCCCGAACCCTGGAGGCCGAGGAGGAGGATGACGCTCGTGACGTCGGGGCCCCGGAGGGCGAGCTCGACCTTGCCGTCGCCGAGGAGGGCGACGAGCTTGTCGTGGACTATCTTGATGAACTGCTGGCCCGGATCGACGGAGCGGAGGACCTTTTCGCCGCGGGCCTCCTCGAGGGTCGAGTTGACGAAGCGACGCACGACGCGGAGATTGACGTCGGCCTCGAGGAGGGCGAGCTTGATCTGCTCGACGGCATCCTCGACGTTCTTCTCCGTGATGGAGGCCTTGCCGCCGATGCTGCGGACGATGTCGGTGAATTTCTCGGAGAGTTTTTCGAGCACGGGATCCTCGCGATGTGGGAAGTGCCGGCTCCGGGCCGAGGGGGCGATGGCGCCGCCCGACTGGCCGATCGGCCGGAATGCTGCCGGATTATCTCCCGTCCGGCCGAGCTAGGTCAATCGGCGGCCGGCGCGGACGGGCCATAAGGAGAGGGCACCTAGGCCTTCCGGGCGGCCTCGAGGCGACACCAGGCATAGAGCGAATCGTAGACCTCGAATTGCCGCTCCAGATTGTCGCGATCGGAGGGATAGCGGATGGAATAGCCCGTCGCGAGGGCCTCGAGGCCCGCAGCGATCGGGTCGGAGCCAAGCTCATCCGTGTCGGCGGCGTGGACGATCCTGGCCAGGCGGGCCAGGGCCGGGTCCTTGAGGCCATAGGCAAGGACGATGGACTCGAAGGAGCAGCGGCCCTCGCGATGACCGAGTTCGACGCCGGCGACATCGAAGGGGATAGCCCCTTCGGCCTCGGCCACCTCGGCCAGCCTTTCGGCCGCTACGAAGAGAAATTCCGCGCCCTCGTCCACGAAACGGGAGATGAGCCAGGGGCAGGCCACTCGATCGACGTGGACATGGGCTCGGGTGATCCACTTCAACTAGAGGCTGCCTTTGAGGCCTATCTCGGCCGCGACGGGCCTCATGCCCGCTATCGTCTCGGCGATGAGCTCGTCGAGGGGCATACCCAGCATTTCCGCGCCTTTTTCTATTATGTCGCGACGGACCCCCGCGGCGAAGGCCGAAGTGCCCCACTTTTTCTTGACCGAGCGGACCTCGATGTCGAGGACGCTCTTCGAGGGCCTTACCATCGCGCAGGCGGCGACGAAGCCGGTGAGTTCGTCGCAGGCGAAGAGGGTTTTTTCCATAATATGGATCGGCTCGACCTCGGAACAGATCCCCCAGCCATGGGAGTCGACGGCGTGGATGAAGTCTTCGGGATAGCCTGCGGCCGCGAGGATGGGACGCGAATGCTTGAGGTGCTCCTCGGGATGGCGACCGTAGTCGATGTCGTGGAGAAGGCCGACGATGCCCCACCATTCGGGGTCTTCGCCTTTCAGGCCCGCGAAATGCCGCATAACCGCTTCCACGGAGAGGGCGTGGCGAAAGAGGGATTCATCGTCGTTATTGGCTCGCCAGAGGGCGATGGCCTCGTCGCGGTTCAGCATGCTTGCTCCTCGGGCCCGAGTGTAGCCACAGCCCGCCGCGGAGGCAAGCGCCGCCACTTCCGCGAGGCTCCACTTGGGTCTAGAATCTCGCCGATGACGAACAGCATCGGATCCATCTGCGTCTTCTGCGGCTCGAGTTTCGGCGCCTCGCCCGAATATGCCCTGGCGGCCTCGGATTTCGGCCGGGAAATCGCCCGAAGGGGTCTTCGGCTCGTCTACGGCGGCGGCAACATCGGCCTCATGGGCGTTCTCGCGAAGGCCGCCCACGAGGCGGGGGCCGAGGTGATCGGCGTCATTCCGAAGAAGCTGCACGAGCTCGTGGATCAGCCGGAGCTCGCCGAACTCTTCGTCACCGACGACATGCACGGCCGCAAGGCCAAGATGGCCGAACTCGCCGACGCCTTCGTGGCCCTTCCGGGGGGCACGGGCACCTTCGAGGAACTCTTCGAAGCCTGGACCTGGAGACAGATCGGCTATCACGGCAAGCCCGTCGGCCTCCTCGATGTGGCCGGCTACTGGCAGCCGCTGCTCGCCCTTCTACGTCACACGGCGGAACAGGGCTTCATGCGACGAGAGCTCCTCGACGACCTCGTCGTCAGGAACGGGGCCGCCGAGCTCATAGACGCCCTTGTCGGTCACCCCGCCCTCGCCGATCGGAAACTGCCCGAGCGGAGCCGCCACGCCGGACGCTGAAGTCTGGCCTGGACGGGCTTCCCCTTGCCAAGGGCTCGGGAACCCAGGCATCTTGCCCTAAATAGGAAATTAAGGAGGACGGGATGCAGGATTTCCTCGACGTGGATTTCGCCGGTCGCAGCGTCGGTCGCTGGCTCATGGCCATCGCCTGGGTCCTCGGCGGCTTTCTGGTCGGATGGTTCCTGTCCTGGTTTTCGAAGGCCGTGCTCAAACGCGTCGCCGCCAAGACGCCGACGAGGATCGACGACATCATCCTCGCCTTCGTCGAAAAGCCCCTCGTCTTCATCGTTACTCTCGCCGGTCTCAGGTTCGGAGCCGATATCCTGATCCTGCCCGGCCGGAGCGGCGAGTGGGTCGACAGGGGCTACACGGTCCTCGTCATCGTCGCTGTCGCCTGGGCCCTCGTCCGCGTCGTCGATAGCGTGATCGTCGAGTACCTCGTTCCCTTTGCCGAGAAGACCGAGAGCCGCATCGACGACCACTTCGTGCCCGTCGCCCGGAAGCTCGCCAACGCCCTCATTTGGGTGCTGGCCATCCTCATCGCCTTCTCCGAGGCGGGTTATAACGTCGGGGCGATCCTCGCCGGACTCGGCATCGGCGGTGTCGCCGTGGCCCTCGCCGCCAAGGACACCCTCTCCAATTTCTTCGGCTCCGTCGCCGTCTTCATCGACCGCCCCTTCCGCATCAATGACCGCATCAAGGTCTCGGGCTTCGACGGCACGGTCACCGAGATCGGTCTCAGGACCTCGCGCCTCCTCACCCTCGACGGTCGCGTCGTCACCATGCCCAACTCGACCTTCTCCTCGAACCCGATCGAGAACGTCTCCTCGGAGCCCACGAGCAAGATCGCGGCGAGCGTCGATATCGAGCATGTCGCGGGCTCGGCCGGAATCGACCGGGCGATCGTCGCCATCAGGAATGCTCTCAACGAAATTCCCGCTCTGGACGGCAAGGCCGACGCTGGCGTTTCGGCCTTTTCCGACATCGGCGTCCGCCTGAGCTATGTGTTCTATGTAAAAAAGGACGCCCCTTGGATGCAGACGGTCAGCGCCGGCCACCTCGCCGTGCTCCGCGCCCTCGAGACCGAGGGCCTCGGTATCGCGAGCCGGGCCATCCGCGGCTCCGAAAGACCCCGTGAATGAAAAAAACGGTATGCCTGGACGTCAGGGCGCATACCGTTGGTGAGGTTTCCCTCGACTAAATTTTCGACCGGCATGACGGGAAATTGAGAATTTTCGGCGAGGAGCCCCATCTTTTTACAGGCTCTTTACAGGGGCCGGACGGAGGCGCCAGGTCCTTCGACCGAGATCGCGGCTCAGTCCGGAGCGGCGCCCTTCCCTGCCTCATGGCCAGGACCACGCGCGTCGTCGTCGTCGTCGGTATCCATCGCCCCCTCGAGGGAGTGGACTCCAAGCAGCTCGATATGTTCGCGGGCGGAGGCGGCGATTTTCGAGTAGAGATTTTCCGAGGTCGCGAGATTTGCCGCGAGGTCGGAGGGGGTGGAGACGAAGAGCTCCCGAAGGGGCGGAAGGAGAAATCCCACGACGTCGCGGACCGCGCTCGAGTGAAGTTCCTCGTCGATCTCGGAGAGGGCGGCAAGCTCGGGCTGGGGCCAGGCTCCCAGGCCGAGCAGCTCCCTGCCGCGGGCGGCGGCGGCCATTCCCCGGGAGGCCAGCTCCTCGATCCTCGATAGCCCCTCAAGGAGGGACTGAAGGGCTTCCCTCCCCTTCGACGCCGTCCCCCGCCTTTCGGCGTCGAGTAGTTCGAGTCGGTCCTCGATGTCCTTGCGACAAGGGGACAGACATCGCAGCTCCTCCAAGGATCCGAGGGTGAGGCCCGGGATGGCCCTCCCCTTCGGCGCAAGACTCTTCGTTTCGGGTGCGTCGCCCCTTGCCAGGCGGGCCTCGAACCACCAGGCATAGAGGGACATCCGCTCGTCGCTCAGGAGGCTCCCCCCCTCGTTCGAGGCCACCGAAGAGCTTGGGATGCCGAAGAGGGCCGCCGTCTGGACGCTTGCCGAGGGCTGGAGCCGGGTTCCCGAGGCGAGGGCTCGCTGTTCGAAGAGGCTGGCCTTGGCGTGGGTCCGACCCTCGGGGTAGCCGAGATCGAGGCCAGCGATGTAGATCGGGGCGCAGCCCAGATGCCTGGCAAAGTCCCAGGCGCTCGTGGCGACAGATCCTCCGGCGCCGAGGAGTCCGCGACCGCTGCCCGCAAGGGCCCTCCCGAGGGGAAAGAGCGATTCGGCCAGGAAGCTCGCCCGGGCCTTCCGCCTCAGCACGGGGGGCCAGACGGCAGGCTCCGTGACAAGATAAGAGGTCGGGGCGGAAAGATCGGCGACATGGCGCCAGTTCCAGTATTGGGGATCGACGACGAGGAGGAAGTCGGGCTCGATGCCCGTGCCGAGAAGACTTCGGAGGGCGGTGTCGACGGCGACGAGGAGGCAGCGGCCGCGAATTTCGGCGAGGAAGGGCAGGATTTCGTCGAGGCTCGGCCCGGCGGCAAGGACGAGGGCCGGCATGCCGACGAAGACGCCGGCGAGTCCGTCTATGCCGGGATGCTTGGCGAAATGGCCCGCATTCCGCGCGAGGTTCCTCACCCATAGCCGTCCGAAGCGCGCGAGCGTGTTGGCGTTGATCTCTTCCTTCATCAGCCAGCGCGAATAGGCCTGGCTCAAGGCTTCGTACCATTCCTTGTCGAAGGCCTGGAGCGAGGCGAGACCGACGATCGAGACGATCTTGGAGGAGAATTCCGAGAGAATACCGAGGAGGCCGCCGGGATCACCGCCCAGCATCCAGGACAGACGCCGGTCGGCGAGGACGGCGCGGAGATCCCGCGATGCAAGGAGGGCCGCCAGCTTTGCCGGATCGGCCTCGCAGACCAGGACCTTTTCGACGCCGGGTAGGGCGAGGGCAGCCTCGATGGTCCACCCGAGACCAGCCCCGAAGACGAGGACGGTGTCGCTTCCCGGCCGCAGGGCCGAGGCGGCGACGCGCCTCGCCTCCCCTCGTGGATCGCGCGAGGAATGGAGCCAACGACCGCCTCTCCGGGCGGATTGGCCGCCATTGGCCGTTTCCACGAGATCGAGCGGCTCGGCCTCGATATCGGAAAGGAAGGCGGCGAGGCCTGGCTGGACCTCTGCCAAGACACCAAGATTGGCGCCTCGAGTCCCTCTCTCCGAGGCCTCCCTCATTTAAGCTCCAGCTCAATGCTCATGCCGGCGGACACGGGCGAGCCAGGCGGAGGACTCTGCTTCGCAACCCAGCCGTCTCCCGTGATCTTCACCTTGAGATCATCGCGCTGCAAAAGGGGAAGGAGGAGACGCTTGGGCACCCCGCTGAGGTCGGGCATCGTATCGCCGATGGCCACCGGCGCCAGCCGCGGCAGGGTGACTGTCCCCCCGTGCTGGATGATCGTGCTGCCCCCGCGCTCGATGGGGAGCTGCTCGAGTATCGCCTCGGCCGCGTCGCGGATCATGGGGGCGGCGATGCGACCGCCCAGGAACTCGCCCACCGGCTTGACGATGACGCCATAGAGGGCGATCCGCGGGGCGTCGGCGGGAAATATGGCCAAGGTGCTCGCGATGAAGTCCTTGTCCGAATAGGCGTGGGTGAGCGGATCGATCATCTGCGCCGTGCCGGTCTTCACCGCCATGGTGACGTCGCTGACCTTCGCGCGGAAGCCGGTTCCGGAGAGACCCGCGCCGGACTCCATGGAGGTGAGGATGTTCCGCGCGGTGGTTTCAGAGACGACCCGCCGCACATCGGTGCCCTGGTTCTCGTACACGGTGGCCCCGTCGGGATCGACCACCCGCTTCACCACGATGAGCTTGCGCAGGATGCCGCCGTCGGCGACCGCCGTCGCCGCGGCCAGCATCTGATCCGCCGTCACGAGTATCTCCTGCCCAATCGCTATGGTCGGCTTGGATCGGAGTGACCAGGTCTCGGGCGAACGGAGGGAACCGGGACTCTCGCCGGGGACCGTCAGCCCCGTCCTGGTGCCGAACCCGAAGGCGCAGAGCTTGCCGTAGAAGTCGACCGTCTCGGAACGGTCGGCGGCCTGGGCCGCGCCGGAATTGCAGGAGTACTCGAGTATCTTCTGGACGTCGACGATCCCATGATCCGCCAGATCCTTGATGACGATGACCTCGCCGGACGGCGCGACCTTGCGATAGGCGCCGCCACACACGAAGGTCGTGTGCATGTCGATGGCGCCGAGGTCGAGGACCGAAGCCATCGAGAAGACCTTGAACACCGAGCCTGGCTCATAGGCGTAGACCGAAGGCCAGTCGTACCAGGCCGTCTCGGGAAAGTCGAGATAGTCGTTGGGGTCGAAGTCGGGCATGGCGACATAGGCGAGGATTTCCCCCGTGAGGACGTCCGCGGCGAGGAGGATGACCGACTGGGCCTTCGTCTCGTCCATGGTCCTCCTCGCCACCGCCTCGAGTGAGTACTGGAGGTCGGCATCGATCGTGAGGACGACGCCGTTGCCCACATCGGGCTGGCCGGGCTTCCCCGCGGCCGGCGGCAAGAGATCCTGGTCGTACTTGTTCTCTATCCCGGTCAGGCCCCGGTTCGCGTCCCCGACGAAGCCGACGAGGTGCGAGGCCAGCCTCTTCTCGGGATAGAGACGGCCTGGTACCCTTTCCACGACGATGCCCGAAAAGGCTCCGTTCGTCTTCCCATCCTGGATGGCGCGAGCGACCTGCGGCGCCACCCGCTTCCTGAGATAGAAAAAATTGCTCGCGCCATCCTTCCACCTCGAAAGGATGTCGGCCGCGCTCATGTCGAGGATGGAGGCGAGCTTGTCGACCTCGGCGGGAAAGGCGTCCTTATCGGTCTCCGGCTTCCAGACGGCGATGTTGTAGAGGGGGGAATCGACGGCGAGCAGACGCCCCTCGCGATCCATGATGGGGCCGCGCTCGGCGCTGTCGAGGGGTGGGGGCTGGCTCAGGCCCTTCTCGCCCGCCAACATCGCATAACGCCCTATCACCACGGCCGCGAAGAGCGCGAGGAGGCCGAGGGCGAAGACGAAACGAAAGCTTCTGGTGTCGAGCTTCATGAGCGCAGACGGAAGAGTAGCACCCTTCCGGCGACCTTCTCAACCGGCACCGCTCCATAGCTGCGCGAGTCGAGGGAATCGGGAGGATTGTCCCCGAGGAGCCAGACCTCGAGTCCCCCATCGCGGGCCGCGCCAGGCCTCGTCCAGGCCACGCGCTTTATGACCGGCACCCTCGTCTCGGGATTCTCGGCGACGACCACGTCGCCCGGCGCCGGGTCGGCCCATCGCAGGATGTAGCCTCCGAGTCCCTGCGGCAATCTGAAGCCGTAGGCCATCCTGAGCACGACGACGGCCTCTCCTTCGGCGAAGGTCGGCTGCATCGAAGGCCCGTCGACAAGGGCGAGATCCACGACGAAGAATTTAAGGACCGCGGCGATGAGGGCCGCGGCGACGATGGCTCCGAGGGGAGCCCAGGACGCGCGTCGTTTCATCGCGCGAGTGTATCCCGGAAGACGAGGGAAGCGAAACCTCCGGAATCGTCGGACTCGCTGTAATGGCCTCCCTTTTCCCGGTCGATATTGGGAAGAACCATGGATTCCCTATTCATGTTCGACAAGGTCGAGCGCCACGATGCACGAATCGCCCCGAGGCGTCCCCGGAACGATAGCCGGGGAACGAATTCCCGTCTGGGGCAGAGGGGCCGGCCGGCCTCCTTCCCGGAAGCCGATTTCTTTCTTTTGGATGGAAGCCGACGAGGCGCGTATCGCCGGATACTGCCCTCGCCTTCCGAGTCGCCGGGCGGAATGTCGGAACGGAGATCCAAGCCAAGCGAGCGCCGAAAGCGGGAGAAGCTCCCCCGGGAAGACGTCAGCCCTCGAGCCTCGGCTGTCCGCGGCGCAATAGGCGCGGCCACCCGTTCCCTGTTCTCCATCCTCGCTTCGGCACGCTCTTCCTTCCGTGGCGGCCTCGGCGCCATGACCACGATCGCGGCCGCGAGAAAATCGGCTCAAACCGAGGAGGCTATGGACAGAGAGGGGCTCAGGTCCATTCCAAAGACGAGGGCCAGCGCAGAGGCGGCAGTAGCGCGAAGCGGCGTGCCTCCCTATGTCTTCGTTGGCGCCGGTCTCCTCCTTTTCGGTCTCCTCGCCGCGGCGACCGGCCTCCTCCAACCGCGTTTTCCCCTCCCTGAGGGGGGGCTGGCGAGGAACATACCCTCCGTCCAGGACGACTTACTCGGTTTCATGACGCCGGAACTCTCGACAGCGGTGACGGAGACCAGCCTCCCTCCCCTGCCCGTCAGCCTGGCCACCGATACCTATACGGTAGCCAGGGGCGATTCCCTTGGCTCGATAGCACAGCGCAACCACATCGACATCGACAGCCTCGTCAGCATAAACGGCATCACGAACGCCAAGGCCCTTGCCATCGGCCAAGTGCTCAAGATCCCGAACATCAGGGGTATAGTCCATATCGTGACGAAGGGCGAAAGCCTCGGTTCGATCGCCTCGGCCAACAAGGTTTCGGTCGCCGCCCTGGCCGACGCCAACAATCTCCGCAGCGGAACGATCCAGCCGGGCCAGGCCATCTTCATTCCCGGCGCCCACCTCGCCTCGGCGGATTTGAAGCGGGTCTTCGGCGAATTGACCATCTGGCCCGTCCATGGAATCATCAGCTCCTGGTTCGGTTACCGTCCCGATCCCTTCACCGGCGTCCGCAGCTTCCACGGTGGACTGGACCTGGCCGTCCCGCAAGGCACGCCCGTCAAAGCCGCCATGGACGGGCGGGTCGCCGATGTGAGCTACAATAAAATGTTCGGTAACTACGTCATCATCAACCACGCTGGAGGTCTTCAAAGCCTCTATGGCCACCTTTCGGTCCAGGAAGTCAGGGTGGGCCAGGCTATCAGCCAGGGGCAGGTGCTTGGCCTTTCGGGCAATACCGGGTATAGCACCGCTCCCCATCTCCATTTCGGAATCTATAAAGGCGGCGTATCGGTCAATCCTTTGAAATACCTCGCAGGAGCCGGAAAACCATGAAGCGTCTCGTCATCGCCCTCGTGACCATCCTCGCCCTCGTGACCCTCTTTCGTGAAACGGAGCCCCCTGCCGATTCTGCGCAGAGAATGGTAGCGGCAGGCATGGAGCTTGTTCCCTGAGCTGTTGCGAAAGGGCCTGTCTTATTATTCAGACTCAAAGCGACGTGTTCTGTCTATTTTTTAATACGACCCAGGGGGCCTCACGAGGCTGGGGGCCTCTCTGCCTTGTTTTGAGCTTATAGTACATAGAATTAGCTTTTCTTCAAAGAACAAAGTCACGATGGCACGGTTCCTGCTTTATATATTGCAGGAGCCAGCATGAACGAGCATTTCGCAGATTCTACCGAAAGCATCCTCGATTCCTATTACGCCGGCATCAAGCGCATCCCCCTCCTCGATGCCGACGACGAGCAGGAGCTTTCCCGACGGATCGCCCAAGGCGACGAGGGGGCGCGGCAAAAGCTCATCGAAGCCAATCTCAGGCTCGTCATTAAAATTGCCCGCGCCTATATAACCCCGGACATGCCCCTCCTCGACCTCATCCAGGAAGGCAATGTGGGTCTCATCAAGGCAGCCGAGAAATTCGATGGCCGCCGCAAGGTACGTTTTTCGACCTACGCCTCCTGGTGGATCAAGCAGACAATAACGAGGGCCCTGGTCAACTCGAGACGGACCATCAGGCTTCCCCATCGCAAGGAAGAGCTCCTCCGGCGAATCCAACGCTCCTACAATCTCCTCACCCAACGCCTGCAGCGCGAGCCCTTCGACGCGGAGGTCGCGGCGGAACTGCGGGTGCCGGTCAGCGCGGTCACCGAGCTCCGATCCTTCTCGGCTGCGGTCGTTTCGCTGGAAAGCGACCTCGACGACGAATCGGGCGGCGTCATCGATGTCTACGAGGACTGGAGCTATAGTCCCGATACGGCCATCATCGCCGAGAACATGAGGGAGGAAACGGCCAGAATGCTAACCCTCCTCATGGAAAAGGAGAGGCGCATACTCATGTATCGCTTCGAATTGTCCGGAGAACGCAGGACCCTCAAGACGATCGGAGACGAACTCGGCATCTCGCCCGAAACCGTGCGCCAGATCGAAAAGCGGGCCCTGCGCAAGCTGCGAGACCAGGCGGACAGGGAAGAAAACGGCGATTATTCCTGCAGGGCGGTATGAGGTCCCTCGATTGAAGATCCCTTCCAGTCCCCCTCGCCCATAGCTTGCCTCTGAGAGCCGATTCCACTATCGTAGTTCCATACCGCACCGCGCGCTGCAAACGCGGCCTTCGCCCGGGGCGGATCTTTCCGTACCGGGGGCGAAATGTTCTTGGATTTTGGCACCGATCGAAATTCCATCCTCCATGTTCTCGAGGAGGCAAAGAAGAAGGCCGAGGGCGGCAGCCCCGCGGTCATGATCGGCACGATCTGGTCTTCCGAATTGGCCCACAATCTCACGGAACTCTATAGGCCCCTCGCCGAGGAAGGCTTTTCGCTTTCGACCATCGCGCGCCTCATGATGGAAGAGGCCAATGCTCGTCCTCGGCATTGAGAGTTCCTGCGACGAATGCGCCGCGGCCGTCGTTCGCGACGGCCGTTATATACTGTCCGACATCGTCGCCACGCAGATTCCCCTACACGAGCAGTACCAGGGCGTCGTTCCCGAAATCGCAAGCCGGACCCACCTCGAATGGATCATGGGAGTCGTCCGTCGTGCCCTCGAAGATGCCGGGATCGGAGCCGCTGATCTCGACGGCATTGCCGCCACGGCAAGACCGGGTCTGATAGGATCGCTGCTCGTGGGACTGTCGTACGCAAAGGGGATGGCCTGGTCCCTCGACAAGCCCTTCCTGGCGGTCAATCACATCCTCGCCCATCTCTACGCCAGCCAGCTCCAGGGCAAGGACGACCTGAGTCCCCCCGAGGTGGCCTATCCCTTTCTCGGCCTTCTCGTCTCGGGCGGCCATTCGATCATAGCAAGGGTTGAGGACTTCGACCGCATAGAGGTTCTCGGAACGACCATCGACGACGCGGCGGGAGAGGCCTTCGATAAGGTCGCCAAGCACTACGGCTTCGGCTATCCGGGAGGCCTGGCCATAGATCGTCTGGCCGAAAAAGGCGATTCCCAGGCCTTCCGATTCCCGAAGCCGAGCCTCCATAAGGGTTCGCACCCCTACGACGTCTCGTACTCCGGGCTCAAGACCGCCGTCATTCGCCAGCTCGAGCAATACCGCCGCCCGGGCGCCGAGGCAAGCCCCGAAAACATCGCCGCGAGCTTCAGAAAGGCGGCCGTCGACCTCCTTCTCGACAGGTTGCTCAGGGCGGCTGCCGAAACGGGCCTCAGCCGCATCGTCGCCGGCGGCGGTGTCGCGGCGAATTCCTATCTTCGCGCCCAGCTGTCGGCCCAGACCGGCCTGGAGGTCCACTTCCCTCCCCTCAGGCTTTGCGGCGACAACGGCGCCATGATAGCGGGCCTCGCCACCCGCCACTTCCTGCGGGGCGAGAGCTCTGGCTTCGACACGGGGGTATCGGCGCGCGTCGCCCTGTACCGACGTCTCCCCACCCAAGGACAGCAGGTCAACTAGAAGCCCGCGACCGGGATTTCGCGACTAGGACCCTCCATCTGAAGCGCCGCCGTGGGTCTCGGGCGTTGTTCTCGCGGAGGTGTCCCGATGCGCAGAGCCGCCTTTTCCCCTGTCGCGATCGCCGGCCTGCTCTTCTGTCTCGGCCTCCCCGCGAGCGGAATGGCAGAGAGGAGCCGGCCTCTTCCAGAAATCCGCATCGAGACAAGACTCCTTGGTGGTCTCGATCAGGGCCTCGGCGCGGCGAGCCTCGGGCTTGGGGCGGGCTTCCGAGACGCCGTCCTCCTCCCCTCCCTCGGCCTCTCCATCGTGGGCGATCCCCTTCTTTCATGCTGGCTGGCGGAGGCGACACTGGGCTTGGGGCTCGGACCGGGTTTCGAATTCTACTTTTCCATCAGCGAGCCGCTGGGAAGCGTCACCCTGGAGGCGGGAGGGGGACGGAGGCTCTCGCTGGCGCGGACTGCCCTTCCCTCGGGCATCGGCGCCCAAGCCAGGCTTGCTACGGTGAAAATACGGACGGAAGCGCGACTGGATATCCTCGCCGATGCCTCCTGGACGGCCTGGACACTGGAATCGGCCGAATCGGGGAATGGCGTCGTGGGCTATGCCTCGGAGGACGCCCTGCGGATCTTCGGCGCTGGCTTCAGCTTCGGCCTGACCGCCCGGCTCTCCGTCGCGACGCGGAAGGAGGCTCCTCCCGGCCCATGATTGAAGCGGAAGGCGCTTTTCCGCTAGTATTCGTCACCCTTTCGTCAAGGTAGAGCAGAGCCATGAGCACATCCAAGGATCAAGAGAAGAAGCCCACCGTCGCCGCTACGGAAGCCGAGGCCGGCGAGTCGGCCCTGGACCTTTCCGAACAGCAGCGGATCAGGAGGGAGAAACTGGCCAGGCTCCAGGCCGAGGGCCGCGACCCCTTCGCCATAGTCCGCTTCGAGCAGACGCATCACTCGGCCGCGATCAAAGCCGCCTTCGAATCCTCGCCCGAAACCATCGAAAACAAGGATGTCTCCGTCGCGGGCCGGATGATGTCCTTCCGCGACATCGGCAAGGCCTCCTTCGTCGACCTCCAGGACCGCGACGGGCGCATCCAGATATACATCAACGCCGAGGATCTCGGCGCCGAGGAATACGGCCGCATCAAGACCTTCGACCGCGGCGACATCATCGGCGTGGAGGGCTTTGTCTTCAGGACGAGGCGCGGCGAGATCTCCGTGCACGCAAAGAAAATCACCCTGCTCACGAAGGCTCTCGAGCCCCTGCCCGAGAAGTACCACGGCCTCAAGGACCCGGAGATCCGCTACCGTCGCCGCTACCTCGACCTCGTGATGAACCCCGAGGT
>DATKTD010000100.1:0-2104 GCA_035531315.1 Rectinemataceae bacterium
TTCTGGTTGTACTGCGAGTCGAAGCCCCCGACCACGGGCACGGCCACGATGAAGGAACCGACGAGGCGGTTCCACTCCGCATGGGTGAGAAGGGCCTCCCCGAACTGGTACTTGTCCGGTATGACCATCGTACCTTCCTTGGTCTTTTTGATCGCGTCCTCGAAGGCGGGAAGGTCGGCGCTCGAAAGCCGCTGCTGATAGCCGATGACGTTGAAACGCCCGAGATCGACGAAGACCTTCTGGATGTCCAGGTCGACCCGTCCGAGGACCTCGAGGGGAATCGGATAGCCGTAGGTCCCGAGACCGAAGATGGCCATGTCCTGCTTTTCGGACACGGTGGGAGCCAGGGCCTGAGTCTGGGCCGTCGCCCCGCTTTGGGCCGCGAGACCCTGGAGGGCCAGGGCGGTCAGGAGGAGGGGCAAAAGGCGACGGAGGGCTTTGGTCATCGTGGTGGCTCCATGAGGGGGGCTGTGATCTGAGATAGGCCATTCTCGGGGGAAGGCGGAAGGGCTGTCAAGGCAAGGCCGGTCATGGAAGGTCGCGGCGGCCGCAGCAGCCTCACAGTGAGATCGTGGCCCTGAACACAGGTCCGTAATGGAAGAGGTAGACGGAGGGCGAGGCGCTGACATAGCCCGTCTCGACCGGCCCCTTGGGCGTGACGCAGGTAAGGGTCTGCCCCCCGACATTGTAACCGAGGCCCAGGCCTATTCGCAGCCTGCCGATGCCCCCGACCCATTGCAGGCCGAGGGTAAGATTGTAGTCGACGAGCATGGAAATCTGCGTGGCGCTCCAAAGAGGGAGGCCGTTCGCGGTCTCGATCCAGCCCTGGGCCTCCGAGCCTATCGTCGCAATGCCGGCGCCGGCGCGGTCCTGGGTCCAGGCCCAGGGTCCGAGACCCTGGAACTGCGCGAATATCCCCTTCCGCGTCATCGCCTCGTAGAGGGTATCCATGCCGAAGAGGACGGAATAAATCTGGAAGGCCATATCGGGCTGGTAAAAGGAAACGACGGGGGCCCACCAGACCGACTGGCGGCTCGAGTCGTAGACGAGACAGTCGAGCTGGACCGGCAGGTGGTAGGAGCTGTAGCCGATGCCGAGGTAGTCGATGCCTCCCGAGCCGGCCAGATAATAGAGGAGATCGACGCCGACGAAGGGATTGTCGAAGGAGCTCTGCGAGGGCATGCCGCCGTAGGCCGTGCCGAGCCAATAGGCCCTGCCCTTCAGCGTGGAGCTCTCCACCCGCAGCGCGAAAATATCGTAATTGAGATAGCCCATGAGTCTGTCGAGCTTGCCGACGAAGTTGCTGTCGACGTCGATGTCGAGGCCGATCTTGAGCTTCAGTTTCTTGAAGAAAAGGTCCCCTTCGTAGGTCGTGGTGGCCGTTTGGTCCATGACGACGCTGAACTGGTTGACTCGAGGAGTGTCATAGCCGAAGAAGCTGTCCGTCAGGGCGTCGAAGTCTCCCGAACCCCAGTTGTTGATCGGGGCTATGGAGAAGCTCCCCGAGGTGGAAATGGCCTCGGATATGGCACTGCGCAGGGAGGCGGGATTGAACTGCAGCCCCTGGGCCCCCACGAGCCCGGACATGGTCGCGAGCAGAAAGGCGACGAGGACGAGGCGCCTCGAGCGCTGGCTTCGCACAAGCTGCATTGCCCCTCCTCTTTGCATGAATCATAGCGCATCTCCGGTATCCGGGCCATCGCGACGCTAGCCTATTCCGGGGCCCTCTTGAACCTTCCTTCCTTTATCACTATACTCCGCCATGTCTAGCTGTTTTCAATATAGGGTAGCAAACCGCAAAGTTTTCAAGCGGATGGCTGAAAAGCCGCGAATGCATCGCGGAGCGCTACAACGGTTCGAGCGAATCGAATCGACGACCCAATCGGAGAGGTAGAGAGCGACATGGCCTTTGACATCACCAAGATGCGTAACATCGGCATCAGCGCCCACATCGACTCGGGCAAGACCACGCTTTCAGAGCGTATTCTCTTCTACTGCAACAAGATCCATGCGATCCACGAGGTCCGCGGCAAGGACGGCGCCGGCGCGACGATGGATTCGATGGACCTCGAGCGCGAGCGCGGGATCACCATCCAGTCGGCGG
>DATKTD010000101.1:0-11550 GCA_035531315.1 Rectinemataceae bacterium
CGACCGACGCGGTGTCGAATTTTCCGGCGCCACCCTCTTGTTCCGATACCCGGACATGAAAGCTCGACACCTCGAGAAGGGCCTCGATGTAGCCCCCCTGAAGGCCGTTCATTACGGCCATGACGACAACGAGGGCGGCGGTTCCCGCGGCTATGCCGAGGGTCGCGAGGCGGGAGGACTGGCTATGCACAGCGCCGCCCCGCCTCGAAAACCAGCGGCGCGAGACGAAGGCTATCCACAGAGGCAGCCTCATGGATAACTCCGAGTCCGAACCACTACCCCGTTTTCCAGGAAGTCCTCCCGCACCTTGATCCCCCCCACGTAACGGGCCCTGACGACGGCTTGGCCATGGGACCAGCTTTCTTCGGTCCGCACATCGTCGGCCTCCCAGCTCGTGACGAGGACGAGTTCCCCGTCTTCCCTCCTCTCCTCCTTGACCAGGCTGCCCTTCGAATCCCAACTGCGACTTATGGTCAGGATGGGGAGGGGGAAGCTGCGGGTCTCGAGGACGAGATTCCCCGCCTCGTCCCAAGAGAATAGCCGGCTCTCGATGAGCCGGCCCTCCTTCTCCTTCGTCGTCGAGGCGAGATGGCCAGTTTTGTCGTACGTCGAATTGACGAGGCTTCCATCCCTCGAGTCCTTCGTGCTGGAGGAAAGCAGGAGACCGCTGCCGTCGTAGTTGAAGCTTTGCAGGACAAGGATGGCGCCATCATTGACGAGTCTCTCGCTCGACAGGTTTCCGCGAGCGTCGAAAAGCTCGATCCTCATCGTCGCATCGTCCCCAGCCGACCACAGGGCGCGAGGAAGGGCGGAGCCGGAAAGGCTGCCGATAGCGGAGCTGCCGTAGTAGCCCGAAAGTTCCACCGAAAGGAGGCGCCCATCGGGATCGTAACCGTAGCTCCGGCTTCCGGTCTCCGACTCGTCGGACCCAGCCCGACTCACTTTCGATAGGCGACCCTCTTCGTAGGAATAGGTCTCGACCCACAGAGGCTTGTCCGGCTCCGAGGCCGACCATGCGGTCTCGCGCATTGTCTCTCCGGCCTTTCCATATTCGATTTCGTCGACCAGGGCCTGGTTCTTCCATGTCCTCTCGATCCGACCGCCAACGGGACCACCCGAAACTATCTCGATGCGCTGTTTTTCCTCGGCCCCGCGGTAAAGCCTGCGCGTTTCGCCCTTTCCCGATCTATCGATCTCCAGCCAATAGAAATCGTCCCCGGGCCGCAGGGGCCGGGTGGCCAAACGCGCTATCGGAAAGCCGGCTTCATCGGATGTCCAGAACTCGGACGCGGCGAAAAGGGCCGTCGCGAGGAGGAGGAGGACAAGCGACAAGCCCCCCCTGCGGGCAGGAACCATTCCCAGACTCATCGCCCCCCGCCCGTGAATTCGTCGATGAAGTCGGAGAGGACAAAGGGATGGAAGTCTTCATATCGCTCGCCGGTCCCGACCCAGGCGGTGGGGATGCCGAGTCCCTTCGAGATCGCGAGAACAAGACCTCCCTTCGCGGAGGAGTCGAATTTAGTGAGGATGAGGCCGTCGACGGGCACCGCCGAAGCGAAGGTCTCAGCCTGTCTGAGCCCATTCTGGCCGGTGGTGGCGTCTATGACGAGGAGGCGCTTCAGATTGGCCCCGGGAACGCGGGAAGCGATGATACGATCGATTTTGCCGAGTTCCCTCACCAGGTCGCTTCTCGTGTGCATGCGACCCGCCGTATCCGCGATGACGGTAGTCGCCCCCGTCGCGAGGGCGGCGGAGATCGCGTCGTAGATCACGGCGGCAGGATCCGAGCCCTGCTCTTGGGCGACGACCTTTACGCCAAGACGCTGACCATGGTGCTTGAGCTGGTCGATGGCCGCCGCCCTGAAGGTATCGCCGGCGGCGAGAACTAGCTTGTCCTCCTCTGTCGGCTTGAGAAACCTGGCGGCAAGCTTGGCGGCGCTCGTGGTCTTGCCGACACCGTTCACGCCGAGGAGAAGAAAGACATTGAACTTGTCGGCCTCCGGCTCGAGGCGAATTTCGCTCCCCAGCCCCCTTAGGATGGACCTGAGTTCCCCCCGGATCGCGGCTTCGCCCGAGAGGCCCTTGGCGAGGCAGTTCTTCTTGAGCGATTCGGTGGTCGCCATGGCGAGGGAGGCGCCAAGGTCCCCTTCGACGAGGAGGTCGGCTAACTCGTCGTAAAACTCGGCGTCTCCAGGTTTCGTCATGCCGAAGAGGGCTCTCAATCTGTCCGCAAATGCCATTCTTTCTCCTAATTGATGCTGCCGAGCAGCGCGACTAGTTTCACGATCGTGTAAACCACGGCCGCGGCCGTGTAGGCGATGGCGGTCCAATATGCCGTCGTGGCAAGACCTTCCTCGGTGAGGAAGCCAGTACCCGCGCGCAGGTTCGCCTCGCCGTATAAGGTCTGGTAGCCTTGGGCCAGGCTCGTCGCCGGCACGCCGAGGGCCACGAGGCCGAGAGCGATATAGAAATCGTCCTTGGCTTTTTCGGCCCTGCCACCGGGACCCAGACCGTCGGCAGGGTGAAGCGAAACGCCGATGTCCGCGGAGCCGGAGGCGGGAAGGGCGAACATCTTCGGCTCGAAGGCCGTCGCGCTCGCCGAGGCGATATCGCGCATACCCTCGAGGGGGATGGCTAGGGTCGGATCGACTTCCTTGCCGCCCACGAGGAGGCCGGCATCGCTAGGGTTGATAGAAACATGGGCGAAGCCATAGGACTGGGGCTTCAGGTCGAGGACAAGACCCTGCTCTTCCCCGGGAACCAGAAGAATCGCGCGATTGTCCTGGAGGTAGCCTGGCGCCCAAGCGGCGATCGACAGCCCGCGATACTCCGGGCTGAACAATACGAGGCTGGAGGAGTCGAAGGCCTTGCCATCGATCATGACGCGGGCAGTGGCGGGCTGAACCTTCAAATCGAGGCGTCCCATCGGGGCGGTGGCGAGCCAGGCGCTTAGCCTCTCCGCGAAGTCGCGGGCGAGGGGGGCCGGATCGTCGGGGGAGGCAAAACCTCGCCAAGAAAAAACCGTCTTCGCGAGGCCGACATCGGTACCGACGAGGGTGACCTCGACATATGAACCCAAGGGCCTAGCCTTTCCGGTAATGACGAGGTCGATGGATTGCTTCCTGCCGGCTCGCAGAGCCGTATCGGAACCGGGATCGAAGAGCCTTCCCTTCCCGTCCCAGGCCTTCACTACCCGGGTGGAAGGAAGCGAGGAGGGTCCTATCGGGCCAGGGGCGGAGCCCCCCTCCCCCACTCCAGATTTTCCCCCTCCGCCGCCGCTCGTCTTATCCTGATCCGAAAGCGTCTTTGCCGCCTTTTCCACGGCTGCATCTGCCTTCGCGACGCCGCTGGGATCCAGGCCCGACAGGCTGCTGCCGAGCCTGGCTGCCGCGGCGCTGTCCAATTTGGCGAGGAGGTCAGCACCGAGGTCGAAACGTTCGGCGAGGGCCTTTCGCGCCGCTATTTCCCGCAGGTAGGCGGCATCTTCGACGCGCGGCGGGAGGACATCGAGGTCTTCGAGTATCAGCGAGGGAAGCTTGGAAAGGAAGGGCCGGTCGCCAACGGAAAGACCGCCGTCGGCGAGGGCAGCGATGGCGAAAACGTAGGCATCGTCCGAAGTGGAATCCGCTGTCGATTTCGTCTTCGCCGAAGCCTGGCTCGGCGTCTGGGCTGCGAGCACCCCGCATAAGAGGGCCAAGGACAGGATGAAGATCCCTCGGGGCACCGGAGGCCCTCCCATCTCAAAGCTCTTCGTCTTCCTCTCCGACTGACGAGGCCGTGCCGCCCTGCCAGCGCCAGCGGAGAAAGGTCTCGATAAATGCGTCGATATCGCCATCCATGACGGCCTGGACATTGCCGACGAAGAACTTGTTCCTGTGGTCCTTGACCATCGTATAGGGCTGGAAGACATAGGAGCGGATCTGGCTGCCCCAGGCGATCTCCTTTTTCTCGGAGGCGAAGCGGGCGTTTTCCTTTTCCTTTTCAAGCTTGTAGTGCTCGTAGAGGCGCGAGCGGAGGACGCTCATCGCCACGTCTTTGTTCTTGTACTGACTGCGCTCGTTCTGACAGGTGACGACGATGCCGGTCGGCAAATGCGTCAATCTGACCGCGGAATCCGTCTTGTTTACTTTCTGTCCGCCGGCCCCGCCCGAGCGGTAGGTATCGATGCGGAGGTCCTCGGGTCTGATGTCCACATCGATCGTGTCATCGAGAACGGGAAGGATGTAGACAGAGGCAAAGGAGGTATGACGTCGGGCGTTTGCGTCGAAGGGAGATATCCGCACGAGTCGGTGCACGCCGGATTCGCCTCGGAGATAGCCATAGGCGAAGTCTCCGTTGATCTGGATGGTCGCGCTCTTGATTCCGCCCTCAGCCTCGAGGAGATCTACAACCTCATATGAAAAACCACGGCGTTCCACCCAGCGAGTATACATGCGTAGAAGCATCGAGGCCCAATCGCAGGCCTCGGTTCCCCCGGAGCCCGCGTGGATGGTGAGAAAGGCCGAACCGCGATCCGCCTCGCCGGAAAGGAGCTCCAGGACGACCGCCTTGTCGAAACGGGAACGGAGACTATCGTGGCTGGCCTTGATGTCGGCCTCGAGGGAAGGATCTCCCTCGTCGCGCGCCATCGCGAAAACCTCGTCGAGAGCCTCCACCTCCGACTTGAGCGAGGACCAGGTCTCGATCCTGTCGCGGAGGAACTTGATTTCGGTCATCAGCTTGCCGGCCTTGGCCGAATCGGACCAGAAGCCGGGCTCGCCGGAGGCGGCTTCCTTCTCTTCGATGCGCCGCGCTATCGACGCGACGTCAAAGACGCCCCCAGATGTCGAGGATTTCGTCGCGAAGCTGGCTGATGGGGGACTGTAGTTCTTCGAGCATGGGAAATTCTCCTTGAAAAGATCGGAAGATCGGATCAGTCGCGCGTTCGGCCGGGATCGCGGACCACGACCCTCTTCCACTTGTTGTCCTTGAGGATGGTCACCGCCAGGGTCCCGTCCACGGGAAACTGGAAGATTCGAACCCTGTCATAGCTGTCGGTGACATTGTCGATCTCTCGCTTGAGGGACACGAGATCGCGGTCTTTTACCGTGGCGCATTCGAAACAAGCCTTCTGAACCCTTTCGAAGCCGTATTGGGGAAGGAGGTTATACACCGCGGACCGCGAATCTTCGCTGCCCATGTCGAGGACGATGGAAACGAACATTGCTGCGATGCTAACGGAATGCGATCTTTCCGTCAATTCAAGGAGGCTTGAAGCCGACGCCCCTGCCGATATTATTAGAGTATGCGTCACGCACTGGCCCTGGTGGCCCTCGTCGTCAGTCTACCGCTCCTCGCCCAGGACCAGGGCGGAGCCGCAGGCCTTCCTTCGCGCTTCAGGGCGGCCATCAATGGCGGCGTCCTCGAGATGAGTTGGGATTCACCGAGCGATCCGGCTGGCGGCTGGGAGGTCCTCCGTTCCCCTACGCCTTTCACGGAAGCCAGCCTCCCCGGCGCCCAGCTAATCCAGAAGATCGCGGCCGGCCAGCGCTCGTTTAACTATAGCTCGCCCGACGACAAGGCTTGGTACTACGCCCTCCTCCCCCTCGATGCGAAGGGCTTGGCCGTGGCCAGCTTTATTTCGGGAAGGACCGTGACGGCGGTGGCGATCGCGGTGAAGCCCACCCCATTGGCGGCAGGGAACCAGCCAAGTCCCAAGGCCCAACCGGCGACGACGATCGCGCCCAAGGCCTCTGGCGGCGCGCCGACAATCCCCACGACGGGTGGCTCAGCATCGACGGGCCCAGCGGCGCCCGCTAAGGCGCCTGCCGCAAGCTCCGCCTCGGGAGCCGCCAGCCAAGCCCCATCGACTGCTGCGGCGTCTTCCGCCCCGCCCACAACCATGCCCCTGGCGAAGGGAATTTGGAAGCTCGAAGCGACCGTCGGAAAGAATCGCCTGACCCTATCCTTCGCCATTGGCTCAGGCACGGGCAATGTCCTCGTCTACCGCTCCCTCTCGCCCTTCTCCGACGCGACCAGCCTGCTTTCGGCAAGCCTCATCGCCAGCATTCCCGAATCGACGACGAGTTTCATCGACTATCCCATCCCCGGCACGGCGAACTACTACGCTCTCGTGAGGGAATCGGCCCTCAAGGAAGGAACGATCGGTTTCGACAAGGCCGCCTCTGCCGTAAGCCTCGGGCCTGTAGGCATCGTCGCGCAGGGCGACGACCGATTCCTCCCCGCAACCGGCAATCAGGCCCGATCCTACCCCCTACCCTCCTGGCTCTTCGCGAAGCCTGGCGATCCCGGTATCGGCAATGACAGCGTCGTCCTCTCCGACCAGACCCGGAAGGCCATCGCCTCCATCCTCGCTCCCTATCCGCCGACCAAGCCCCTTCCCCCCGCCTTTTCGGTGCTCCGCGAGGATAGGACGCAGGCCAGGGGCGGTGAGGAATATGCCTTGTCCCTGATCCTGCAGAGTTCGCTAAAGGCAGCTGACTGGAAGGCAGCCATAGCCCAGCTCCAGAGCTACTTGTCGCTCAACCGCAGTCCCGCGGTAGCCTCGAGGGCCCACTTCTATCTCGGCCAAGCCTATGCCATGACCGGATATTACCGCGACGCCTTTTTCGAATTTCTATTGGCCCGGGACTTCCATGCCCTCGAAACGAGGCCATGGCTGCTCTGGCTCGTCGCGGTAGAACGAGGCTGAGGAAGCCCTCAATCCGGACCTTACCAGCGACCGCTGTCTTCCCCGCCGCGGCCGTCTAGAAGTCGAAACCGTAGCGCGTCTCTTCCTCCCATAGCTTGCCCGGGGCGAGGACGACCGAGGGGAAGTCCGCATGGTTCACGGCATCGGGGAAGTACTGGGTCTCCAGGCAGAAACCCGAGTGTCTTTCGTAGCGAAGCCCGTGCTTACCCACCTCTCCCGCGAGAAAGTTGGCGGTATAGAGCTGGATGCCCGGGCAGGTCGTCCTCACGCGCATGCTCCGTTTGCTCTTCGGATCGAAGACCCTGGCGCAGTCGAAGAGTCCGGGGCCCTGCCGATCCAGGACGTAGCAGCTGTCGTAGCCGCCGAGGCTCGCCAGCCCCTCCCCAAGGCGCCGCGGCGAACGGAGGTCGAAGGCTCCGCCCTCGACGGGCAGTCTGCGGCCGGTGGGGACGAGGCCGGCGTCGCCCTCGAGGTAGCTCGAGGCGGCGATGCTGACCTCCTGATCCTCGACGCTGCCCCGGCCATTTCCCCGCAGGTTGAAATAGGCGTGGTTGGTGAGGTTGACGATGGTCGATTTATCGCTCTTGGCCCGGTAGCGAATCGAAAGCTCGCCCGAGGCATGGAGGCCGAAGACCAGGCTCACCTCGAGGTTCCCAGGGAAGCCCTCCTCGCCGTCGGGGCTTGTCCGCCACATGCGTACCCGGGCTTCGCCCGACTCGGTGTAGGCCTCGGACTTCCAGACATGGCGCTCGAAGCCCTTGAGGCCGCCATGAAGGTTCGAGCTCCCGTCATTGGCGGCCAGGGTATATTCCTTGCCGTCGAGGGTAAAGCGAGCCCCCCCTATCCGCCCGGCATGGCGGCCCACGGTCGAGCCGAAATAGGGGTGCTTCCCCGTATAGCCGGCGAGGGTGGAAAAACCGAGGAGGATGTCCTCACCCGAGCCAGGCGCGGGCGGGAGAAAAATGGAAACAAGGGTCGCCCCATAGTCGCAGAGGCTCACTTTGATGTCGCCAAGCTCCATGAGGTAGAGGGAGACTTTCTCTCCCGTCTCGAGGGTACCGAAATCGACGCGTTCCATTTTCTCCTCCGGACTTTCAGCCAAGATGATAGGTCATCGCGAGCAGGATTTCGTAGATGCGGCTTGGTAGATAGTACTTGATCTTGATGCCGAAGCGCTGGAAGAGGGATCCGACACCGTAGCGCACGGCCAACCTGCGCTTTTCGAGAAGCTTGTCGACGAGGCGCGCGATGATGATGGGATCGGCCCCCGCCCGCTCGTCGTGCTCCATCTGGCCCACGGCGGCCTCGTGTCCCTTGCGATAGGGGCTCTTCTCGCCGCCCTCGAGGTAGGCCGCAACCTTTATGCGCGAGTCGGTGAAAGCGCTGCGGAAATCGCCCGGCTGTATGAGGCAGGCGTCAATACCGAAGGGAGCGACTTCCAAGCGCAGGGCCTCGACGAGGCCTTCGAGGGCGAATTTGGAGGAGGAATAGAAGGCCTGAAAGGGCAGGCCGACCGAGCCCGCAAGCGACGACATGACGATGATGCGCCCCTTGCCCGCCTTGCGAAAATGCGGCAGGACGGCCTTCACCGTCCTGAGTGTGCCGAAATAGTTGGTCTCCATCTGAAGCTTCGCCTCTTCGATGGAGGTCTCCTCGATCGAACCCGCGATGCCCATGCCCGCGCAGCAGATGATCGCGTCTACCGACTTCTCCTTTTCGAAGATCGCCGAGAAGGCCCCTTGAACCGAGGCATCCTTGGTGACGTCGAGGGGAACCATGTCGAAGAATTCGTCGGCCTTCCGCGTTTGCGCAGAGGGATTGCGGCTGGTACCGATGACACGCATGCCATGCTTGGCGAGATAGGTCGCTATTGCGTTCCCTATACCAGAGGACGCGCCGGTAACTATCACCGTCTTTTTTTCTGCCATTATCTTCCTCCAATCGATTCCCTCGCGTGCCTGTCCCTGTGACGCCATGCGTCGACAATGATCGAGGCTATCGCGGCGGGAGCGAAACGTTCCGTATTGATGACCAGGTCCGCATCGGTGAAATCGTCGTTGTCGTATCCGTAGAGCCTGAGATAGCGATTGTGGTCGGACTCGTCGCGGGCCCTCGTGAAGGCCGGGTCGGCATGAGAGGCCATGCCTTCCCTGGCCCTGATCCGCATCGCCCTCACCTCGGGACTTGCCCAGAGATAGACGCGGAGATCGGCATCCTTCTTGAGGAGCCACAAGGCGAGCCTCGATCCCACTACGCGATTTCCCGCGCGGGCAAGCGCCACCTGGCGGCGGTCCACCTCGAGGTCGAAGCTATCGTCGGTCTTCGATTTCTCGATGATCTCCTCGAAGCTCATTCCCCGTTCCGCCGCGAGATTCTTGAAGGTGAAGTTGACGAGGTCGAATCCGAGGGCGGCGGCGACGAGCCCGCTCACGGTGCTGTTGCCACATCCGGATTTTCCCGAGATCGCTATGATTCCCGCCATTGCGTTCCGCTCCCTATTCGATGTTGCGCAGTTGTTCCCTGATGTTTTCGAGGGCGTCCTTGAGCTCGACCACGGCCTCGGAGACCCTGAGGAGGGTGCTTTTCGATCCGATCGTATTCACCTCCCTGTTCATCTCCTGGCAGAGGAAATCGAGCTTTTTCGCGGGTGTCGCCTGATCGGCGAGGATCCTGCGGAAGGAGGCGATGTGCGCCCCAAGGCGGACCACCTCCTCGTTGATCGTGTATTTCATGAGGAGACCGGCCACCTCGGCGAGGATCCTCGTCTCGTCGATCGAGGAACCGAGAAGATCCTCGAAGCGCGACCTGACCTGTCTCTTGAGGCCATCCTCGATCTCGGGCACGAGACCGACGATGGCCTCGAGCCCGGCTTCGATGCGCGAGAGACTTCCTAGTATGTCACGTTCGAGGGCGGAGCCTTCGACCCTCCTCGAGGCGTCGTAGGCTTCGAAGGCCTTTCCGAGTTCGGGAGAGATATCCTGCCAGGCCTTGTCGGCATCGAGTTCGCGCTCGAATCCGAGGATGCCCTCAACGGCGACGATATCGGAGAGCCGGGGGCCTTCGGCAATGCCGGCCGCCTTCGCCAGATCGCGCAAGGCGGTGGAGACTGCCCTCGCGGCTTCGAGGTCGACCGAGGCCCGGACCGGCACGTCGAGGCTCCGCAACCTGAGTCCGACCTCGACCTTGCCATGGGTGACCCTGGAGGCGATGAAGTCGCGGATACGCGGCTCCAGGACGGAAAGCCAGGCAGGCACCGACACGGAGACATCGAGATAGCGGTTGTTCCACGATTTGATCTCCAGGCTACCCTGGAGGAGGGAGGAGGAAAAGTCGGCGTGGCCGAAGCCCGTCATCGAGCGGATCACGGAATGGCCTCGGCTGCCTTCTTCTCGGCGAGGAGGGCCTCGCCGAGCTTCCAGTTGTCGCCGGCACCCATCGTCAGGAAGAGGTCGCCTTCTGCGAGGCTGGAAGCGAGGATGGACTTGGCACCGAGGGGCTTCTCGAAAAAGGATACGCGGCCCCCATGGCGCGCGGTTGCGGAGCGGGCCCGGATCTTGTCGGCCAGGATCTCGCCGCTGACCTCCGGGTCCGGTCTTTCCCGGGCGGAGGCGTAAATGCCGTGCACGACGACCTCGTCGGCCCCATCGAGGCTCGCCGCAAACTCATCGAGGAGGGCCTTTGTTCTCGAATAGGTGTGGGACATGAAGTCGACCACAAGGCGACGGGAGGGCCAGAAGGTCCTGATTCCCTCGATGGTCCGCGCGATGGCCGTGGGATGGTGGCCATAGTCGTCCAGGAAGACGATGCCGCCCGCTTCGCCGAGTATCTCCGAGCGCCTCTTCGAGCCGGCGAAGTCCGCGATTGCCTTCGCCGCCCCGTCGAGCACGATCCGATCGGAAAAGATCGCCGAGCCTCCCTCTCCCGCGATGTCGAGGCAGAGGGCAAGGGCCGCTATTGCATCGAGAGCGATGTGCTTGCCGGGTATTCGCAGCTCGAAGTCCCGTGGGATGCCGGCGAGGCGGAAGGCCGCCCTACCCTCCGTGGCGGCGTAGGAAAGGAGGCGGAAGGGGCCATGGGCCTTTTCGCCATAGGGAAGGGAGCGGAGATCGGGCCTCGCGGCGAAGGCGCGGTGGGCGACATCGTCTGCCCCCTCGTCATCGGCGCACCATACGAGGGTACCTCCATGGGGAAGGAGGCCAATGTACTCCTCGAAGGCCTTGGCAATGTCGGAATAGCTCGGATAGTAGTCCTGGTGGTCCGGCTCGACGCTTGTCAGGATTATCCTTCCCGGGGAGAAGTTGAGGAAGTGCCGTCTGTATTCGCAGGTCTCGGCGATGAGGAATCGGTCGCCCGCTATCATCGTCGACCTTCCGCCGAAGCTCGAGACCGCCGAGCCCGCGATGACCGTCGCCTCGAGGCCGATGCCCCTGGCGATGGAACCGGCGAGGGCCGTGGTCGTCGTCTTGCCATGGACTCCGGCGATACCGGCCGATGGTTGGAGTCGCGAAAGGGCGCCAAGGGCCTCTGGATACACGAGGACGGGAATTCCCCGCGCCAGGGCGGCCAAGAGTTGGGGATTCGTGTCTCGAGAATAGGCGGCCGAATGAATGACGAGATCGCAATCGGCCGGGAGGGCTCCGGCATCGAAGCCAACGCTCAGCCTGAGGCCGATGGACGCGAGAATGGCATCGGTATAGAAGGTGTCGGCGACATCCGAGCCCTCGAGGATCGCGCCGCGGGCGGCCATGATCTCGGCGAGGGCGGTCATCCCCGTTCCCTTTGCCCCGACGAGAAAGACCTTTTTGCCTCGCAGGTCTCCCATTTTGGGCGCGGTAATCATGGCGGGATACTACCCCGCC
>DATKTD010000102.1:0-2704 GCA_035531315.1 Rectinemataceae bacterium
GAGGAGCTGACACGGCTCAACCACGACATCCTGACCATGGGTACGAAGGTCGAGGAAAATTTCCGCAAGGCCATCGAGGCCCTCAAGACCCGGGATGTCGAGCTCGCCCGGGACGCGAAGGCGGGCGACGCCGTCGTCGACGCCCTCCAAATCAAGATCGAGGACCAGGCGGCCGCCCTGATCGCGACCCAGCAGCCGGTCGCCCACGACCTTCGGGAACTCGTGACCGTTTTCAAGGTGACCTATAATCTCGAGCGGGCAGGCGACCACGCGATGCATCTCGCCAAGCTCGCCATCAAGTTCAAGGAAGAGCCGGCCTTCAGGCAGGTGGAAAAGCTCGACGCGATGGTGGAGCGCTGCTGCGAGATGATTCGGGGCGCCGTCGACGCCTATTTGAACAACGACGTGGCCAAGGCCCGCGAGGTGGCCGCCAAGGACGAGGAGATCGACCGACTCAACAAGGAGGTCGTGAAGGATGTCATCGAGCTCATCCGGGAGCGCCCAGAGCAGGTCGATCGCGCCACGAGGCTCCTTTCCAACTCCGGCTTTCTCGAGCGCGTCGGCGACCATATGACGAACATCTGCGAGGCCGTCGTCTTCATGGTCGAGGGCGAGCACGTGGAACTCAACGGCTAGGCCCCCGCGATGGCGAAGGCGGTCATTCTCGTCATCGAGGACGATCCCGAAATCCGGGAGTTCCTCCTCGTCTCCTTCGAGCGGGAGGGCTGGACCATCCTCGAGGCAGAGGACGGCGAGCGGGGTCTGGCCATGCTCGCCACGCACAAACCCGACTGCATCGTCCTCGACATCATGTTGCCCGGGCTCGACGGGCTCGAGGTGCTGCGGAAGATCAAGGCCGACCCCGAGCGCGCGCGCATTCCGGTCATCATGACCACGGCCCGCGGTGAGGACTCCGACGTGATCTCGGGTCTCGAGCTCGGGGCCGACGATTACGTGATCAAGCCCTTCAGCCCCAAGATTCTCGCGGCCCGCATCCGTGTCGCCCTCAGGCGCGCGGCGGATATCCGCGACGCGGCAGTCCGCGGCGACAGCAAGCTTGAACGCGGCCCCCTCGTCATCGATACCGAAAGACACGAGCTTCTCTGCGAGGGCTCGCGGGTGGATCTTTCGGCCACCGAGTTCGCCATCCTCGCCCTCCTCATGGGCAGCCCCGGCCGCGTCTTCTCCCGTGGCGGCATCATCGATTCCGTAAAGGGGCACGACTATCCGGTGACGGACCGTTCGGTGGACGTGCAGGTGCTCCAGCTTCGGAAAAAACTCGGCGCGGCCAGCGAGTGGATCGAGACGGTGCGCGGGGTCGGCTACCGCTTCAGGGACTGATCCGTGGCAAGCATCCTCCGCCGCAGCGTCGCCTCCTTCGTTCCGACGGTCATTCTGCTCACCTTCTTCGTCATCCTCGTCGCCCTGGCGGCGATGGACGGCTTTTACGGCGACATTATGGGGACCAGCCTCGCTTCCTCCGTTCGAGCCCTCGCCGCCGCCCTGCCGCATGATGTTGATAATTGGTTTGATTCTCCGCGGGCGGCCGCCTCGGCTTGGGCCAAGGGCCTGGATTCGGCTTCGGGTTTCAGGGTGACCCTGATGCGGAGCGACGGCATCGTCGTGGCCGACTCACGGGCCGAGCCGGCGACGATGGAAAACCATGGGAAGCGGCCCGAGATGCGAAGGGCCCTCGAGGGGGGGACGGGCATCGCGAGGCGAACCTCCGCCACCCTCGGTCGCGAGCTTTTCTACGCGGCCCAGGCCCTCTCCGATCCGGGCGATGGGAGAATAAGGGGCGTGCTCCGCATCGCCGTCGACCTTCCCACCCTTCGAGCGAGGCTGGCGCCGGCTAGAAATCTTCTCCTTCTCCTGATCGGTGGGGCGGGCCTCGCGGCCGTCCTCGCGGCGATCTTTTTCGCGCGGGGCCTCACCTCGCCCCTGCGCCGCCTCTCGGAGGCGGCACTCGCCTACGGTCGCAGCTCGGGTGGAGGGATCGGGCCTGGGCCGGCCGGAGCGGCTTCGCTTCCCCGCGTCGAGATTCGGCTCGCCGCCTTGGCCTCGGGACCGGACGAGCTCCGCGCCCTCGCGCGTGCCCTCGACGCGATGGTCGGCGAGCTCGAAGATTTCAACAAAACGGAGATACTCGAGGGGAGGGAAAGGGCGGCGATTCTCGACGGCATGTCGGAGGCCGTCCTCGCCCTCGATGCCTCGCTGGCGCTCCGGACGGCCAATCGGGCCGCGCGGAGGCTTTTCGAGCTCTCGGAGACGGGAGGCGGTCGGGGCATGCCCCTCGTCGAGGCGACTCGCTCGGTCGAACTCGCCACCCTGGCCTCCGACTGTCGCGAAGGCGGCGCCCCCCTCGAACGTGAGTTCGCCCTCTACGGCAAGGGCGGGGAACGATGGTTTCGGGCCCTCGCCACGCCCTTCTCGGGCGTCGAAGGCGGGGGGAACGCCGGGCCGGGAGGCGGCCTCGTCCTCGTGCTCGACGACATCACCCAGGTGCGCCGCCTCGAGCGGGTCCGGCGCGACTTCGTCGCCAACGTCTCGCATGAACTCCGCACCCCCGTCCAGGTCATCAAGGGATTCGCGGAGACCCTGGCGGAGGGGACCATCGCCGATCCCGAAAAGGCCCGACGATATGTGGACATCATCGGACGCAACGCCCTTCGCATGGAAAACCTGATCGCCGATCTCCTCACCC
>DATKTD010000103.1:0-13912 GCA_035531315.1 Rectinemataceae bacterium
GCCATGGACCTCAAGGACCTCGAGAGCGATCCGAGCGGCACCCGCCTCATTACCTGCACCAAAGACGATGTCTGGTACTCGGCCGATGCGGGCCAGAACTGGACCAACCTCGGCAGCCCCTCCTACACCACCGGCCTCAAATGCGTCGCCCTGGCCCCCTATCCCGGCACGAAGGAGCTCGCGGCCTGGGCCAGCCATCCGATAAAAGGGCTGTATGTCCGGAAGCTCTCGGCGAAATCGGGATGGGTTTCCGTCACCAAGGGCCTCTACCTGATGCCGACGATGAAGA
Organism: Rectinemataceae bacterium; assembly: GCA_035531315.1. GTDB lineage: Bacteria > Spirochaetota > Spirochaetia > Treponematales > Rectinemataceae > CAIJMU01. The sequence continues at coordinate 290 of DATKTD010000103.1, forward strand.
GCACCGACGAGGTCGCCGACCTCGTCTGGGTGCCGGCAGCGACGCAGACGACAAGCCCGACCTTGAGCTCGGAAGTTTCGCCGGCCCCAGCCCCCTCCGGCCCGACTCCCGCGAGAGCAAGTGCCGCTGATTCCGCCGCCACCCCGAAGCGAATGGCAGCCCCCCCTTCGGGCGGCGAACTCTGGGCCTCCAACTCGTTCCAGGAGAAAATCTTCCGCTCCAATCTCGCGGCCCCCGATTTCTCGACGGCCTGGGACGACGGCAAGGACTTCGGCATCGCCGAGTCCCTGGCCCCCCTTCCCGACGGCAGCCTCCGCTATGTGCGGGAAGGCGCGGTGATGAGACTTCCCGCGGCCGGAGGCGCGCCCAGCGACGATGTCGAGGCCGACAATCTCGTGAGACAGACGATAAGCGAGCTCGGCGGCTCGACCCTCATGAGCCTCGCGTGGAACGAGGAGGGGACGACGACCTCGCTCTCCGAACTCTGGCTCCTCCTGCCGGACAGGGAGAAGGACATCCGCCGCGAGGCGGCGGACAAGAACGCCCTATATCTCCAAGCCGGCTACATCGTCAATCCGGCGAGCAGGGCGAAGAATTTCGACATACTGGCCCAGAAAGGGCTCAACGCCTTCGTGATCGACCTCAAGGACGACAACGGCAGGCTCCGCTTCGTCCCCCGGGATCCCCTCGTCAAATCCATCGCGAAGGTGGTGAACCCCATCGACATCGAGGGGCTCGTGGCCGAGGCCAAGGCCCGCGGCGTCTGGCTCATCGCCCGCATCCCCGTCTTCAAGGACGGCGTGATGGCCAATGCCGAGGGCGGCAAGTATGCCGTCTGGGACGCGGCGAACAAACAGCCCTGGCAGGGCATGAAGAACGTCAAGGAGGACATCGCCCCTCCCTCCGGCTTCGACCTTCAGCAGCCGCCGATTCCCGGCGTGCCCCAGCCCCCCGCCCAATCCCAAGATGAGGCGAAGGCCGTCCCGGCCATCAAGGTCGTGGCCAATGGAGAGCGTTGGGTCGATCCCTATTCCGAGGATGTCTGGGCCTACAACGTGACGCTCGCGAACGAAGTCATAGCGCGAGGCTTCGACGAGGTGCAGTTCGACTATATCCGCTTCCCCACCGACGGCATCAACCTCGACGACGCCTCCTATCGCTGGAAGGACCCGGGGATGGACAAGGAAAGCGCCATCACCTCCTTCCTCGCCTTCGCCCGGGAGCGCATCTCGGCGCCGATCAGCATCGACATCTACGGGGCCAACGGCTGGTACCGCTCCGGCGCGCGCACGGGACAGGACGTCGAGACCCTCGCGCGCTACGTCGACGTCATCTGTCCCATGTTCTACCCCTCGCATTTCGAGCAGGGCTTCCTGGCCGAGGCTCCCGCCATCGAGAGGCCCTGGCGCATCTATCGCCTCGGCTCCCTGCGCAACGCCCGCATCGCCCGCGACCGCGTCATCGTAAGGCCCTACGTACAGGCCTTCTACATGGGGGTGAGCTACGACAAGGTCTGGTACAACCCCGACTATGTGGCGCGCGAGGTGAAGGGTGTCATCCAGGGCGAAAACCTCGGCATGACCTTTTGGAACAATGTCGATCGCTACGACGACATCCCCTACCTCTCGAAGGACGCCGAGGGGACGACCATAGTCCGCTCCGCGAGCGCGGAGCCCGACGCCCCCTATTCCCTGCAGCGGAAGGATGCGGCCTCGGCCATGTCCGCCGCCCCGGCCAGCGGGGCCAAGGCGCTTCCCGCGGCCGCGACGACAGGCGCCTCGACGACGACAGGCGCCTCGACGCCTGCCTCCGCCTCCCAGGCCGCGACGAATCCGCCGGCAGGGGGGCAGAACGAGGCCCCCGCCCCGGAGGATTCCGGCATCCTCAACTAGGCGGCTTCGCTAGACTCGCTTCGCCGTCACGGGATGCTGGCGCGCGGCCTCGTGCTCGATGACATGGCCCTCCTCGTCCTCCTCGGCCTGGTGCGGGAGGAGTCCGATGGCCACGCTGAGCAGCGAGATGAGGGCGAGGACGCCGAAGCTCGTCTCGAAACCCCGGGTGAACTGGTTGAGGGCGCTCGCAGGCAGACCCGAGGTGACGCCCGCGAAGATCGAGAAGAGGACCTTGGGATCGATGCCGCTCGTGACGAGGGCCAGCACCAAGGCGATACTGAAGACGCTTCCCGAATTGATGAGCATCGAGCGGGTGCCGGCGGCGATGCCGCGTCGGTTGGCCGGGGCGCTCGTCATGACGAGACGCGTGTTCGGCGAGTTGAAGAATCCCGAGCCGAGGCCCATCACGATCATCGAGGCGAGGACGTAGGCGAAGGACGAATCGATCTTGATGAACATCATCATCCCGAGACCGAGGGTGGTCAGGATGAGGCCTATGAGAGAGAGGATCCGCGAGCCGTAACGGTCGGCGAGGAGGCCGGACAGGGGTGAGGCGACGAGCATGCTCGCGGCGACGGGCGTGAGGAGGAGGCCCGCGGTGATGGCGTCGAAGCCCTTCGGGCCCTGGTAGTAGAACACGAAGAGCATGGTGATGCCGCTCCGCGCTATCGCGTTGAAAAAGGCGGCGACGTTGCCCAGCGTGAAGGGCGGGTGTTTGAAGAGCTTGAGATCGATCATCGGCGCCCCCGATCGCTTTTCGATGAGGAAGAAGAGGGGAAGGCCGAGGGCGGCCGCGATGAAGCCCGAGACGACCATCGGCGAGAGCCAGCCGTCTATGCCGCCCGCCGTCAGGGCGATGAGGAGGCCCGTCATGCCGACCATGTAGGCGAGCATGCCCGCGATGTCGTGCTCCCGGCTCGCGTCGGGGGTCGAGAGCTCGCGAAGGTTGACCGCCGCCCATATGGTACCAATTATGGAAACGGGCACGTTGAACCAGAAGACCCACTCCCAGCCGACGGTGACGAGCCAGCCGCCGAGGATGGTGCCGATGATGTTGCCGACGGCGAAGACGATCATATTGGTGCCGAGGGCGAGGCCGAGGCGTTCGCGGGGGAAGGCGTCGGTGACGATGGCCGAGGAGTTGGCGATCATGAAGGCGCCGGCAGCCCCCTGGACGCCGCGCATCACGATGAGCTCCCAGGCGTTGGTGCAGAAGCCGGCGATCAGGCTCGCCACGCCGAAGAGGGCGAAGCCCGCCACGTAGAGGCGTTTGCGGCCGATCATGTCGGCGAGGCGGCCGGCGGTAAGCACGAGGACTGTCTGGATAAGTTGGTAGACGATGAGTATCCAGACCGCGGAAAGGAGGTCCGCTTTGAGGACCCGCATGAGGTCGGGAATCGCTATGATGAGGGTGCCGCCGTTGAGGCTGGCCATGAGGGTGCCGAGGCTGGTGCAGGAAAGCGCCAGCCATTTGTAAGAAGGCTTTACATCTGAGTGCATACGCTACGGTATTGCGCAAGGAACACGAATGTCAATGTGACTAGGAAATCGATGCGGTTTGCCTGAAATCCCTAAGGGGGCGACCCGCTTTCATGTGGGCGGAGAGGGCCTCGAGACCAGGTCGTGCATGGGTGAAAAAGGCCTTCCACGAGGGACAGAACCAGGCCACGAGGCCGCTTCCCACCGGGGCCGGCGAAATCCTGTCCTTGGGACAGCCTCCATTGCAGCTCGAGAGGACCTCGCAGGAACGGCAAAAGGCGGCGAGGCCCTCTCGTTTGGACACTCCGAAGGCTTTCATCCGCGGGTCGGCCGCGAGGCTCGCGATATCGCTGTCGACGATGGAACCGAGGCGATGCTCCGGATCGACGAAATGGTCACAGGCATAGAAGCCGCCATCCGTTTCGAGGGCGGCCACGTCCCCGCAGGTGGGACGATGGATGCAGAGGGCGTGCGGCAATCCGTGGATGGGTCTAAGGGCCTCGTCGAAGGTCTGAACGATCATCTTGCCCACATCCTCGGCCATCCAGAGGTCGAAAATCCGACACAGGAAGTCGCCCAGTTCCTCCCGGCCCGCCGCGAGTTCATGGGCCTCCCCCTTCCGCGTTCCGGTCACGAGTGGAAGGAATTGGAGGCGGGTGACCCCGATATCGCGAAAGAAGCCATAGACCTCTTCGGCCCTCCCGACATTGGCCTTGTGTACGACGCAGAGGACATTCGTGAAGCAGCCCGCCCTCCTGAGCCTCTCGAAGGCTCGGAGGACCCGCGCGTGACTCGGTCCCCCCTCGACAGTACGGCGATAGATATCGTGGCAATCCTCGGGTCCGTCGAGGCTGAGGCCCACCGAAAAGCCCTCGTCGCGGAGAAAGCCGGCCCAGGCTTCGGTTATCAGGAGGCCATTCGTCTGAAGGCCGTTGGTGATGCGGCGTCCGGGGGGGCAGAGCTTTTTCTGGAGACGGACCAGACGCCTGAACCAGTCGAGACCGAGGAGGGTCGGTTCGCCGCCATGCCATTCGAAGTGGGTGACCGGCCCCGGGGAGGCGGCCAGGCCTTGTGCGACATAGCGCGCGAGTAGGGAATCGGAAAGCCTGCCCGGCCTCTTCGCCGCCGAGGGAGAGACGAGGTCCCCGGAGGGGGCGAAGTCCCCGGCGTCCTTGCCGACATAGTAGCAGTAGGCGCAGCGGAGATTGCACTTAGGCCCCGCGGGCTTGGCCATCACCAGACAGTCGGCCGCCGGGGTCAGCGGCTCAGACACCCGCGAGGCCCGCCTCTTTCACCCGCCCCGGTGCAAGATGGGCGGCATAGAAGGCCATGAGCCTCGCCCAGGCGTCTCGGGCGGCGTTCACATCGTAGACCTGCCCCGTGTCGTTGAAGAAGGCGTGGTTCGCCCCCTCATAGATGTGCGACTCGAAGGAACCGCCCGATTGCTTCATCGCGGCGGCGAAGGCGGGAATGCCGACATTGACCCGCTGGTCCTTGCTTCCATAGAAGCCGATCACGGGGCAGCGTATCCCGGCAGCCTTGTCGTCGGGAGGACAGCTTCCGTAGAAGACGGCGGCGGCGTCGATCTCCGGCTCCTCGCAGGCGAGGAGGGCCGAGAGACCCCCGCCCATGCAGAAGCCGACACAGCCCATGGGCTGGTCCCGGGTTTCGGGTCTTTCATGGCTGAGATGGACGACGGCCGCACGGAGAGGCGGCACAAGGGAGGAAAGTCTTCCAGGCATCGACCACATCGCGCCGTGGGTCTCGGCGATGCGGGCCCGGGGACCCGCATCCAACTTGGCGAGGGCCTCCTCGCGGGCGGCAGGGTCGAAGCGGCGCTCGGGTGGCAGGGTCCCCATGAAGGCCACCGCCTCCTCGACGCGGGCGGCCTCGAGGGCCCCGGGGCGCTTCCCCCCCACCGCGAAGAGGTCTGGGGCGAGGGCGGCGTAACCGGCGGCGGCGATCCGCCTCGTCACTTCCTCGATATGGCCGTTGACGCCCCAAATTTCCTGTATGACGATGACCGAGGGAAGCGGCCGCGCTGCCCTTTCCGGGACCGCGAAATAGCCGCTCTGATCGCCGTAGCGAATCCATTCACCATGTATGGGCATGGCCGCCTCCCCTTCGATTATCCGCGCTTTACCTTGCGGGTAGCCACGTCGAATATTACCGCGATGGCGAGAACCGCGCCACGGATCACGTACTGCAGCGAGATGTCGGTGCCCAGGAGGTTCATGCCGTTCATCAGGGACATGTAGACCAGGGCGCCGATGAGGGAACCGGTGATCTTGCCCACGCCGCCGGCGGCGGAGACGCCGCCGATGTAGGCGGCGGCGATGCAGTCGAGCTCGAAGAGGGTGCCGCCCGTCGGGGTCGCCGACTGGAGTCTCGAGGCGAAGAGGATGCCCGAGAGGGCCGTCAAGAAGCCCATCGACCCGAAGACGATGAAGGTGATCTTCTTGACGCTGATGCCCGAGAGCTCGGCCGCGTCGGGATTGCCGCCCACCGCGTAGATGTGGCGGCCCAGCACGGTCTGCTTCGCCACGAAATCGTAGACGAGGACCACGGCGAGCATGATCAGGACCGTCCAGGACATCCCGTTGTAACCGGCGAGGACCCAGGAGATGAGGCCGAGGGCGACGGCGATGAAGACGAGCTTGAGGATGAACATGTCCAAGGGCGGCACGTCGAAGTTGTAGGCCTGCTTGCTCTTCCTGGCGCCGATCTCGCTGAGGATGAACCACACGATCGCGACGAGGCCGAGGAGGAGGGTCAGCTTGTGCAGCCCCGGAAGGAAGGTCGAGGTCGCCGGCATGATGTCCGGGATGTAGCCGTTTCCGATGGCGGTGAAGACGGGATCGGGAATGACGATGGTCCCCGTGCTCGAAGTGACCATAAGGAGGGCGCCTCGGTAGATGAGCCAGCCCGCGAGACTCGCCACGAAGGAGGGGATACCCAGCTTGGCAACGGGCAGGGCGGTCAGGAGGCCGGCGAGGATACCCAGGACAAGCACGAGGGGTAGCGTGATCCATACGCTCAGATGCCAGTTTACCAGGGCGACGGCCGCGATGGCTCCGAGGAAGCCGGACAGGAAGCCGACCGATAGATCGATGTGCCTTATGACGATGACGAGCGTCATGCCGACGGCGAGAACCGCGATGTATCCCGTTTGATTGAGAAGGTTCGCGATGTTGCGCGAGGAAATGAAGATGCCTTTGGTGGCGATCGTGAAAATCGCCATGATTATGATGAGCGCGATGTACATCCCGTAGTCGCGGATGTTTTGACGCAGCGCTTTTTGCAGGTCCTTTGCGGTCATGGTGAGCCTCTCTCCCGGAAGACTGACCGGGCACCGAAGGGCCCGGCTGTTCCAGCCTTGAATGCTGTCAACTCGTCGCCAGATGCATGATCTTCTCTTGAGTCGCCTCGGCGATAGGCAGCTCGCCGGTTACCCGGCCGGAAGACACGATATAGATGCGATCGCTCATGCCCAGGACCTCGGGAAGCTCGGAAGAGATCATGATGATGCTCATTCCGCGTTCCACCAGCTTGTTCATGATGCTGTAGATTTCGTATTTGGCGCCGACGTCGATGCCCCGTGTCGGCTCGTCCAGGATGAGGACGTCGGGCTCGACGAAGAGCCATTTGGCCACCGACACCTTTTGCTGATTGCCGCCCGATAGGTTGACGACCGTCTGCTCGATGCTCGGGGTCTTTATGTTGAGCGCGTCCTTGTAGCCGGTGGCCGCCTTGACCTCGGCGTTCTGATCCATGACGCCCCGCTTGGAAACCTCGTCCAGGTTGGCCAGGGTGATGTTCTGCTTGATGTCCTGGATGAGGATGAGGCCGTTGCCCTTGCGATCTTCGGTGGCGTAGGCGATGCCCGCCTCGATCGCCTCCTTCGGAGTCCGGAGATGGACGGGGCTTCCCTTCACGAAGAGCTCGCCGCTTATCTCGTATCCGTCCGGATTGCCGAAGATACTTTTTGCGAGCTCGGTGCGGCCCGAACCCATGAGGCCGGCGAAACCGATGATCTCGCCTCGGCGCAGCTTGAAATTGACGTCCTTTAACACCGGCCGGCCCAGTCGGGGATCGTAGGCGCTCCAATTCCTGACCTCGAGGACCACGTCCTCCGAAGTCTCCCTGGCCCGCTCGGGGTAGATGCTGTTGATCTCGCGCCCGACCATGTGCTTGATGAGGACGCGCTCGCTCACCTCTTCCTTCGCGGCATCGAGGGTGCAGATCGTCTGCCCGTCCCGGAGCACCGTGACCGTGTCGGCGATCTTGATCACTTCCTTGAGCTTGTGGGAGATAAGGACGCTCGTGACACCATCCTCCTTGAGCCGGAGGAGGAGGGCAAGAAGGTTGTCGCAGTCGTCCTCGTTGAGGGCCGCGGTCGGCTCGTCGAGGATGAGAAGCTTTACGTTCTTGCTCAGGGCCTTGGCTATCTCGACGAGCTGCTGCCGGCCGACGCCGAGATCCTTGACCTTCGCGTCGGGGGTCACGTCGAGCCTGACCTTCTTGAGCATCTCGTCGGCCTTCTTGATGGTCTCGTTCCAGTCGACGGTGAGGCCCTTCTTTATCTCGTGGCCGAGAAGGATGTTCTCATAGACGGTCATCTCGGGGATGAGGGCGAGTTCCTGGTAAATGATGGCTATGCCGGTGCGCTCGCTGTCGGCGATGCCCCGGAATTTCTGGACCTTCCCCTCGAAGAGGATGTCGCCCGTATAGTCACCGTGCGGATAGACGCCGCTCAGCACCTTCATCAGCGTCGATTTGCCGGCGCCATTCTCCCCCACGAGACAATGGATCTCGCCGGCGGCGACCGAAAAGGTCACGTCGCTCAGGGCTTTGACCCCGGGGAAGGTCTTTGTGATGTTCTTCATCTCTAGTATTGGAGTATTCATTGCGACCCCGCCTCCGAGAGCTTCGTTTCGTTTGACAAGTATAGGACGGCTTTCATAGAAATGCCGACGATTCCGGTGGACCTGAGCCGATCCGCGAGACGCATCGGGCGATGCCGCCGCGCGGCGGGAAGGATTGCCCGGCGGGCCGATCCCGGTATCGATAAAGACAAGGAGAAGAGGCGCGCGCGACACCATGTCGCGCGCGCCCGCCGCGGGCGGCTCGGGCCGAAGGGCCCAGGCCTTCCGTGACCGGAAAAAGAGAGCCTTACAGGCCGGTGAAATCGCTGGCGGGCCAGTAGCCGGAATCGACGATGGCGGCCTTCACGTTATCCTTGGTGACCGTGACGATGGCGGTGGGCTTCGCGGGAACGTTGATCTTGCCGTTGGGCCAGGGGGTCGTCGCGGGCGGAGTCTGTCCCTTGAGGAAGGCTTCGGCGGCGGAGATGGCGTCGGCGACGAGGGTGCGGACGTCCTTGAGGACCGTCATGGACTGCTTGCCGTCGATGATGTACTGGATCGAGGCGATCTCGGCGTCCTGGCCGGTGATGTAGTACTTCGTGACATCCTTGTCGGCGGAGAAGGCGTCGGCGATGGCGCGGGCGGTGCCGTCGTTGGGAGCGCAGACGTAGACGGTGCCCTTGTCCTTCTTGCCGACGGAGGTAAGATTGGCCTCGGCCTTGTTCTTGGCGTCGTTGAAGTTCCAGTTGGTCGTGGTCTGACCGATGATCGCGGACTGCTCATCGCGGGTAAGCGTGGCCTTCTTCATGAGGGAGACGGCCTTGGAGGAGTTGCGGACGATGAAGGTGCCGTCGGCGATCTTGGGCTGGAGAACGCTCCAGGCGCCATTAAAGAAGACGAATGCATTGTTGTCGGAGGAAGCGCCGGTGTACAGGTAGAGGTTGTTGCCCTTCTTGCCCGCGGGAACCTGGCTGACGAGATACTTGCCCCAGGCAGCGCCGACCTGGAAGGAATCGAAGGTGACATAGTAGTCGACCGCGTCGGTGCCGAGGATGAGGCGATCGTAGGAAATCACCTTGACGCCGGCCTGGCGAGCCTCGTTGGCGGCGGCGGCTGCTGCTGCTCCGTCCTGCGGGCAAATGATGAGAACCTTGATTCCCTTGGTGATGAGGCTCTCGACGTTGGTCTTTTCAGTCGCGGAAGAGCCCTGGCTGAAGAGGACCTCGGCGCTGACGCCGGCGGTCTGAAGAGCGGTCATGAACCTGGTCTGGTCCTGGATCCAGCGGGGTTCATCCTTGGTGGGGAGAACGATGCCGACCTGGACCTGCGCGAAGGCCGTGCTGCCGAGCACGACCGCGAACAAGACAGATAGAAAAACGGAAACACGTTTCATAGAAGGCCTCCTCAGAGAACTTGCCGCGGCCGATGGCCGCGAGCGGCCTAACGCCACTACTGGCATTCTCAACCCGTTTTGTAAACCGGTCATCAGGATGTATCGATCATTGTTCTTCACTCTTCAAAGCCCGAGGCGGCACGGAAACCACGACTAGCACTTTGTCGCCGAAACCACGACGAAAAATCCAGACCGAACGGCCGTTTGCCCCTTCCCTAGCGCTTCCCAAGCGATTCGAGAGAGGGGGCCAATTGAAAACCGTCGGTAAATATCACCAGCGGCGAAAGATCCGCGTTTTGAATGAAGGCGGTGAGATCCTTGCCGTCGCGGAAATTCCAGGTGGAAGAGAAGCTGGCCTTGCGCGCCACTAGTGCCTCAGCCTAGCGCCTCTCACCGAATAGAATAAAGAGGCTGAAGGAGTTCCTGGGCCGTTGACAGCCTGTCGAAACAGGCGAAGGCATCATCTTCTGCCGTCAGCCTTCGAAATCCCGAAGCGCCACAATGCCATCCTCCACCTTGTAGACGGAGGGCTGCCCCAAAGCTCTGATGCCTTCGCTCGCCTCGTCCCCGAAGTGGCGAGTTCCCACCAGAGCTCAGCTCCCGTGACGCCCCGCAAAGATTGTAAAATATCCCAGACCCGGAAGCGGCAGCCGATACCTTTCGCCGGCCCCATGTTTATGTAGGCACAGGCAAGGAGGTTGCATGCACATCATCGACATGACGCTCTATCTCGACATCGAACTGTCGGGTCTCGATGAAGTGAGCGACGTGGGTAGATTCGTCATCGTGTTCGAATCGGCGGAAGAATTGGAATACAGCGGCGAGTGGATCGAGCGACGGCTGGCCCATCCCGCTTCGAGGATCAAGGAGACGCTGCCGGCGGAAATGGTCGACTGGCGTACGGGCCCCTTCATATTGATGCTGTACAACGGGGCGGTCGAATACGCCGAATGCGTCGTCGCGCAGAAGGATGCCGCCGCGATCCCCCTCGCGCCCGGCCTGCCAGAGCCAAGCCTGGCGCATCATCATGCCTGAAGGACTCATGGAGCCGCTCGGCGGCCCTGCCTCGATATAGAAGACGGCCTCGGGGAATCCCCGCGGCATCCGGGCGAATCCCCCTTTCCCGGCACATGATTCGCGGCCAGAGATGACATTGCTATTCACTTGAGGCTACAGTGGATGCAATGATCCTGACCGAGGAAATGAAGACAGCCATCGCCCTTCTCGAAGACGACAAGGAGCGTTTCATCTGGATTTCGGGGAGGGCCGGCACGGGTAAGTCGACCTTTCTCCAGTATCTCAAGACGCAGATCCGGCCGCCGAATGCCGTCTATCTCGCCCCCACCGGGGTAGCCGCCCTCAACATCGGCGGCCAGACCATCCACAGCTTCTTCTGGATCAACCCCGGTGAGACGGCCCATCTCGAAACCAATCTCGATCCCGATCGGGAAAGAGGACTCTTCCCCCTCCTCGCCCGGGTCGAAACCATCGTGATCGACGAGATCTCCATGGTTCGCGCTGACCTCCTCGACGAAATGGACAGACGGATGAGAAAGGCGAAGGATAGACCGCGCCTGTCCTTCGGCGGGGCGCGCCTGGTGCTCTTCGGCGACCCTTATCAGCTGCCGCCGGTCGAACCCGATCCCGACAGCCAGGCCGGCGAACTCTTCAACAGGCGTTATAAGAGTCCCTTTTTCTTCTCGTCACAAATCCTCCGCACGAGGGCGCGCAAGATCCGCCGGGTGGAATTCACGAGGGTATTCCGCCAGAACGAGGCTGACTTCCTCGCCACCCTCGATCGCTGCCGTTCGGGCCTCGTCACCGAGGCCGACCTCGATCTTCTCCAATCCCGCGTTCTCGCCGAAGGGAAGAAGCCGCCCGCCGATCACCTCATCCTCACCGGCAAGAAGAGCGAGGCCCAGCGACTGAACCGCTACCGCCTCGACGCCCTGCCCGGCCCGGGCCGCAGCTACACGGCCATCGCGGCCGGACACTTCGCCAAGGAACTCGACGACGAGGAACTTCCGGCACCGCGCGACATGGAGCTCAAGATCGGGGCGCGCGTCCTTCTCACGGTCAACGACCCGGAGCATCGCTGGGTCAACGGAACCTTGGCGACGGTAACGGGTCTCGACGAGGGCAGCGTCAGGCTAAGCGACGGAAAAGGCGAATTCCGCGTCGAAGCCCATGTCTGGAAAAAGGTGAAGTTCGTCCTTCGAGCCGGGCAGCTCGTCGAGGAAATCACCGACCAGTACAGCCAGTTGCCCTTCCTCCTCGGATGGGCCGTCACCATCCATCGGGCCCAGGGGCGCACCCTCGAAAAAGTCTTTGTGGACCTCTCGCAAGGCGCCTTCGCCGCCGGCCAGGCCTACGTCGCGATCTCCCGCGTCACTCGCTTGGACGGACTCCTCCTCCGAACGCGGCCGCGGGCCCGCGACTTCTTCGTCCATGAGCGCGTGAGCGCCTTCCTCGAATACATCGAGGCAAAACCCAGGGGGATCAAGGCCGATGTCGAGGATGAGGGGAAGGACGACCGATGAGCGGCAGCGGGCGACGGGAGCCCAAGGTGGAGACGGCGGTCAGCGCCTGAAATCAGTTTCCCTTCCCCGTATCCTTCATCATGAGGTATTCATCGATTCCCGGCGCGAATTGGCTGGGCAGGGTTCCGACCCTGACATAGCCGTTCTTCTCGTAGTAGCCCCTCGCCTTTCGATTCTTTTTTCCGAGAAGGAGGAACAGCTTTTTGAAAAAGGGATAGCCTTCCCCCGGCATAGAAGTATGATGGTGGCCAAGGAGACCATATGCCCGAAAATCCGCTCGAAACCATCCAGAAGCTCGACCCCGAGCTCGCAAAAAGACTCAGGGAATCCGAGGACTACACCTTTGCCGATGGAGCCTTGCCGCGCAAAATCAAGCTCTTGATGGCTATGGCATTCGACGCGTCGCATGGTGCCATGGGCGGAGTACGGTCACTGGCCGCGCAGGCCATAAAGGCAGGGGCGACCAAGGAAGAGATTGCCGAGGCCCTCCATGTGGCCTATCTCCTTGGCGGGGTGGGAAGCGTCTACATCGGGTCCCAAGGACTCAAGGAGCTCTTCCCCTGACGGGAATTTAACATCCGCTTAACGGAATCCGGCACAGTGCCGGGATAGCTTATTTGTGTGATTGTCGAATCTCAGGTTTGAGATTCCATCGATGCCATGGCAATAAACCTTCCATGCGCATCCTCCCCCCGCGAGGTTCCGGCCCATGGGCCGGCTCCCTTGATGGGGGCTTTTTTTTCGATGAAGAAGCCGAGGCCTGTACCCAATCGATGAAGATCGAGGCAGCCCCACTTGACTCTGGACGAGAAGCGAGCGGATATCTTTGACACGGCGAAGTCCATGACCGCAGGAAGGGCATGCCTTCCAGGCTTGGGGAAACGGACTCCGCCAATGCGGCTGGACGAAAGGTCGAAGCGAATGGGAAGCCCCGTCTACGGAACCTGGATACGACCCAAGAAGCTCGTCGCCTTCTGGATCTTGACCCTCTGCCTCGGAAGCCTCTCTTTACTGGGCCTCGCCTGGCATCCTCTATTTCTAACGGGCCTTCTGGCCCTCCCCTTCGCCTATACGGCCATTGTCATTTCGATGACGGCCCTCGCCTTCAGCGAGAAGGGTGGCGATTTCCAGAACAAGATCCATTCATTGGTGATCCGGAGTTGCGCGCTCGATACCGAGGTGCTCGATATCGGCTGCGGCAACGGAAACATGCTCATCAATTACGCGAAAACCTACCCCCACGGCAGATACCTCGGCATCGATTGCTGGGGCGACGAATGGCAATACTCGAAAGAACGATGCGAGAGAAACGCGAAGTTGGAAGGAATCGAAAATATCGGCTTCGTGCAAGGTAGCGCCTCCAGCTTGCCCTTTCCCGATGCCTCGTTCTCCAACGTGATAAGCTGCCTGACCTTCCATGAGGTCAAGGACGCGAGCGACAAGCTGGTTTCATT
>DATKTD010000104.1:0-2600 GCA_035531315.1 Rectinemataceae bacterium
GGTGCCTTGGGATGTGCGCCCATCCACAGCTCGGCCTGGGGGCCCCCGCTCTCGTTGGTAAGGCCGAGGGTCTTGCCGAGACCGTCGGCGCTTCCCCAGGCGTAAGGCATGATGGCGTTTTCTAGAGGATATATTCTCATGAGGGCATTGTATCGTGTCGTCTATCCTGCCCTCAAGCTCGATTTCGCGGTGAGGCCCGGCGCGCGGCGCGCTCCTGCCGAGCGCCGAGATGACGCGGCCTTCCGTCCGCGACCCGCCTTTCCACCTGGTAGTCCTGCATGCGCGCGAAGACATCGAGGAGGCGAAGGCGATCGGGATAACCGTCGAGGCCCGCTTCCTCGAGGGAGATGAGGAGCTCGTGGGTAGCCTCGAGGGTCGAGAGGCACCACTCGGCGGGCTGGCGCTTGATGATCCAGCGGCTCTTCTCGCGCGGGGTGAACATGAGGCGGGGGAGGGCCATGAGGCCGGGACTCTCCCTGGCCACGGCCCTGGCGCAGGCCCAGGTCGCGTCGATCAGGAAGACGAGGAGGCGCCTCTCTCCGAGCCGCTCGCGGGGGAAGGGCTCTCTCCCGAGGTCGACGGCCCCCTCGCCGGGATAGAGGAGCATGGAGTAATTGTGAGGATCGTCGACGAGGGCGCGGAAGCGCGAGTTCTCGTCGAAGGCGATGCCGGGAATGATCTCGCTGTTGGCGAGATTGAGGCAGGCCAGCCGCCCCGTCGTGCACTTCTCCCGCTTCCATTCCATCGGGTGCATGAGAAGGACGATGCGCGTCCTCGTCTCCATCGGCGGCAGGGAAGGGCAGAGGCAGGCCTCCTTGGGCCTGCGGCAGCTCCAGCAGAAGTCTCGGGGCATGGGAAGGGCAGGATGTCATGGATGGGCCCGTTTGGGACAGGGTTTCCCGGCTTTATCTGAACGAGCCCCAGGAGACGGCGAAACAGAGGACGGGGGAAAGAAGGAAGAATCGGTCGAAGGCGAGCCCAGGGGCGAAATTGCCCATCAATCGATACCCGAGCTGGGCCGACAGGGCCATCCAGGGCGAAAGGACGATCGTCGCTTCGGCGTAGGGCTCGGCGAAGACTACCGCCCAGCCGGTCCAGTCGCCCTGGTACTGTGCCAATCCGCCCACGCCGAGCCTGGCGGACAGATCGAGCTTGAAACGCCTTTCGCCGATGAGACGCTGGCCGACGAGGAGGCCGCCCACCCCGCCCGCATAGGATCCCTCCGCCATTGTCCCGCCGTCGAGAATGCCCTGATCGAGGAGAGCCATGCCGAAGCCTCCGACGATGAATCCCTCCGCATCGAGGGCGTAGCCGAAGCCGCCGATGCTTTCGACCCCGGCGCTCGCGCCCGAGGGGGGGAGGAAGGAGGGTGAGAGATCCGGTCTTTGAATGCCGAAGAGGAGGCCTCCGGCGCCAGCAGAGGCCTCGAGGATCGTCGCCGTCGAAAAGATGGCGACGAGGAGGATTAGAGGAATGAATCGGCTTCTTGTTGTCATCGTGGGCTCCCCGGGATGGACTCCGTCCCCCAGAGGATAGCCCGTTATAGAAACTTTTCAGCCCGCCTTCGGCCGGCGAAGGCGTTCGTTCCCCAGACCCCGGCCACGATCATGGCCGAACCGGCGAGTTGGGCGATGCCGAAGGGCTCTCCCCGGATGAGGACGCCGGCGGCCACCGAGATCACCGTGGTGAGATTCGAGAAGACGATGGACTGCGAGACCCTAAGCCGCGACAGGGTGAAATTGATGAAGAAGAAGGCGAGGACCGAGGAAAGGGCACCCAGATAGACGATGCCCGGAGCGGCCTTCCAGGCCCGCGAAAGGAGCTCCGGGCCGAAGCCCGTGCCGCGGGCGAAGCTTCCCTCGAAGGCGCCAGCCCCGCCCAGGAAGGCGAGGAGACCGAAGAGGATGGCCCCGCTCCACATCATCGCGAAGGTCGTTTCGATCGGCGTGAAGACCCTGCTCGAGCGGCGCGAGAAGATGTTGTAGAGGGCGGCGCTGCCCACCGCGCCGAGGAGGAAGGCGAAGCCCGCCGGGCTTCCCGTGGCGCCGCCGGCAGTTCCCCCGAAGAGGGCGATGGCTCCCACCCCGAGGACCGAAAGCCCGAGGAAGAATCCCTGGATGAGACCCACGGCCTCGCCCAGCATGATGGCGCCGAGAATGGTGCCGACGGCGGGAAGGACGCCGATGACGAGGCCGGCCGTGCTCGAGGCCGAGTCGCGGACGCCGAAGGTCTCGCCGATGAAATACAGGAAGGGCTGAAAGAGGCAGGCCAGGGCGAGGTTGCCGAGGCTCTTGCCGCGGAAATCCAGCTTGATGACGCGGAATATGGCGAGGGCGCCCAGGATGAGGGCGGCCAGGGCGAAGCGGAGGAAGAGAAGCTCGAAGGGCGCGAGGACTTCGAGGCTCCCCTTCGTGACGAGGAAGGAGAGACCGAAGATCGAGGCGTAGCCGATGCCGGCAAGGTATTCGGAAGGTCGTGCCATGGGGGCAGAAGATAGCCCGGCTGGGCTCCCCCTGTTAATAAGGCTCGAACCCGGGATGGACCTGGCTCGCAAAATAAGGGTTCGATAGTTCCGCCCAGTCCCTCGTACCTTGCTCCAC
>DATKTD010000105.1:0-13809 GCA_035531315.1 Rectinemataceae bacterium
ATTTCCTCGCCCTGCGCCTCGATCCCCATGCCCAGCTGGAAATCCGGAGGTATGCCGAGGTCATGCTCGAAATGACAAGGAGGGTCGCGCCGGCCGCCTGCGCGAGCTTCGAGAACCATGAGCTTGGCGGACTGCGCTTCAGCGCGGTGGAACGCGCCGAACTGAGGCGGAGGCTCGCAGGCGAAGCACCCGGGCTCTCCGGTAGGGAACGTGAGCGTTTCGAGGAAAAACTGGGAAGCTTGTAGGCCAAAATGATAAGGCCGCCGCGATAGCCGCGACGGCCTCCATGAATGGAAGGAGCTTGCCCGACGTGGGCCTGGTAACACACTAGGCGCGGAGATACTTCTCCTCGCCCATGCCCATAAAAAGGGAGGCGTCGACCGTCTCCCCCTCGCCGTTCTTCACGACCCCTTTGAAGGATCCGAAGGGCCCGTGCCAGTCGCTCTCGAGGAGGCCCAGGTGGAAGCTCACGTCATTGTGAACGCTGGGCGAAAAGACGAGGTCGACGAGGCCCTTCGTGTCCTGGATAACCCAATCGCCCTTGTAGCCCTCCGCCCTCGACAGTCTGACGGGGGGCAGGGGAAAGAGGCGGTTGCCGATCCAGAGGCTGTTCTCGTTGAAGCGGTTGGCGTCCTTTGAAGGGTTCCCGGCGAGGCTCAAGCCAGTCCTTCGGCCCTTGGCGTCGATGCCGAAACCGCCCACCCAATCGTACTTGAGGCCGAAGGGGTAATAGCCCTTGTGATCGTCGAAGAGGGCCGAAGAGGAAGAACCGTCAAAACGGTGTATGCCCGTCGGTGTCTCGAGAAAACCTTCCATCGAAACGAGGGCCTTGGCCGAATACATGGCCTTGTTGCGCGCGAGCGGCAGCACCACCGAACTCGGGGCCATGGTCTTCGGCGAGCAGCCGAAGACGAACTCCCCATGGAAAGCGGTTTCATCGGGCTTGGGTTTCCAATTGACAGTGGCCTTCGCCCTATCCTCCGCCAAGTTGAAATCGAAGTCGAGCCTTGCGTGTCGGCCATGATAGGAACTATGCGAAACGGACAATCGCTCGCCCATGTGGATTATCGAACCGGGCACGATGCGGAGAAAGCCTTGCCGCTCGCCGCTGGTCCTGTCCCAGGCCTTGAACAGGGCGATCGAAAAGAGCTTGGCGTTGTAGAGGGCCGCCACCATGGACCAACGCGCGTCGCCCATGAGGATGGCCCGCCACTCCTTGAGACGCCAGGTCTTGACCCAACGGGGCACTTCGACATTCCAGAGCTTCCCGGCATCGAGGAAGTTGGCCCTTTCGAAGAGCCCCGCGTAGCGGCCGAAGCGGAATTCGCCGTCGACCACCGCCTCAGGGGGCGCTTCGGGAAGGGGATTCCCCGCGGGAAGGGGGCTTCCCATCAGCGATGGCTTCCCTGCGCCAGCCCCCGTTCGTAGAGGACCCAGAGTGCCTGGGTGCCCTTGTCTCCGAAACCCTCGGCCGCCAACGTTTCGAAGTGGTTTTCGGCGAGCCTGAGCCCGGGCAGCTCGAGCTTCATCGCCTGGGCCGACTCGATGGCGATGCGGAGATCTTTCAGGAAGTGCTTGATATAAAAACCCGGCTCGAAGTTGCCGTCGAGCATCTTCGGCACGAGGTTGTTGAGCTGCCAGGAACCGGCCGAGCCGGAGCCTATGCTTTCGAGGACCCGCAGGGGATCGAGGCCCGCCTTCTTCGCATAGCTTATCGCCTCGACGGCGCCGAGGAGGCTCGCCGCTATCGCGATCTGATTGGCCATCTTCGTGTGCTGGCCGGAGCCCGGGCCACCCTGGAGCACGATGGTCTTGCCTAGGCAGGAAAAGAGGGGCTTGGTCTCCTCGAAGTCGCCCAGTTCGCCGCCGACCATGATGGTCAGGGTCGCGTTCTTCGCCCCGATGTCGCCGCCGGAAACGGGAGCGTCCAGGGCTCCAAGCCCCCGGGCCTTCGCGGCCGCCGCGATCCGCGCCGCCAAATCGGGCCGAGACGTCGACATGTCGACGAGAATTGCGCCGGGAAGGGCATTCTCGATGATGCCGCCGGGGCCGAAGTAAACTTCCTCGACGTCGCTGGGATAGCCGACCATCGTTATGACGGTCTCGCACTTCCTCGCGACGGCGACCCGGTCCTCTTCCCACATGGCTCCGGAGGCGATAAGTCCCTCGGCCCTCGCCTTGGTGCGAGTATAAACATGGACTTCGTAGCCGGCCTTGAGCAGGTGCCCCGCCATGCTCGCCCCCATGACCCCTGTTCCTATGAAACCGACCCTTCGCTTATCTGCCATCTGTATCACCTCGATTCGAAAGGTCATAGTAACGTCACACCGAGGTGAGGGGCAACAGATCGACCGCAAGCCCTGTTTCGTAGGCTCGTCGGCTTGCCTTCCGCCCTTCCCTCGTACTTGCATAGCGCGAAAGCCCCACACTATCTTAGCCTTCACGTGGAGGTGCCCCAGTCCGGCGTCGTCGGCCTGGGGCGAAAAGGGAAGGCGGTGAGAATCCGCTGCAGCCCCCGCTACTGTATGCGCCCCATCTCGGCCATGCCCAATGGGCGGCGAGAGGGACTCGGAACGTGACCACTGGGCGAGAGGCCCGGGAAGGGTTCCGAACGCGGCCTTGGTCGCGCGCAAGCCAGGAGACCTGCCTTCACCCCATCATGCATCCGACTTCTCGGAGGGAGGAGGAGGGCCATGCGATCATCTTCTGCACGGTTCTTCGGCATCATCGCTGTTCTCTTGGTCGTCATCTCGACAGCCCCGGCGCAGGAAACTGCCCAGGCCAGGCTTTTGCGCCAGTTCCGCCTCCAGAGCGCAGCCTCGTTTTCGATCGACTACTATGAGGGATTCAAGCTCGTCACCGTAAAGACGCCCTGGCCCGGCGCCAAGGAAGCCTTCAGCTACCTCCTCTACGACAAGGGAGGCCCCAAGCCCCCGGCGACGATCTTTCCCGACGCGACGCGGATCGCCAGCCCCGTTTCGAGAGTCGTCTCTTTTTCCACGAGTTACATCCCTTCGATCGTGGCGATCGGCGAGACCGACAGCATCCTCGGCCTCGACTCGGCCTCCTGGGTCTACGATCCGGGCGTCCGTGCCCGCATCAAGGCGGGCAGCGCCATCGAGGTGACCCGCAACGCCGTGCCCGACATAGAGAAGATCATCGCCCTCAATCCCGACGCCATCTTCACCTACGGCATGGGCAACGAATGGGACAGCCATCCCAAGCTCATCGAGGCCGGCCTTCCCGTCATCATCGACGGCGAATGGAATGAATCCGACCCCCTCGCGCGGGCGGAATGGAGCGTCTTCATCGCCGCCTTCTACAACAAGGAAGACCAGGCCGAGACCCGTTTCCAAAAGGTCCGCGCCAACTATCTCTCCCTCAAGGCCCGCGCCGCGGCGGCCGTTCAGGCCAGCGCTGCCGCCCAAGCCTCCGGACCGCGGGTCCTCAACAACGGTCCCTTCCAGGGAACCTGGTACGTCTCGGCTGGCGACAGCTTCATGGCCCATATGCTCGCCGACGCGGGAGCCTCCTACCTCTGGGCCGACACACGAGGCACCGGGGCCCTCGCCCTCACGGTGGAGTCGGTCTTCGAAAAGGCCCTCAAGGCCGATGTCTGGATCAACCCCTCCCTTGAGGCGAAGAAAATCTCCGATGTCATCGCCCTCGACAGGCGCTTCGGCGATCTGCCCGTGGTTAAGACCGGCAATGTCTGGAACGACAATCTGAGGCTCAGCGAAGCGGGAGGCAACGACTATTTCGAATCGGCCGTCATCAGGCCCGACGAGGTCCTCGCCGATCTCGTCGCCATCTTCCATCCCGAGATCCTTCCCGATCACCACTTCGTCTGGTATCGCAAGCTTAGCGAGTAGCGGAAAGCATCGACATGGCTGATAGGCCGCCCCTCGGGGGAGGGGCCAGACAGGCTTCCCGCTTCTACCTCCTCTCCGTCCTCGCGGTCCTCTGCCTCCTCCTCTTCGCCCTCGACCTGGCCTCCGGCTCGGTGAGGATACCCCCCCTCCGGATCCCCGCCCTCCTTTTCGGCGGGGCCGGCGGCGTGGCACCCGGCGATAATCCGGCCTGGCTTTCGATCGTCAGGATCTTCCGTCTTCCCAAGGCGATCACCGCCCTCGTGGCGGGGGCCGCCCTCTCGGTGTCCGGCCTCATGCTCCAGACCCTCTTCCGCAATCCCCTCGCCGGCCCCGACTCCCTGGGCATCGGTGCCGGCGCCAGTGTCGGCGCTGGCCTCGTGGTAATCCTGGCCGGCGGCGGCGGCTCGGCCTTTCTCGGCGAACTCGGGCTGGCAGCTTATTCGGCTCTGGCCCTGGCCTCGGCCCTCGGCGCGGCCCTCGTCCTGGCGATAATCCTCGCCATCTCGCGCCGCCTCGGCGGAACGACCTCCCTCCTCATCACCGGCATCCTCGTCGGCTACTTCGCCGGCTCCCTCCTCTCCCTCCTCGTCTTCTTCGCCTCCCCGCAAAAGATCCAGGTCTATCTCGGTTGGACCTACGGCTCCTTCGGCGGCGTCACGATGTCGCGCATCCCCGTCCTCCTCGGGGGAAGCCTCCTCGGTTTCCTCCTCCTCGGCCCCTCGCCCAAGGCCTTCGACGCCCTCGTCCTGGGTGACCGTGGCGCCGAAAGCGTCGGCATCGACGTGCCCAGCCTGAGGCGCCGCATCATCGTCGCCTCCGCCCTCCTGGCCGGCGTGGTCACCGCCTTCTGCGGGCCTATCGCCTTTCTCGGCATCGCGGCCCCCCAGGGCGCGCGGCGCCTCTTCCGCTCGAGCGCCCACCGCGTCCTCCTCCCTGGCTCGGCCCTCCTCGGCGCCTTCTTCGCCCTCCTGGCCGATATACTCTCCCAGCTTGCACCCGGAGGCATCGCCCTCCCCCTCAACCCCCTCCTCGCCCTCCTGGGAGCCCCCCTCATCCTGTCCATCGTCCTTCGCTCCCGCTCGGTGGAGCCCCACTCGTGAGGCTCCTCGAAGCGAAGGACCTCGATGTGGGCTATGTCCTGAGCGGCCACGGTCATCGGACCCGCGAAAGGCGCCTCGTCTTTTCTGGCCTCCGCCTCGCCGTGCCCAGGGGCCGCTTCATCGTCCTCCTCGGCCCCAACGGTTCGGGCAAGTCCACCCTGATCCGTAGCCTCTCTGGCATGCAGGGGCCCCTCTCCGGCACGGTCGAGCTTCAAGGCAGGGACCTCACCGAGCTCGAGCCCCGCGAGAGGGCCCTGGGTCTCGCCCTCGTCCTGACCGAGCGCTTCGACGCCGGCTGGTTCAATGTCTTCGACATCGTGGCCTTCGGCCGCTTCCCCCACGAGACCTTCGGCGAGGAGCCCGGCCCCGAGGATAGGGCCATCATCCGCGACAGTCTGGCCGCGGTGGGCATGGCCGACTTCGAGGACCGCCTCTTTTCGGAACTCTCCGACGGCGAAAGACAGAAGGTCCTGATCGCGCGTGCCCTGGCCCAGGAGAGTCCCCTCCTCATGCTCGACGAACCGACGGCCTTCCTCGATGCCCCGGCCCGCGGGGAGATCTTCCACCTCCTGCGCCGGCAGGCCCGCGACGGCAAGGGAGTCCTCATGTCGACCCATGAGGTCGACCTGGCCCTCCGCGAGGCCGACGAGGTCTGGCTGGTCGACCGCCGGCGTGGCCTCGTGATCGGAGCCCCCGAGGAGCTCGCTTTGTCGGGAGCCATCGGCGCCGCCTTCGACGGCCCCCAATTGAGCTTCGATCCGGCCTCGGGGCGTTTCGTGGCGGCCTCGACGAGCCCCCGCCCCTCGATCGCCGTCCATGGCGACGATGCAGTCGGCCTCGCCTGGACCCTCCGCCTCGTCGAACGTCTCGGCATGAGCCTAGCTGAGGGGGTGGCCGGCTATGACGCGGAATTGAGGGTCATCGCCAAGGGCCCGACGAGCCCCGAGACAGGGGGCAGGGTCGGCGTCGAAAGTGGACGACGCGTCTGGGCGGCCAAGAGGGGCAGGGAGAAGGGGGAGCTGATCCTCGGCAACCTGGCCGAGGTCGAGGCCTTCCTTCGAGACATCGGCTCTCCGGAGAAGCCCGCGCTCTAGCGGAGCGTCGTCTAGTCCAGGTCCATCACCGAGTCGAGACCTCGCTTCAGACCGCGGATGTCCCCTACCTTGCGGATCGCGAGGAGGGCGCCCTCGACATAGGGCTCGGCTCCGCTCCCCGCGTCATGACGGATCGACAGACGTTGCTCGGCCATGCCGAAGATGATCTCCGCGGAAATCGAATAGCCCGGCAGCCTGAGGGAGTGGATCTGAGAACCCTGGAGCCTCGTCCCCCGGGCCTCGATGGGCCCCTGAGTCTCCTCGAGGGGAATGCTGAGCGCCGAGGCCCCCCGCTTGGCGAGGCGGGCGGCCAGTTCTCGGGTGGTACCGCTCGGTGCGTCGCGCTTCGCGTCGCTCGCGTAATCGATGATCTCCCACTGCGGTATAAAGCGGGCCGCGATCTCCGCGAAGCGTTGGAGGAGGACCACGGTGAGGGCGAAGTTGCCCACGGCGAGCACGCCCTTCCCGCGCTTCTCGGCCCTCTCCGCGAGTTCCTCGAAGTCCTCCTCGGTAAGGCCCGATGTGCCGATGACCACGGAAGAGCCTCTGTCGAGGGCAGCCAGACAATTGGCCTTGGCGATTTCGGGTTTCGTGTAGTCGAAGTAGACATCGCAGGCTTGGCTCTTCAAGGCCTCTTCGACGTCTGCGAAAACCGGGACCTCGAGGGCCGGCACCCCGAGGATGTCGCCCAAAACCTGTCCCGCGTAACTTCGTGAGACGGACGCCACCAGGTCGACGTCCTCGACCGTGGCGATCGCCCGGGCCAGGGCCGAGCCCGCCCATCCCGTCGCCCCTGCCAGACATAGCTTCAGAGCCATTGCGCCCTCCCTCCGAGCAGCTTCGCCGTCAGCCGAATTTGTAGCCGAAGCGGCGGAGCATGGCCCTCCGATCCGCCTTGTCCGCCTCCCCCTCGACCCCGAGGGGAGAGCCGCCGTCGATGACGCCGAGGATGCCGGCCGAGGCCCCCTCGCCGGAGCCCTCGCGGGCGATGATGAGGGAGAGGGGGTTGGCGGTGGCGGCGAAGATGTGACAGACCTCGGGGCAGGACTTGATCCTGTCGAGGACATTGATCGGATAGGCGCCGGCCCCAATGATGAGGTAAAAGCTGTGTCCCGCCCCGCTGGCCCGCGCGCAGCCGATGGCTTCGTCGACCAGTTTCTGGTCGTTCCCCTCGTGCCTGATTAGCCGCAGCCCGGAGGCCTCGTTGAAGGCGAGGCCCCACTTGGCCCCCGGCACCGAGGAGGCCATGATCTCCGCGATATCCTCGACGGTCTTGATGAAGTGGGACTGGCCAACGACGATATTGGCTTCCTCGCTCCATGAGAGCCTGACGGTCTCGATGTTCATGTCTTTCCCCTTTCAGTGACCATAGCTGCGGGCCGCGGCGATCGCCCTCTCCCAGCGACCCACGATCCTGTCCCGGGTCGCGCTGTCCATGCCGGGTTCGAAGGAACGCTTGCGTCTCCAATTCCTCGCGACATCTTCCTGTCCCTCCCAGAAGCCAACGGCTATGCCCGCAAGGTAGGCGGCCCCGAGGGCTGTCGTCTCCTGCACCTCGGGAAGGACCACGGTCCGACCCGTTATATCGGCCTGGAACTGCATGAGGAAGGAGTTGGACGAGGCCCCGCCGTCGGCCCTAATCGTTTTGATGTCGCGGCCGAAGTCCCTCTCCATGGCCACGAGGAGGTCCCGGGACTGGAGGGCGATGGATTCGAGGGCGGCACGGGCGATGTGGGCCCGCGAGCTCCCCCTCGTAAGGCCGACGATGGTGCCCCGGGCCTCCGCGTCCCAATGCGGGGCCCCGAGACCGGTAAAGGCCGGCACGACGACGACCTCGCCCGAATCGGGCACCGAGAGGGCGAGTGACTCGCTCTGGGCCGCGTCCTCGATGAGGCCGAGCTGGTCGCGCAGCCATTGGATCACGGCCCCGGCCACGAAGACCGAGCCCTCGAGGGCATAGGTGTAGCCCTTGCCAGCTCCGCTCCCCGGCCCGAGGTCCCAGGCCACGGTGGTGAGGAGCCGGTTCGAGGATGGCACGGGGAAGGGCCCCGTGTTCATCAAGGCGAAACAGCCCGTGCCGTAGGTGTTCTTCACCTCTCCCGGCTCGAAACAGGCCTGGCCGAAGAGTGCTGCCTGCTGGTCTCCCGCGACGCCCGTCACGGGAATCTCTACCCCGAAGAGCTCCCTTCGCGTCAGGCCATAGCCCTCCGCCGAGGAGCTCGGCACGACTTCCGGCAGGATGGCCTCCGGAATGTCGAAGGCCTTGAGCAGATCCTCGTCCCAACGCCCCTGTCTGATGTTGAAGAGGAGGGTGCGGCTGGCGTTCGTCGGATCGGTCCTGTGCCGGCCGGTCAGACGCCAGACCAGCCAGGAGTCGACGGTGCCGAAGAGAAGCTCGCCGCGCTCGGCCCTCGCCCTGAGCTCCGGCTTCTCCTCGAAGAGCCACATCAGCTTGGTGGCCGAAAAGTAGGGGTCGAGGACGAGGCCCGTCTTCTGGGCGACCATATCCGACAGCCCGGCCTCGCGCAGAGCTTTGCAGATGTCCGCCGAGCGCCGGCACTGCCATACGATGGCGTTGTGGACGGGCTTCCCCGTCTCCCGCTCCCAGAGAATGCTCGTCTCGCGCTGATTGGTGATGCCGATGGCGGCGATCTGGGAAGCCTCGATCTGGGCCGCCGCTATGGCGCCCTTCGCGGTTTCGAGCTGGCTGGACCAGACGTCCTCGGGGTCGTGCTCGACCCAACCCGGCTTCGGAAAGCGCTGCTCGAAGGGCTGCTGCCGAGCGGCGATGACGGCTCCCGAGTGGCTGAAGACAATGGCCCTCGAAGAGGTCGTGCCCTGGTCGAGGGCAAGGACATAACGTTCCCTGTTCGACATGATCGTCCTTTCGCGGAAGCGCCCCGGGCAAGGCCCGCGGCCCGCCCCTCTATCAGATAAGGATTCGCGATTCCAGATAGATGCCGACGCGCAGGCTTGCGGAGAGGTCGCTCTGAGTGTCGGCTGCCTGTCCGGCCGAGGCGACATAGCGGTTCCAGTCGAGGAAGCCGACGAGGCGCCAATTGTTGCCGGCCATCTTGAAATCGAAGGGGGCCCAGGCTATGCCGGCGCTCCCCAGTATCCCTCCGGCCGCCTCGTAGCTCCGCTCGCCCGAAGCGGTGAGGAGTCGCGGTTGGCCTAGCGTCAAAGAAGGGCCGGCGAAAAAGCGAAGGTGTCTGTCGATACCGATCGAAAGCTGAAAGGGCAGGCGGAAGACCCCGAGGGAGACGTCCCAGGTAGGATCGATCTGTATGCCCGGCTCGATGCCGAAGATGGGCCAAGAAAGGTTGGCCGAAAGGCCGAAGCCACGGCCTGCGTTGTCGGCGCCGAAGAGGGGTCCACCCCCAAGGCCGAGGAGCATGCCGAGATAGCCCGCCGGCGATATAAGGCGGCCGCCGCCGGCATAGGCCCTCTCCCAATATGGCTCGTCGAGGGAGGACTTGATGACGCCCGTGTGTATCCCCTCCGAGGCCGCATGGATGAAGACTCCCTCGCCCTCGTAGATGCCGACATGGGCAAGGGGGCCGGTGGTGTCGAAGAAGACCAGGTCGCCCGGCTCAAGCTTTTCCCTGTCGATCCGTTCCGAAAAATCGTAGAGGGTCTTGGTGGTACGGGGTATGCCGAAGCCAAGGACGTCCTTGAAAACCCGGTAGACCAGGCCCGAGCAATCGATGCCCTTGGTATCGAGGCCACCGTAGAGGTAGGGAACCCCGAGGTAGCGGTCGGCGTCCGAGACGAGGCGGGCCCGCACATCGCGGGCCCTGGCGAGGGTGATGGGGGCCTCGGCGAGCAGAGGGAAAGCTGTGGCAAGCAGGGCGATGAAAACGGCGAGGCCCACGCCTTGTGTTCGAATCGTCATCGGCCCCAGTATATCTCAGCATCGGGGATCTCGCCTCCCGTTACTTTCACGGAGAATCCGGCCCAAACCTGCCTGCGGCCTCCCCTTGATTGAGAGATCGGCCCGAGGCATATTGTGCAAGTACGCCCGCGGGCGTCACGGCCCCTTGGAGGCCGCAGTCATACCGCCGATTTGAGCCATATTGCGGGGCGGTCTAGAAATCCCGCTAAAAAGGAGGCTTCAATGCGCAGGTCCAACTGGCTTTTCACCTCCGAGTCCGTCTCGGAAGGACACCCCGACAAACTCTGCGACCAGGTGTCCGACGCCGTCCTCGACGCCTGTCTGGCAGACGACCCCGAAAGCCACGTCGCCTGCGAAACCTTCGCCTCGACCGGCATGGTCCTCGTCGGGGGAGAAATCACCACCAACACCTACGTCGATATCCAAAGCCTGGCACGCGAGGTTGTTTGTAACATAGGTTACAATAACCCCGACTATGGCATCGACTACGAATCGATGGCTATCCTCAACACCATCCATTCCCAGTCCCCCGACATCGACCAGGGCGTCTCCGGCCACGGCCTCAAGGAATACGAGGGCCAACAGGGGGCCGGCGACCAGGGCATGATGTTCGGCTTTGCCTGCCGCGAGACCCCCGAGCTCATGCCCGCCCCCATCATGTACGCCCATCGCATCCTCGAGCGGGCCGCAAGTCTCCGCAAACGCGGAGACCTGCGATGGCTCCGCCCCGACGCCAAGAGCCAGGTCACCCTGGAATACGAGGGACACAGGCCCGTCCGTATCGATACCGTCGTCGTCTCCCACCAGCACGATCCCGACGTCAAGTATGAGGATATCCGCGAGGCCATCATCGAGATGGTGATCAGGCCCATACTCGAGCCGACGGGCCTCCTCGGCTCCGACGTCAAGTACTTCGTCAATCCGACCGGCCGCTTCGTCATCGGTGGCCCCATGGGCGACACCGGCCTCACCGGTCGCAAGATCATCGTCGACACCTATGGCGGCATGGGGCGCCACGGCGGCGGCGCCTTCTCCGGCAAGGATCCCTCCAAGGTCGACCGTTCGGCCGCCTACATGGCCCGCTATGTCGCCAAAAACATCGTCGCGGCAGGCCTCGCGGAGCGCTGCGAGATCGAGGTGGCCTACGCCATTGGCGTGCCCTTCCCCATCTCTGTCATGGTGGAAAGCTTCGGCACGGGCTCAGTCCCCGACGCCAGCATTGCCGCGGCGGTCAGCAAGGTCTTCGACCTTTCGCCCGCGGGTATCGTCAAAACCCTCGACCTCAAAAGGCCGATCTTCCGCAAAACAGCAAGCTATGGCCACTTCGGCCGCGATGGTTTCAGTTGGGAGCGGACGGACAAGGCCGAGGAGCTCAAGAAGGCCGTCGGCTGAGTCCGGCCTTCCCGGCGAAAAGGAGCTTTCATGCGCGAGCTCGAAGCCTTTTTCCTGGCCCTCCGTTCGACCCCCGCCAAGATCGCGACCTCCCGGCTCCTCAACACGGCCGACCGCGATCTTGGCGCCATTCTTCGCCATGCCGATGCTGAGGAGAGGCAAGAGGTCCTCACCCTCCTCAGCGAGGCGAAGCGGGCACGCATCCTCGCCGAGATCGAGAGAATGCGCCATGTCCGCCTCCCCCCCGAAACCATCGGACGCATAGCCCGTCACCTGGCGGCCCACCTCCAAGGCGACCGCCCCCTCGGCCCCGCCTCCCGCTATTTCAAACCAGCGACCTAGAACTTGCTTCGCGGCTGCCACAGGACTAGGCTTTGCCGGCAGCATCATGAGCAAAAAGCCCCTTCTGTCGCCCCTCCTCCGCATCTTCTTGTTCGCCATGATCCTCGCCAACATCGGCGGGCAGATGTTCTATCCCCTCCAGGCCCTTTATCTGAAACAATTGGGCGCCGATGTCGAGCAGATCGGCCTCTTCTTCACCCTCCTGATGATCGTGCCCATCGCCACACAGATCTTCGGGGGCTGGGTAAGCGACCGCATAGGCCGGCTCCGCGCAATGGCCATTGGTTCCCTGATCGGCGTCATCGGGAATGTCGCCGTCCTCCTGTCGCCCGACTGGAAATGGCTCCTCGCGGCCGAAAGCCTAAGCGCCATTACCGGGGCCTTTGTCGCGCCGAGCTTCGACGCCTTCATCGCCGAGCAATCTGACGAGGAAAACCGCGGCAAGGTCTTCGCGACGAGCCAGGCCATCTTTCAAATCGTCAGCGTTGTCGGGCCCCTCGCCGGAGGCTTCGCGGTCAAGAGTTACGGCTTCTTTTTCGTCCTCCTGGTCTCCGCCATCCTCTATGTCATCGCCACGATCATCCGCGTGGCGCTTGCGCTGTCCCACCCCAGAACCCGCCACCCCGACGCTCCGCCGGAGCAGGGACTCGGGGCCACCCTTAAGACCATCGGCCTCATGGCCTTGGGCGGCGGCTTCGTCACCTGGCTCATTATCTCCGATGGAGCGCGGGACATCGCCATGGGCTTTTCAGGCAGCCTCATGCCCCTCTTCCTGCAGGAGGTGAAGGCTTTGGACCCCGCAGGTATCGGCAGCCTCGAATCGCTGTTCGGCCTGACGATGATGCTGATGATGATACCGGCCGGCCATTTTTCCGACCGCTTCGGCGAGCGAAAGGCCATAGCCCTGGGCTACTTCGGCGCCTTTCTCGCCTTCATGACCCTCCTTTTGATTCCGGGTAAGACCGCGGCCTTTCTATCCTATGGCGCCTTCGGCATGGCTATCGGCCTCCTCACACCGGCCTACCAAAGCCTCGTCTCGAAGGCCTTCCCGGACAATCTCAGGGGAACGGCCTTCGGGCTCCTATCGACGAGCAATGGAATCCTTTCCCTGCCCGCCCCCTATCTCGGAGGACTGATGTGGAAGGCATGGGGGCCGACCAGTCCCTTCCTTATCACCGCCTTCGCGATGCTCATAATCATCATTCCCGTCTGGCTGAAATTCCGCCTGCCCCAGGCTCCCCTGTCTCGAGCCGCCCCATAGAGCCGCCGATGTCGAGCAGCGCAAACAGGGCCCTTCTCCGTGGAGACCTTCCCGACTCCTTCACCCACGGCCTCTATCGTCTCGCGCCGTTTAGGGGCTGCGCCCATGGCTGCCGCTATTGCGACGGCCGGGCCGAGCGTTACTACGTAGAAGGCGATTTCGAGAAGGACATCATCGTCCGCGGCGGCATACCCGAGGCCCTCGCGGCCGAGCTTCCCCGCCTACGCGAAGAGGGCATGATCGTCTTCGGTTCGGGGACGACCGATCCCTACCAGCCCTGCGAGCTGCGAGAGAACATCACCGGAAGGGCGGCCGCCCTCCTGGCACGGCCTCTTCAGGCTACGCCGCGGCTTTCGGCCTCTGTCCTCACGAAGGCCAGCCTCGCGGAACCGGGGGGTTCCCCCTTCGCCGAACGCTTCCGCATGCTCAAGCGTTTCAAGGAGGCGGGCATGGCGACGGGCATCCTCGCCATGCCCCTTCTCCCGGGCCTCTCCGATTCGCGGGCCTCGTTGGCCGGCCTCTACGAGGCCGCCAAGGAGGCGGGCGTCGACTTCCTCATGCCCGGGGGCCTGACTCTCCGCCCGGGCCGTCAGAAAGAGCTCTATCTGAAAACCCTCGCCGCTTCCCATCCCGAACTTCTCGAAGCAACGCTCGAGCTCTACCGGGAGGAAAGGGCCTCGGGTGCGCCCTTGAGGAGCTACCGCGAAGGGCTCCAGGCCATGACCATGGAGTTGGCGACCGAACAGGAACTTCCCTTCCTCCTCCCTCACGGGGTCCAGGCAAGACTGTTGCCGCCACACGACTCTTTCCGGATCCTGCTCAGGGATATGGTGGAACTCTACGCGCAGAGGGG
>DATKTD010000106.1:0-11587 GCA_035531315.1 Rectinemataceae bacterium
GAGGTCTACAAGGCGGAGGCCCCCGAGTGGGTCCTCCCGCCCAAAGAGGCCGTGTACTCGGAGATGGAGGCCCTCATCTATCACTTCAAGATCGTGATGGGGGAAACCAAGGCGCCTGTGCGCCAGATCTACCACGCCATCGAAGCCGGCAACGGCGAACTCGGTTTTTATCTCTTTTCCGACGGGGGAAGGACGCCGTCGCGCCTCCACTTCCGCCGGCCCGGTTTCATATACTACCAGGCCTTTCCCGAGATGATCCGCGGCTCCCTCCTCTCCGACGCCGTCATCACTCTCTCGAGCCTGAACGTCATAGCGGGGGAACTCGATGCCTGATACTCCCCGGTTCTCGGCCGCGGCCCTCGAGGAACTTGGCCGCATCATCGCGCGCTATCCCGAGGGGCGGCAGAAGTCGGCCCTCATCCCGGCCCTCCATCTCGCCCAGCGCGATCTCGGCGGCTGGCTCTCCGTGCCGGTGATGGATTACGTGGCCTCCCTCCTCTCGATCAGCCCGATCGAGGTCTACGAGGTCGCCTCCTTCTACACGATGTTCAACACGAAACCCGTGGGCCGCTTCAAGCTCGAGCCCTGCCGCACCGGTCCCTGCGCCCTCAACGGGGCCGAGGACATCGTCGCCCATCTCGAGGCGAGGCTCGGCATCAAGGACGGCGAGACGACGCCCGACGGTCTCTTCACCCTGAAGAGCACCGAGTGCCTCGGCGCCTGCGGCATGGGGCCCGTGATCCAGGTCGGCGAGACCTATCACGAACTGATGACCGCGGAAAAGGCGGACAGCCTCCTGGAAGACCTGCGTCGCAGGGCGGAGGCCTGATCATGGGTCAGCGCAAGCTTCTCCTCGAACACGCCGAAAATCCCGATGCCCGCAGCCTGGAGGGCTGGAAGCGCCTCGGCGGCTACGCCAAGACCGAGTCCATCCTCCGCGGCAGGAGCCCCGAGGCCATCGTCGAGGAACTCAAGGACTCGGGTCTCAGGGGCCGGGGCGGCGCGGGCTTCCCCGCGGGGCTCAAGTGGTCCTTCCTCGCCAAGAACACCGGCAAGCCCAGCTATCTCGTGTGCAACGCCGACGAGTCGGAACCGGGCACTTTCAAGGACCGATACCTGATGGAGCGCCTGCCCCACCAGCTCATCGAGGGCATGATCGTCTCGAGTTTCGCCATCGGCGCCAGGCAATCGTACATCTACATCCGCGGGGAGTACATGTACGTGCTCCGCATCCTCGAGAAGGCGATCGCCGAGGCCTACGCCGCGGGATACCTCGGCAAGAACATCTTCGGCACGGGCTACGACCTCGAACTCTCGGTGCATCCGGGCGCCGGGGCCTACATCTGCGGCGAAGAGACGGCCCTCCTCGAAAGCCTTGAGGGGAAGCGCGGCAATCCACGCATCAAGCCGCCCTTTCCCGCCGTCCAGGGTCTCTACGCCAGCCCGACCGTGGTGAACAATGTCGAGACGATCGCGACGGTGCCCTACATCCTCGCGATGGGCGGAGCCGCCTACGCGGCCCTCGGCGTCAAGCCGAGCACGGGCACCAAGCTCATCTCCGCCTCCGGCCACATAAAGCGACCCGGCGTCTACGAGATAGAGCTCGGCAAGGTGAGTTGCGAGGAGTTCCTCTACTCCGACGAGTTCTGCGGGGGACCGAGCAATGGCCGCCCCTTCAAGGCCGTGATCCCCGGCGGTTCCAGCGTTCCCGTGCTCCCCATCGACCTCTTCCTCAAGACGGCCGCCGGCAACGGCCGCATGATGAGCTACGAGAGCCTCGCCGACGGCGGCTTCGCGACGGGCACCCAGCTCGGCTCGGGCGGCTTCTTCGCTATGGACGACAGCACCTGCATGGTTCGCAATCTCTGGAACCTCTCCCGCTTCTACCACCACGAGTCCTGCGGTCAGTGCTCCCCCTGCCGCGAGGGCACGGGCTGGATCGAGAAGGTCCTCCACCGGATGGAAGCAGGCGAAGGCAAGATGAGCGACATCGATCTCCTCGTCGACATCGCCAGGCACATCGAAGGCAACACGATCTGCCCCCTCGGCGACGCCGCCGCCTGGCCGGTCGCGAGCCATATCCGTCACTTCCGCCACGAGTTCGAGTACCACGTTCGCTTCCCGGACAAGGTCCGGGATCCGAAACACAATGTCGCCGCTCCCATCCAGCGGCCATCCTGAGGCCCCTATGCCCAAGATCACGATAGACGGACACGAAATCGAGGTCGCCCCCGGCACTTCGATCCTGAACGCGGCCCGGCAGATCGGCGGCGACATCGTCCCGCCGGCCATGTGCTATTATTCGAAGCTCAAGGGTTCGGGAGGCAAGTGCCGCACCTGCCTCGTGAAGGTGACGGTGCAGAGCGCGACCAACCCAAGGCCGATGCCCAAGCTCCAGGCCTCCTGCAGCACGCCGGTGGCCGATGGCATGGTCGTGGAAAACATCACGAGCGCAGAGGTCCTCGACGCGAGAAAGGGCATCGTCGAGTTCCTCCTCATCAACCATCCCCTCGACTGCCCCATCTGCGACCAGGCCGGCGAATGCGATCTCCAGGATCTGGCCTACGCCCACGGCCTCTCGAGCTCGCGCTACGAGTTCCCGCGCCGGACCTTCGAGAAGATCGATATCGGCGAGAAGATTCAACTGCACATGACGCGCTGCATCATGTGCTTCCGCTGCGTCTACACGGCCGACCAGGTGGCGAAGAAGCGGGTCCACGGCATTCTCAAGCGCGGCGACGCCGCGGAGATCGGCACCTACATCCAGAACAGCCTCGATAGCGACTTCATCGGCAACGTCATCGACGTCTGCCCCGTGGGAGCCCTCACCGACAAGACCGCACGCTTCAAGAACAGGGTCTGGTTCCTCAAGCCCATGGACGTCCACCGCAGCTGCGACAAGTGCTCCGGCGAGGCCGTCGCCTGGATGAAGGGCGACGAGGTGATACGCGTCACCGCCCGTCGGGATCAGAACGGCGAGGTGGAATCCTGGATCTGCGACGACTGCCGATTCGAGCGCAAGCAAAAGACCGACTGGGTCTTCGAGGCCCCGCGGCAGATCGCCCGCGGCTCGGTGATCGGGCAGAACCACTACACGGAACTCCGCCAGCTCCTCGCTGTGACGGAGAAGCATCTTGCGGCTCGGGCCGAGGCCCAGGCAGCGGCAAGGGCCGCGGGCCTTGCCGAGGGCAGCGTGGCCGACCCCGCGGCCCTGATTTCGGGGTGAGGCCATGGATATCTTCGATCTGATCGTCAAGCTGATCCTCGGCGTCGTCATTCTCGGTGGGAGCTTCATAATCGCCATGTACGCGACTCTCGCCGAGCGCCGGATCGCGGGCTTCATCCAGGACCGCCAAGGGCCGAACCGCAACGGCCCCTTCGGCATCCTCCAGCCCATCGCCGATGGCGGCAAGCTCTTCATGAAGGAGGAGACGATACCCGCCCAGGCGAATCGCCTCCTCTTCATCCTCGGCCCCGGCATCTCGATGGGCATGGCACTCATGACGAGCGCCGTGGTCCCCTGGGGTCGGGACATCACCATCGCGGGTCACAGAATC
Organism: Rectinemataceae bacterium; assembly: GCA_035531315.1. Lineage (GTDB taxonomy): Bacteria > Spirochaetota > Spirochaetia > Treponematales > Rectinemataceae > CAIJMU01. The sequence continues at coordinate 3,558 of DATKTD010000106.1, forward strand.
GCCCTGCAGATGGCCGACCTCAATGTGGCCATACTCTATGTCTTCGCTGCCGTGGGTCTCGGGATCTACGGGATCATGGTCGGCGGCTGGGCGAGCAACAACAAATACTCGCTGATGGGCGCGCTCAGAGCCTCGAGCCAGATGATCAGCTACGAACTCGCGATGGGCATGTCCGCCATCGGCGTGGTCATGCTCGGCAATAGCCTCAGTCTCCGGGACATCGTCGAGGCCCAGGCGGGCTGGCACTGGAACATCTTCGTCCAGCCCCTGGGCTTTCTGGTCTTCCTGGTGACGGCCTTCGCCGAGTGCAACCGCCACCCCTTCGACCTCGCCGAGTGCGAGGCCGAGCTGATCGCCGGTTACCATACCGAGTATTCCTCGATGAAGCTGGGCTTCTACCTCTTCTCCGAGTACATCAACATGTTCGTGTCGTCGGCGATCATGGCCACCCTCTTCCTCGGGGGCTACCAGGTTCCCTTCCTCGATCGCCTCGCCCTCGACCCCAACCTCGCGGCCCTCATTGGAATGGTCGCTCTCTTCATCAAGATTTTCTTCCTTATTTTCGTCTTCATGTGGGTGCGCTGGACCCTGCCCCGCTTCCGCTACGATCAGCTCATGAACCTTGGGTGGAAGGTCCTCTTCCCCCTCGCCATCGTCAACATGCTGTGGACCGCCGGCCTCGTCGCGTTCCGCGGCTTCCACTAGGACCTGCCATGGCATTACCTCCCCTGACGTCCCGCTCTAAGAAGGTCGTCGAGCTGCACCAGTCCTTCCTGGAGCGCATATACCTGCCGGCGATCTTCAGCGGCCTTCGGGTGACCCTGTCCCACTTCTTCAGGAAGAAGGTCACCTGGAGCTATCCCGAAGTGGTCCGCCCCAGGGCCCCCGTGTATCGTGGCATGCACGTGCTCAAACGCGACGAGGCCGGGGCCGAGCGCTGCACGGCCTGCGGTCTCTGCGCCATCGCCTGCCCGGCCGAGGCCATCACGATGACGGCGGCCGAGCGGAAGCCCGGCGAAGAGCGCCTATATCGCGAAGAGAAATACGCGAAGGTCTATGAAATCAACATGCTGCGTTGCATCTACTGCGGCTTTTGCGAGGAGGCCTGCCCTAAGGAGGCCATCTTCCTCACCAATCGTCTCGTTCCCGCCGAGGATCTCCGAAAGAACTTCATTTACGGGAAGGACAAGCTCCTCGAGCCGACGCCGGGTGCCATCGACGTGAGCTTCCGCCAGACGAAGGCCGTGGCGGCCTTCAAAACCAAGCCCGGTTTCGACCACAACCGCCTCTTCGGCGGAGCCATCCGGGCCGACGGGGCCGGAACGGACACGACGGGAGGGCACGCATGATTTCCTTTGCCTTCTATTTGCTCACCGGCCTCCTTTTCGTGGCGGCCCTCCTCGTGATCCTTTCGCGCAGCCCCATGGCGAGCGTGCTCTGGATGGTCGTGGCATTCTTCGCCATCACCGGACACTACGTCCTCCTCAACGCCCAGTTCCTCGTCGCCGTGAATCTGATCGTCTATGCCGGCGCCATCATGGTCCTCTTCGTCTACACGATCATGCTTCTCGACCTCAGCAAGGGCGTCAAGCACAAGCGCACCCTCTTCGTGCGGCTGGCCGGCATCGTGAGCGGCGGTCTCCTCCTCACGGTCCTCATCGCCGCCATGCGGCGTTCCTCGGAGACCGCCGTCGGCGATCTCGCCCAGGTCGGTCAGACCTCCCTCGTTGGCCTCGTCAAACCCCTGGGAATAGCTCTTTTCAAGGACTTCCTCGTGCCATTCGAACTTTCGAGCGCCCTCTTTCTCGCGGCCCTCGTCGGGGCGGTCGCGCTCGGCAAAAAGGGAGGGAGCGACTGACATGGGCCCCATAACCCTCGACCACTACATTTATCTCTCCACCGCCCTCTTCGCGGTCGGAGTCGCCGGTGTCCTAATAAGGCGCAACATCCTCGTGATGCTCATGGGCATCGAGTTGATGCTCAACGCGGTCAACCTCCTCCTCGCCGCCACCTCGGCTTTCAGGCAGGACAGCGACGGCCAAGTCTTCGTATTTTTCATCATGCTGGTGGCCGCCGCGGAGATCGCCGTGGGTCTCGCCATCCTCATGATGGTCTACAGGAACAGCCGTTCCATCGATATCAAGCACTACAACAGGCTCAAGGGCTAAACGGAGCAGCGCATGAACGAAACCGCAATACTCTGCCTGATCCCCGCCCTCCCCCTCCTCGGCTTCCTCGCCACCGGCCTTTTCGGGAAACCTCTGGGACGGGCGGTCTCCGGCTGGATCGCCACCCTCGCCACCGCCGGGTCCTTCGCCCTGGCCCTCGCCCTCTTCATCGGCCATCCCGACGGCTTCGCCGCCATCCTCGACCAGAGGCTCTTCGACTGGCTTCCCGTGGCGGGTCTGAATCTCTCGTTCGGCCTCCAGCTCGACCCCCTCGCCCTGATCATGACCCTCGTCGTGACGGGCGTCGGCGCCCTCATCCACCTCTACAGCATCGGCTACATGCACGACGACGAAGGGGCTCCCCGCTTCTTCAGCTACATGAACCTTTTCATCTTCTCGATGCTCCTCCTCGTCCTCGCCGACAACTACCTCGTGATGTTCGTCGGATGGGAGGGCGTCGGCCTCTGCTCGTACCTGCTGATCGGCTTCTGGTTCACCCGCGACGACTACAACGGCGCCGCGGTGAAGGCCTTCGTGATGAACCGGATCGGCGACCTCGGCTTCCTCCTCGGCCTCTTCGCGATGTTCGCCACCTTCGGAAGCCTCTCCTTCGGGACGGTCTTCGCCAAGGCCGCGGGCATGGCCTCGGGCACGCCGGCCCTCACCCTCATCACCTTGCTGCTCTTCGTCGGCGCCATGGGCAAGAGCGCCCAGATACCCCTCTACACCTGGCTACCCGACGCGATGGCCGGCCCCACGCCTGTATCGGCCCTCATCCATGCGGCGACGATGGTGACCGCGGGCATCTATATGGTGATCCGCTCGCACGTCCTCTACGATCTCGCTCCAGCCAGTCTCTCCTTCATCGCCGTGATTGGCCTCGCGACCGCCGTATGGGCGGGGCTCATCGCCCTTACCCAGCGGGACATCAAGAAGGTCCTCGCCTACTCGACGGTGAGCCAGCTCGGCTACATGTTCCTCGCCCTCGGCGTGGGAGCCTATAGCACGGGCTACTTCCACGTGTTCACCCACGCCTTCTTCAAGGCCCTCCTCTTTCTCGGGGCGGGCTCCGTCATCCATGCCCTCTCCGGTGAACAGGACATCAGGAAGATGGGCGGTCTTCGCAAGAAACTCCCGATCACCTACTTCACCTTCCTCGCCGGAACCCTGGCCCTCTCGGGCATCCCGCCCTTCGCCGGCTTCTTCTCTAAGGACTCGATACTCGCCGCCGCCTTCGAACGCTCGCCGATTCTCTGGGCGGTGGGCGTCTTCGCGGCCTTCCTCACGGCCTTCTACATGGGCAGGCTCCTGGTCCTTGTCTTCCACGGCCCCTCGCGGGTTGACGCCAAGGTCCACCCCCACGAGTCCCCGTGGACAATGACCCTGCCCCTCATTCTTCTGGCCATCGGCTCCCTCGGCGCGGGCTTCCTCGGTCTGCCCGCCGTCTTCGGCCTGCCAAATCTCATCGCCGGCTTCCTCGCCCCCTCGGCCGGCCTCTACGAGGGGCATCTGGCGGCCGGCACCGAATGGCTTCTCATGGGTATTTCGGTGATCGTGGCCCTCTCCGGCTTCGGTTTCGCGATCTGGAAATACGGGGTCAAGGCCGAGCTGCCGGGCGAAGACAGCACCGTCAAGGGCCTGGCCCGCTGGTCCCTCGAAAAGTTCCGCGTAGACGAGTTCTACGATGCCGTCATCGTGAGGCCCCTCTTCTCCCTATCCTCGTGGCTCTTCGGTACCGCGAACGACCGCGGCGTCGATGGCCTCGTTCGGGGCGGGGCGGGTCTTTTCGGCCGCCTGGGCAGCTTGGTCCGACGTCTTCAAACGGGCAACACCGTATTCTACCTATTCGCCATGACGCTCGGCGTCATCGTCATCGCCGCCATCGCGGCCCTGGGATAAGCCATGGTAACGCTGCTATTGATACTGATACCCCTCGCGGGCGGCCTTCTCGTCATGACGCTCCGCGAGGCCGCGGCGCGGATTGCCTCGGGCATCCTCGTCGCGGTCACCGCCCTCGTCGCCCTCTGGGCGGCCGCTACCTGGGGAGCCGGAGCCGCCCTCCGCTTCGGCCTCTGCCTCGATTGGGTGCCGGCCTGGGGCATCTCCTTCAGCCTGGGCCTCGACGGCCTGAGTCTGCCCCTCGTGCTTCTCACCGTCCTGGTGACGCCGGTGGCCCTTATCGTCGCCGCAAGACGCGAAGACAGGCGTAGTCCCACCCTCTACGGGCTCATCCTCGCGATGGAGGCCGGCCTCGTCGGCGTCTTCGCGGCCCGCGACGCCATCGTCTTCTACCTCTTCTGGGAGCTCGCCCTCGTCCCGGTCTATTTCATAGCTGGTTTCTGGGGCGGCGCAAAAAGAGTTCCCGTCACCCTCAAGTTCCTCGTCTACACGGTGGCCGGCAGCCTCTTCATGCTCTTCGGCATCCTCTACGTCCATGCCTTCACCCTGGCGCCCCGGGGCTTCTCGCTCTCGGCCTTTTATACGGCCACCCTGCCCGCCGAGGCGGCTCCCTGGATCCTCGCAGCCTTTGCGGTGGCCTTCGCCATCAAGATGCCCCTCTTCCCCTTCCACACCTGGCAGAGCGATACCTACCATGAGGCGCCGGCCTCGGGAAGCCTCCTCCTTGCGGCCCTGATGGCCAAAATGGGTCTCTATGGGGTGATGCGCTGGATGTTGCCCGTTTTTCCCACGGCCTTCGCGACCTGGCAGCCCCTCTTTCTGGCCCTCGGCGTCATCGGTGTGGTATGGGGCTCCCTCGTGGCCCTCGCGCAGGACGACATGAAGCGGCTCCTCGCCTGGTCGAGCTTTTCGCATACCGGACTGATGGCCGCCGGCGTCTTTTCCCTCGGTTTCATCGGCTTCCAGGGCGGAGTGGTCCAGATGCTGGCCCACGGCCTATCAATCGCCGGCCTCTTCCTGGCCGTCGACATCTTCGAGACGAGGACGGGCGGAAGGCGGATCGGGGCGGTCTCGGGCCTGGCCCACCGCAACGGAGCCTTCGCCGTGCTCTTCGTCCTTCTCGCCCTTTCGGCCATCGGTCTCCCCCTCACCGCGGGCTTCGCCGGTGAGTTCCTCCTCCTCCTTTCGCTGTCCAAACTCGGCCTCTGGTGGGCCTTGGCGGGAGGCCTCGGCATCATCCTCGGCGCCGTCCTCTATCTGCAGTGGATTCGCCGAAGCTTCCTCGGCCCCGAACCGAAGGAGGTAGCAGCTTTCAAGTTGAAGCCGACAGAGGCCGGAGCCCTCGGATTCCTCGCCCTCGGCGGCATTGTCCTGGGAGTCTATCCCAAGCCACTCCTGGAGCTCGCGAGACCGACACTCGACGCGCTCCTTCTAGTCATCGGGGCGAGGTAAGCCATGAGCCTGTATATACTACTTCCGGTCCTTGCCATCCTCGTCCTTTTCGCCAATCTGGGAAGGCTCAAGGCCCTCACCCTTCCCCTCGCCATCGTCGGCCTCGTCGCCGCTACCGCCTTGGCCGCCCTCGGTTTCGGGCTCAACCATCCCATACTGAAGGGCATGGCCGAATTCGACGGCTACGCCACGGCCTTCAGTCTCCTTCTGATCGTCATGACGGGTCTTTCCGTCCTCCTCCTGGCCACGCCCTCGGGCAGCACCGACATACCCCGCTCCGAGATGGCGGGCCTCCTCATCCTCTCCCTCACCGGCGGAGTGATGCTCGCGAGCTATACGAATCTCGTGATGCTCTTCCTCGGCATCGAGATCCTGAGCATCCCGGTCTACGTCCTGGCCGGCGCCAGAAAGGGCGACGCGGCGGGCAACGAGGCGGCCCTGAAGTATTTCCTGAACGGCGCCTTCGCGACGGGGATCCTCCTCTTCGGTATCGGCCTCATCTATGCCGGCACCGGCCAGTTCAGCCTGGACGGGATCCTCCAATGGAGCCAGGCGAACCAGGGCTCGAATCATCCCCTCTTCCTCCTCGGCCTCCTCTTCCTCCTCTTCGGCCTGGCCTTCAAGGTTTCCGCCGCCCCCTTCCATTTCTGGACCCCCGACGTCTACGAGGGGGCGCCAAGCGTCGTCACCGCCTATATGAGCACGGTCGTGAAGATCGCCGCCATCGCCGCCTTCTTCCGCCTCCTTGGACGTGCCTTCCCCGCCGCCTCCGAGCGCTGGGGCTGGATCCTCGTCCTCCTCGCCGTGCTGACCCTCCTGATAGGCAATCTCGGAGCCCTGGCCCAGGGCGGCTTCAAGCGCCTCATGGCCTATTCGGGCATCTCCCACGCCGGCTACCTCCTCATCGCCCTTCTCGCGAAGGGAAGCATGGCGGCGGGAGCCCTGTGGATTTACGCCGCTGCCTATGCCGCCGCGACGATGATAGCCTTCGCCATCTGGGCCCGCTTCGAGGAGGCCGGCGAGGGCGACAGGATCGAGGCCTTCGCTGGCCTCCGCTCGCGCTCTCCCTTCCTGGCCGTCGCCCTCGGCGTAGCCATGCTCTCCCTCGTGGGCGTACCGCCCCTGGGCGGCTTCTTCGGCAAACTTTTCGTCTTCGGGAATGCCGTGGGACAGGGGCGTATCGCCCTCGTGGTCTTCGCGGTCGTGATGAGCGCGCTGGGTGTGGCCTACTACATGAGGCCCGTCATCCAGGCCTGGTTCCACGAAGGAGCGGTCAAGACGGTCCTCCCCCTCCGGGCGGCCGAGGTGACCGTGCTGACCATCTGCATGGTCGCCCTCTTCGCTCTTGCGGCGACGCCCGGCTTGCTGCTCGGAGCCTTCTAAGTTTGGTTCTAGGGGAGGACGAGGGGAGGCCCCCCTTCCGACCCTGAACTCCAGAGCCTGCCCCGATTCACCCGACAGAAGGCTTTCGCTCCGCGCCCAGGACCGCGACCCCTAAAGGGAGGACGCGGCCGCGGCGCGCACCCGTCGCCGCGTCATTCAGAACGACTGCTTGATCGATAACCGGCCTAGGGAATTGTCCCTCCAAGCCCCGTAGGTGGTGCCGGAAGCGCCGTAAAAGAAGAACATGTCGCCTTTGAGTTGGAGGCCGTCGGCCAGGGTGTAGGACAATTGAGGCGCGATGAGACCGCTGTCCCCCGTGAACTCATGGGTCGCCGCTATCTTGAGGCCGATCCTGCTACCGAGGTCCATCGAGGCGATGCCGACGAGGCTGTGACCGATCGTGTCGCCCGCCGCGGCGCTACCCTTGGACCAATCGAGGACGTACTCCCCGATGAGCTGGAGCTGGCCTATCCGGTACTCGAAGCCCGAGACGCCCTGGAGGGAGGCAGCGCCGGCCTGGGGCTCGAGGATGTTCGAGTCGCGGAGCGTGCGATAGCCCCAATCCGTTTTGAGGAGGAGGCCGCCGCCGGGCACGAGGACGGCGTCGGCGCCGAGGAGGGTAAGGCGGTCGTAGTCGAGGGTGATGGCAGAGGAGCCGCCTGGAAAGGTAAGCGTGGCCGTCGGCGTGTAGCTGCGTCCCCGATAGGCGGTGAAGCCGATATCCAGGCCCTCGAGGAGGTCGAGGCTCAGCTTGGCGTGGCCGCCGTAGGAAACATTGTCCCAACTAATACCAACAGGATCGATGGTCGTGGGGAGGGGCGAGACGGGTGTCCAGCGCGAACCGGGAAGGGTCGGGGCGACCCAGAAGGGCTCAGCGACGAGGTCGAGCGTGAGGATGTCGCCGTTGTAGACGAGGCGGCCGAGGGGGACGGCTTTCTTGACGGGGTCCACGGGAATGCTCAGGTCCTGGGGGTTGACGACATCTGAAGGGGTGAAGGCGTCGGTGCTGCCCCAGGAGAGCACTTGGTTGCCCGCCGAGATGTCGAAGGGGCCGACGAAGAGCTTGACCCAGCTTTCGCCGAGCTCGGCCACCGCCGAGGCGGTCGAAGGATCGTAGGCTATGTCGAG
>DATKTD010000107.1:0-15137 GCA_035531315.1 Rectinemataceae bacterium
TGAGGAAGTACTCCCGTTGGCTCTTTTCGATTTTCTCGTTGATCTCCTGCTGGACCCGCTTTTGTATGCGGAGGAGCTCCTGTTCCTTCTTGATGAAGACGAGGACGCGCTCCATCCGCTCATGGATGTCGAGGGTCTCGAGGATCTTCTGCTGGTCGTTCTTGTCGATGTTGAGGATGCTCGCGATGAAATCGGCTATCTTGCCCGGATGGTCGATGTTGATCATGTTGAGGCGCATCTCTTCGGAGAAGAGCGGATTGTTCTCCGAGACGCTCTTCATCTCCGACAGGAGGGCCCTCGTGAGGGCCTTGATCTCGTCGGTACCCTCTCCCTCGTCCTCGAGATAGGTCACGGCCGCCACGATGGGCGATTCCTTCGACAGAAATTTCTTGACCTTGAAGCGCTTGAGAGTGGAGATGAAGATGTTGACCCCGCCGTCGGGCAGGTTGATGCGCTTCATGATCTTGGCGACTGTTCCGACCGGGTGGAGGTCGTCGGACTTGGGCTTGTCGAATTCGCCCTTGATCATCACGAGGCCTATCATGCCGTCGCCGACCACCGACTCCTCGATGACCTTCACGTCGTCGGGATTGCCTATCATTATCGGGGTGAATATTCCGGGAAAAATCGGCCTGCCCATCAGGGGAATGAGAGGCAGCTTGCCGGGAAGTACCAGGTCAATGGGAATGATCTCGTTCTCCGCCATGGTCGCTCCTTGAAATGACTTCCTGGCAAAAATACGATTTCAAGCGCCTTGCGACAAGTCTTGCCCGACTCTTAGCGAGATCTCCCCTGTAAAAACTGGTTTCTCCCCCTATAAACCGAAACTTGAACGCAACTGCCGTATCCTATCCGTCGCGAGGCCGAGACCCGGGACCGCGATAGCCTCCTCGGCGAGCCTGTTACCGAGTCTCAGACAGAGTTCAGGCGCGAAGCCCCGGGAAAAGGCCGCGAGATAGCCTGCCGCGAAGGCATCGCCGGCCCCCGTTTCGTCGAGGGGCTGTTGGGCCCGGACAGGGCTTTCCACCCTGAGGCCTTCGCGGCAGAAGACCGCCCCCCTCTCCCCCTTCTTCACGACAAAGGTGCAACCGAATTCCGAGAGGGCCTGGCAGGTTCCTTCGATGGACGAGCCGCCGAGACAGAGAAATTCTTCCTCGTTGGCGAATACGAAATCGCAGTATTCGCGAATGGAATCGAGAAGGGCCTGCCTATGCGTCTGGACGAGCTGCTTCGATCCGAGATCGATCGCGATTAGCATGCCGGCTGCCCTAGCCTTAGGGCCTTCTTCTTCGAGAAGACGACCGCCCGCGAGGGCAAAACCGTCGATGTAGAGGATGTCTCCCCTTCGTCTTTCGAAGTCGCAGCGGCTCATGGAGACCAAGGGAGCCGCACCCGGCGCCACGAGGATTGTCCTTCCATGATCGGGATGGATAAGGGCGCAAAAGACCCCGGTCGGAAGGGGATGTATGGAAAGCAGAACCTTCACTCCGACATTCTCGAGGTCGCGCCGATACCGCCTTCCGAATTCGTCGTCCCCCACCGTGCCGATGAAACCGCACTCTACGCCGAGGAGGCTGGCGGCCCGGACGGTATTCGCGGCCCCGCCTCCCGCGGCCATCGCCGCTTGTTTGTCGAGTCTCGCGATCAGCTTGTCCAGACTCCCCGCTTCGAGATGGCTGACGCCATTCGTCCTATATCCCAGGGATTCCGGCAGGTCGATACCGACGAAGGCGAATATGTCCATGAGCGCGTTGCCTATCGCGACGATCCTTGTTCCCACCTCATTCCCCTCCATAGCAAGAGTAGGCCGCGTTCGGCATCGAAACAAGCTCGCCCCGCATCGTCGGTCCGAGGAGAGGCCGCCTCATCCCTTGACCCTCGAGGCTCCCCATGCTAAATATCGGCCCTGACGCGAAGCGAAGGCATCGCCGGGGGCGCTTGGCTCAGTTGGTCAGAGCGCCTGCTTTACACGCAGGATGTCACAGGTTCGAACCCTGTAGCGCCCACACGAAAGGGGCTGTCCCATGAGGACAGCCCCTTTGCATTTCCCGAGGCGACGCTACCAACGAGGGCCGAGCCCCGCCTCCATGAGGAGTTCCGAATAGTAGCGCGGCTCGATCGCCGATTCGTCCAGGCCGGACTTTTCGAGGAGCAAGGAAATTTCGCCGCGAGCCAAGGCGATCGCCGAGGGATCCTCGTCGGCCACGAGTGCTTCTATCTCCAGAAAAAGGCCAAGCCCCGGCACCTCGAGAAGTTCGAGTACGATAGGCCTCGACGAGTCCTCCGAACGCCATTCCCACCTCGAGCCGATCTTGCGTTTTTCGAAAAAGGGTTCGCAACCCAGACGCTCGATGAACTCGGTGAAGACTGCCAGATCGGCGATCGCGAACTCCCGCTCGCGGTTGATCTCGATCCCGCCCTCGGATCTTTTGTTCTTGAAGGTCACCGTGAACGAATCGTTTTCCGACCTCACTCGGAATCCCCTCGTCCCCCGGTTGATCCTCCATTCTGGCCCGTGCCAATAGGCGTCCCTCTTGTCGAAGGTCCCGACTTCGGTGGCGAATTCCCGAAGCCGGGCCTCCACGGCCCGGCGATCGGCCACCCTGGCTTTGAGTTCGACCTCTATCACGGAAGCTCAGGCCTTGAGTTCGAGGACCGAAGGGTCGTAGTCCGGGGGAGGCACGAAGCCGAGGAGCTCCGCGATCGTGGCCGCCAGGCTCGAGATGCCGAGGCTGCCGCCCTCGGTGCCGCCCTTGAGGAGGGGCGCGTATTCGCCCTTGCTCTCCGGATCGAAAATGACGCAGGGCACGGGATTGAGCGAATGGCTCGTCTTTGCCCGGGGGCTCCCGTCGGCCTTGCGCGTCACCGCTCCCGTCTTCTTGTCATGCTCGAACATGTCGTCGGAATTGCCGTGATCAGCGGTCAGGATCATCACGCCGCCGGCCTTCTCGATCGCGCCGCGGAGCCTTCCGAGCTGGATGTCCATCGATTCCATCGAGCAGACGACCGACTGATAGACTCCCGTGTGTCCCACCATGTCGCCGTTGGGGAAGTTGAGTCGTATGAATTTGTATTTTCCGCCCTCGATGGCCTTTATGACCTCGTCGGTGATCTCGGCGCACTTCATCCAAGGACGCTGTTCGAAGGGCACGACATCCGACTTGATCTCGACATAGTCCTCGTAGGCCTCGGAGAATTTCCCTTGCCTGTTGCCATTGAAGAAATAGGTGACGTGGCCGTATTTCTGGGTTTCCGAAATGGCCAGCATCGGGACCTTGCTCGCCACGAGGTACTCTCCGAGGGTGCGATCGATCGACGGAGGTTCGACGATGTACTGCCTCGGCACATGGGCGTCTCCATCGTATTCCATCATCCCCGCGTACTCTACCTTGGGCAAGCGCAGGCGGTCGAACTTGTCGAAATCCTCGCTCTCGAAGGCCGCCGTGATCTCGAGGGCCCGGTCGCCGCGGAAATTGAAATAGACCACCGAGTCTCCGTCCTGGATCGTGCCGATGGGCTTGGCTTCGCCTCCGGCCCCGGCTCGATCGACAATTACGAATTCCCCCATGTCTTGATCGATGAGATTGGGCTTTTCGGTCCGGTAGGCGAGGACCGCCTCCTTCGCGCTCGCGAAGGTCCTACCTTTCCCGAGGACATGGCAGTCCCAGCCCCGATGAACCTGCTCCCAGTTCGCGTTGTAGCGATCCATCGTGATGTACTGACGACCGCCCCCCGAGGCGATGCGATAGTCGAGGCCCTTCGCCTTGAAGCCCGCAAGGAATTCCTCGAAGGGCTCGATGTATTCGAGGGCGCTCTGCTCGCCGACGTCGCGACCGTCGAGGAGCACATGGATCCGGGCCTTGGCCACTTCCTCGGCGGCCGCCTGAGACAGCATGGCCTTGAGGTGGTCAATGTGCGAATGCACGTTGCCATCGGAAAAGAGGCCGATGAAATGGAGGGCGCCGCCCGATTTCTTCACATTGGCGACGAGACGCTTCCAGGTCGCGCCCTGAAACATCGCTCCGCTCGAGATGGAGGCGCCGACGAGCTTTGCGCCCTGCGCAAAGACTCGACCGCAACCGATCGCGTTGTGCCCCACCTCGGAATTGCCCATATCCTCGTCGGAGGGAAGTCCGACGGCCTTGCCGTGGGCCTTGAGCTTCGTGTGAGGGCTTGCCGATTCCATGGCCCGGAAGGCGTCCATCTTGGAGTCGGCGACGGCGTCTCCCTCTCGATAGGCTCCATAGCCCACGCCGTCCATTATGACGAGGACGACGGGACCCCTCCTTCCCTTCCAGGATGGATTGCGGACGAGTGCTTCGACCATGGCTGTGTTCTCCTTGGAGCCCGCATTCTGGACGGGCTCGTCGCTTCGGGGTGACGGTTCGGCCGTCTCACTCCCCGAAATATTCTATGAGGGTCTGTATCGGCAATTCGCCGAGGGCGCTCCTATAATCGAGGAAGGGCAGGCCAATGACCGCGAAAGCCCCCACGGGATGGGCGCCACCATCGACGAGTATGTCGGCCGTCGCCCTGACGGTTCCGCCCGTGGCGATGAGGTCGTCGACGATGAGGACGCGGCCGTCCCGGGGAATGTCATCGACGTGCATCTCTATTTCCGCCTCGCCGTATTCGAGGTCGTACTTCTTGCCGATGGTCTTGCCGGGCAGCTTGCCCTTCTTGCGCACGAGGAGGAGGGGAAGCCCCAGTTTTTCGCAAAGAGGGGCCGCGAACACAAAGCCCCGCGACTCGATGGCCGCGACGGCGTCGAGTCGCTCGTCCTTGTAGAGCCTCACCATCGAATCGACGCAATGCCTGAAGGCATCCGGATTCGCCAGTACGCTCGTTATGTCGTAGAAGAGAATGCCGGGCTTGGGAAAGTCGACTATCTTCCGAATGGCATCGTCGAGATTGAATCCTTCCTGGATGGGCATGGGTAATCCTTGTCGGGGAATCAGGCGAAGGCTCGCAGAATGGCCGCTACCGAATTTTGGTCTGGTCGGGTTCCGACGAGGTCGGCCGTCGTGGTTATGAGCTCGGCGTCCTTGGTCATTTCGCGGAGCCAGGCGACGGCCGCCCCATTGGTGCCGAAGAAGGCCGCCGCTCTGCCGGCCAGATTTATGCCGCGCATAAGGCGTGCGATCTCGTCATAGCTATCGCTTCCGGCCGCGTCCGCGCCGAAAAGATAGGATGAAGCCGCGAGAACCTCGGGAATCGTGACGGCACTCGCCATCCTGACGATGACATCGCGTTGCGTCCCGGCAAGTTTTTCGCCGAGATACGCAGCCATCCGCTCGAGTTCGGGATGACCGTCCTGCCATACGATCAGGGTCTTTTCTTTCATCTCTCCGCCGAACTGAAAGTCTACGGACCGGGGCGCGCGATGTCAAGTTCAAGCTTGCGTCGCAGGCGGCTCCGGTCTATCGGGCCAGCATCCTGGGGGCTCCGGAAGAGGGCCCCATGGCATTTTCGCCATCTCCCACCCCTGTCGGGGGAAGGGGAAAATGCGAATCGGGACGGGTTTCCGCCTTTTTGGCTTCGGCCAGCGGCTTGAGAATCAGATCGAGAAGCGCGATGCCTGCCGAAAGGGCCAAGGCGGCACCAAGCCTTGTCTCGAGGTTCAGCTGACTCGGCGAAGGGGCGCTCGCGTTCTTGAAGGGCCAGGGGGCGTAGAGACTCTGGAAGCCGTTCTGCGCCCAGATCGCCACATCGAAACCGAAGCCGACATAAAAGAGGGTGATGGGGAAGGAGCCGACAGCTATCGTTTCAAAACGCCCGAGCGGCGTCTCGGAGAAATGCGCGGTCGTCGTCGGAAGGGCATCGTCCGCAGGGGTCCAGACGGAAGGCGCGGCTTCTAGGCTCAGACAGGCGCCCAGAAACGCGATCAAAGCGAGGCCCCTCTTCATGCGAGACGTTCCCCGAAAAGAGCGGTACCTATCCTTATTTCGGTGGCGCCTTCTTCAACGGCCAATTCGAAATCGCCGGACATCCCCATCGACAGGACATCGAAGCCCGTAAAGGCATATTCCGAGGCGATGGCGGCCCGGAGGGATCTCAACATTGCGAAGGAAGAGCGGATAGCTCCCTCATCCCGACCCAATGGCGCCATCGTCATCAGGCCCCTGGGTATCAATGCCGAATCGGGCGGCAAGCCCGCCATGAAATCGCATGCGCGCCTTACGGCATCCCCATCGGGGAAGCCACCCTTCGAATCCTCGGCAGTGTGGAGTTCAAAGAGAATTTCGATCGGAAGCGGCCGGTTTCCCTCTGCTCTGCAAGCCATCCTCCCGACGAGGGTCTCGAGGAGCTCAATCGAATCTATGGACTGAATGCGGTCGAAAAGAAGGAGGGCTCGCTTGGCCTTGTTGCCCTGGAGATGGCCGATCAGGTCCAGCCGCGGCCTGGACCGCTTTTCCCCCACGATCGCGAATTTCTCCTCGGCCTCCTGCACGCGGCTTTCCGCGAAGCGATCGATTCCGCAGGCGATGGCCGCCTCGACGGCCTCGGCCGGATGGAATTTCGACACAGCCACGATCTCGACCCCGTCGGGGGAGCGAGACGCTCGCCGACAGGCCTCCGCGACACGGTCGCGCAGGCTAACGAGGCCCGTCCCGACTCTCTCGAGATAGGTCTCGTATCTTGCGGCTGAATCAATGTCCATTTCGCCGCCCGGACTCATTCCGCCCCCTGTCTTCTCCTGGGGCAGACAGGCACAAAAAGGCCATGACATCGCCGATACCAAGGGGCTTGACGAGCCGATCGAGGGGTTTCTTCAAGAATGCAGGTTTGAGACCGGCGGCCCAACCGCCCCAGGTCGCCCTTCGCCGCAGCTCGAAGCCGCTTTTCTCCAGCAGGCGCCTCAGACTTCGCTTCGAGAATAGATAGAGATGGTCGTAGATGGCGCTCCTCCACGCAGGGCCAAGGAGGCGGGCCTGAAGGCCGTCGATGTTCGGGGTCGTGATTATGAGGAGCCCTCCCGGAGCGAGCAGCCGCCGGGCCTCCAAAAGGAAGACGGAAGGATCGTTGAGGTGCTCGATGAGATGCGAGGCATGGACGACATCGAAGGAGGCCGAGGCAAGCTCCGCCTCCTCGAGGACGCAGGGCCTGATGTCCAGTCCGAGAGATCGGCCGAAACGGGCGGCGGGCACGCAGGGTTCAACCCCGACGCATTTCCAGCCCTCTTTCTCCAGCCCTGCGATAAGGGCGCCCGTGGCGCAACCGACGTCGAGAAAGGTCGGAGACCTTCCCTGCGCGGCGGCCCTCGCTCCTATCCCGGCCCCCAACTCGGCAAAGCCGAGGTCGCCCAGGGCAAGCCGCTCGAGGCGGGCATAGTCACCCTGCCTCTCGACCTCGTAGTCGCGGTACGAATCGTCATAACGAGCCAGGACGAACTCCGGATCCGGCTGGGGGTTCTGCTGGACAAGGCCGCATTCCGCGCAGATGACGTATGAAAAGGATTCGAGATTCCAGAGGGGTCTGAAATCCTGAGAACCGCATATCGCGCATGGACGAGGCGTGAAGCTCTCCGGGCGCGGCTTCGTGGCGAAGGTCTTC
The DNA here is from genome assembly GCA_035531315.1 of Rectinemataceae bacterium. Taxonomy (GTDB): domain Bacteria; phylum Spirochaetota; class Spirochaetia; order Treponematales; family Rectinemataceae; genus CAIJMU01. The sequence goes on from DATKTD010000107.1 coordinate 7,555, forward strand.
ATTCCACGAGTAGGGTCCATCCCGCCGATCTCTCGTTGCCAGCGAAGTCCCGAACAAGGACCTCGAGATACATCTTGCCCCGCGCGAAGGCCCGGGGCGGGAGACGGATCGAGCCATTGGCGTCGACGAGACTCGCGCCATCCTGGGTGTCGGGATAGAATGACAAGCGGCCCTCCTTCACCGAGGCTATCTCGGTCTTGAGTTCCGCCACCTTCTCGCCGTTCGCGAGCACGCGGACATACCAGGGTGGTCCTCCGACGAGCCCGCTAATCCCTTTTTCCTGCTCCGCGGCCTCCACGATGATGGAGTAGGATCCTTGGGGAATTCCCTTTTGCTCGCCGAGCACCCATTCCTGCCCCTTCGACTCGAGGGAGACCTTCCGTATGACGGGGGCCTTAGCGTCATCCAACCTCGGGAGAAAGACGCGAGGATTGACCCATCTATCCGATTTCCGATCGAACATGGCGAAAAGGAAGCCGGGACCGTCGAGGAGGCCGGCCTGTCCCGACTTACCGATCAGGGCGCCGGCTACGTAACTGCGCGCCCCAGGGTCGGCAACGGCCGGAAGATAGCCGTAGACGGAGGCAAAACCCTTCTCTCCTTCGAGCACGAGGGTCGCTCCCAGGGTCGAGGGCAGCCGCGTCCGGCCGTCGCGCGCGTTGCGCTCGAAGGTCACTTCGCCCGCCTCGGCCGATCGGATATCGATGCCCGATCCCGAGAGGAATAGCCCCTCGATAGGCGCTCCGGCGTTCGGTCCGCCGAATTCGATCGAGACGGGAGCGGTGGCGGGCCAATCCAGGGAAGTGGCCGAAGCTACGGCGAACAGACAAAGCAAAGCGGGTACGGCATGACGTCGCCTCATCATTCCTCCACGAAGTCGAGCCTGAGGATTTCGGACGCGTCCCCGTTCCTGAGGCCGACAAATAGCGAATCGCCCTCGCTCCGCAGCGTCGAGTCATCGGCGACGAAGGGAAAGGCGAAGTAGCGCTTTCCTCCGTACGATGCCGCGACGATGTTGCGCCGGCTTCCATTGTCCTGGATGAGGATGATGTCCCTGGCGGGGACCGATGCGTCGGTAACGAGGGGATCTCGCGCCGCGAGGACATATTCCTTCCGGCTCGCCACATCGTAGATCCCGAAGCCATTCGAAGTCTCGAAAACCAGTTCCCGACCGTCGGGGGTAAAGGACATCGCCACCGGCCTGCGGAAATCGGATTCCGTCCACCTATGCCAGGTTACGCGATATGCCTCTTCTCTCTTCTCGAGGACGATGACCCGCTGACTATCCAAACCGGTCGTCGCGGCGATGGTCTTCCCATCGGGAGAGATGGCCAGGCCGTACACGCAGGCGATGCGACTGCCCCCCGGGGCGAAGGAGAGCAGCTCACGCCCCTTCGAGTCGATCGCGAAGAGATGTCCATCTAAGGTTCCAAGAACCGCGATGTTCTTGTTGGACGCGAAGGCCGTGACCATGGAGGGGAAGTCGCGGTTCCACAATGGGCTGCCTGTGGGTCCCAACTCGGTTATCTCCGCCTGATTGGAGGAAATCACGAATCGCCTGTCGCCATTCATGAAGGGATAGCCCTGCATCGTCGTCGTGAAGAGTATCGTGCCCTTCGGGTCCCTGAAGGTGAGTTGGCTCGGCTTCATGTCCCAGGCCGAGAAACCGGAATCGCTGATGCTTTCGCCGTAGCCGCGGGTCGCCGAAAACACGACACCCGCATTCCTGTCGAAGTAGCCGTAACGATCGCTCAACTCGAAGGAGAGGAGCTCCCCCGTAGCAGCATGGGCGGCGGCATCGAAGGTCTGGCTTGGCTGGACGCTGCTGACCCATCTCGGCATCAACGAGAGAGGTTTCGGAAGGGGAGTGGCGAAGAGAAAGAAATAGGCGAGGCCGAGGGTGATGGTGACCGCCACGGTGACTCGAAGCTTCGTCTTCTCTTCCATTTTCCTGAGCCCTTCTCCCGCGGATCGACTGATGCTTTCGTGTTTGCCCAAGATGGTATAGAGTACGAGCCCTGCTGTCAATGATGGAGGAAATCAATGGATACCGATGAACTATTCCGCATCGCCGAAGTCGCCGCGCGGGCCTCGTATTCCCCATATTCGCATTTTCGCGTCGGCGCGGCCCTCGTCGCCGAAGACGGAACGATCATAACGGGAACGAATGTCGAGAATCGATCTTTCGGTCTTACGATATGCGCCGAGCGGAGCGCCATCGTCGCCGCAGTAACCGCCGGGCATCGGCGTTTCACGAAGCTTGTCATCGCGACGCCGGACGCCGACTACCCGGTCAGCCCTTGTGGCGCCTGTCGGCAGGTTCTTTCGGAATTCCTGGAAGCGGGCGCGCCGGTGTTCTTCGGATCAAAGGCGGGGAATCTCGTAAGCTCCACCGTGGGGGAACTCTTTCCCCATGACGCCCTCCACGAGCTATCGCGATAGCCACGCGAAGTGGGAGGTAGGGACCACCGGGCCTACCTCTCCTTTTCGGTCTTCTTGAAATCGGCGTCGAGCTTGCTGTTCCAAACCTCGATGTTCCGCTTGAGCTTCTCGGCCTCGTCCCTCTCGCCCAGAATCAGGAGGAGTCGCCGCAGGCCGGCCAGGAACTGGATCGCGATCTTGAAGTCCGTGAGCTTGTGGGTGTAGAGCTCGTACTCTTCCCGATAGCGATCGGCAGTCCGCTTGAAGAGGTCCTTCACGAAGGCGAGATGGGCTTTCATGACTTCGCGATTGGGTGAGTTGAAATCCAATTCGGCCATCAGCGTCCTGAGATCGATGAGATTCTTCGCCAAGGCCGCGAGCTTGCCCCAGATCTCGTTGAAGCCCCGGCTGTATTTCGAGTTCTCACCGAAGGCCGCCTCGAAGGACTCGATCGCGAAGCCGATTTTGCGGACGAGCCGGAAGCGGCTGGCTATATCGATATCCTTGATGTCGTCGAGATTTTTCTCATAGTCGGAAAAAGGCGCGTCGAGCTTGAGGGTCACGACGTCCTCGAGGTATTTCAAGGCGCGGACGAGAACCTTGCGTCCATCGATGAGCATGTCCTCGTTCTTGATCCCAAGGAGGGAGAGCGAGAGGGAATTGACGAGAAGATGCCAAGAGGCGAGGTCGAGCATTTCCTCGCAGAGATGGAGACGCTTGAAGGAAGCGCCGCCCTCCTCTTTCGCGAGCAATTCGACGAGGGTCTTTTCGCGCGCGAGAATCGCATCGATGGTGGCCTTGTGTTCCTTGACCTTCTCGAAGTAGCGATTTCGCTGTTCCTGTGAGATCTTCGCCATGTTCAGTCCCGCCAGTTTCCGTATTTCCTGAGGAGTTCGGTCGCGTGCGCGATAGATGCCTCCTCATGTTGATCTCCAGCGAGCATCCTGGCGATTTCCCCCGCGCGCTCCCGCCCCTCGACCCGGACAAGACGCGTCACGGTCCTTCCGCCATCGACACTCTTTTCAACCCTATAATGATTATCGGCTCGCGCGGCGATTGAGGCGAGATGAGTTATGCAAAGGACCTGTTTCGAGCGGCCGAGGGCTTCGAGGTGCTCGCCGACCGTCACGGCGACCTCCCCCCCTATCCCAGCGTCCACTTCGTCGAAAATGAGCGTGGAGGCGCGATCGCCCGCGGCGAAGACCGACTTTGCCGCCAATGCCACCCTGGAAAGTTCGCCGCCCGAGGCTATCCGGACGAGGGGCTTGGGAGCCTCGCCGGGATTGGGCGCCATCAGGAACTCGACCTCGTCGATGCCCCAGGGGCCGACGACAGCCTTGCCTGCCTCGCCGTCCTTCCTCGCCACCCGCACGATAAAACGGGCCCTCGACATTCCAAGCACCGAGACCGTCTTTTCGATGGCCGCAGAGAGGTCCCTGGCAGCCTCCGTTCTTTTGGCGGAAATGGCCAAAGCCTTGGTGAGCACCTCTACCTCAAGGGCCGCAATGTCCTTGGCAAGCCCTTCCCTGTCTTCCTCCCAGGTCGATAGGGCCTGGAGGCGGGCCTTGGATTCCTCGAGTCGGGCAAGGATCGCCTCGGTGCTCTCGCCGTATTTCTTCCTGAGCTTGCCGATCTCCGACAACCTCGATTCGACCTCCTCCAATCTTTCGGGGGAGAATCTTAGCCCCGAAATATAGGCACGGAGGGAGTCGGAGATATCCTCGAGCTCGTAGAAAGCATCATCGAGCCGTCTGGCCAAGGGATCCAGCGAAGGGTCGATGGCCGCCGCTGCATCGAAGCCGCTCCGAGCCTTTCTGAGGGCGGGAAGGACCCCGCCCCCCTCGCCTTCTCCCTCGCTTAAACCATGGTGAACCGCCTCGACGGCCTCGAACAATCTCTCGTGCTGGGACAGGAGCCGCTCTTCGACGCTGAGTTCCTCGAGCTCGCCCCTTCTCAGCCTGGCAGCCTCGATTTCCTTCACGGTGAAATCGAGGAAATCCATCTCTCGTTCGCGTTCCCGGCTCGAAGCCTCCGCGCTTTCGAAGTCCTTTTTCTTCCGAGCGAGCGATTCGAAGGTGGCGCTATACGCTTCCACGGTCGGCACCAGTCCGGCGAAACGGTCGAGGAGACGCCTGTGCATCTCCGGCTGCATGAGGGACTGCTGTTCATGCTGGCCATGGAGATCGACGAGAGCGGAGGTGAGTTCCATGAGGTCGGCGCGCAGGGCGGGCTGGCCCTGGATAAAGACCTGGCTCCTCCCGTTGCTTCTGATGCTTCGCCTGACCACGATCCGACCCTCATCGGTTTCCATACCATGGCTTTCGAGCCAGTTTCTCGCATCCTGGTTTTTCGAAATGTCGAATTGGCCGACGACGAGGGCCTCCTCGGCTCCCGTCCTGATGATCCCCGTGTCGGCCTTCGAGCCGAGAAGAAAGCCGATCGCTCCGATGAGAAGCGACTTTCCGGCGCCCGTCTCGCCCGAAAGAATGGTGAATCCCTCGGAAAAACTCACCGTGAGCCTGTCGATGAGGGCGAAATCGCGGACGCTGATCTCCTCAAGCATCGCTGCCTCCGGACCAGTTGAGTTTTTTCCTGAGAACCTCGTAGAAGGAGGAACGCTCGGGGACATGGAGGAGGGCCTTCCTCCCGGCCTTCGAGAAGGTTACGCGATCATGCGGCTCGAGGGCCAGGGTTTCCTGTCCGTCGACCGTCAGCATAACAGAGGTGCGGCGCCCCTCCTCGACTCGCAGTTCCACCTTCTCGCTCGCGGGTACGACGAGGGGGCGATGCGAGAGGGTGAAGGGGCAGATCGGATTGATGACGATCGAGTCCGTCTCCGGGTGGAGGACAGGACCGCCCGCGGCGAGGTTGTAGGCCGTCGAACCGGTAGGCGTCGCTATTATCATTCCATCCGATCTATAGACACCCAGCGAATAGCCGTCGGCCCTGAGATCGAGAGCTATGACCTTGGCTATCCCCTGGCCCGAGACGACGCCGTCGTTCAGGGCCGTGAAACTTCCGATCTCCCGGCCATCCCGCTCTACCTTGATGGCGAGCATCACCCGAGCCGAAAGCCCGAGTCTACCGGCCAACCAGGCGTCGATGCAAACCTCCCATTCGTCGCGTCCAAAACCCGCTATGAAACCGAGCCTGCCCAAATTAAAAGGCAGGATGGGAATTCCAAAGGGGGCCGCTACACGGGCCGCGTACAAAACGGTACCGTCGCCGCCGAGGGAAATGGCGAGATCGCAGCCGTGTACGTCGGGGCAGGGTTCCGAAGGGTCCGAGGAGACGGCTATCGTCGAGGCAATGCCCAGCGTCTCGAGATAGGCTGCAATCTCGCGAGCGGAGGCGGCTGCCCCCTCCTTCCGGAGATTCGCGATTATGAGAACCCGTCTCTGCATGACTGCCCCGCTTCAGGGAAGGGTGGCGAGCACCCTCGAGATTTTTTGGGCACCGGCATTGCCGATCCGCTGATGAAGGGGAAAAAGGAGGGTCCTCATCGAAAGGGACCGCGCGTTCGGGCAGGCGCCTTCGGGGACAAGGCCGTTCGAGATGCAGGAATCCGCGAAGGCCAACTCTGTTTCAACGTCTTTTTTACGCGCGTAGGAGACCACATCCTTGACCGAGGATTCGAGGACGACGGGGAAGCTCCAGCATCCAGCCTCCAAATCCCCAGCTTGGATAAACGAATGCTGCTTCTTTCCGGCGAGGGCTTGCAGAAAGAGAGTCCGGAGTTCCCGTCGCTTTTCGATGGCCTTCTCGAGATCCCTGAGCTGGGCAAGCCCCAGGGAGGCGTTGTAGTCCGTCATCCGGGATTCAGGCATCATGGCCTCCGCCTGGTTTTTCAAGACGGCAGCCTCCCTCTTCCCTTCGGCGAAAACCATCGCGCCACCGCCAGAGATCAGCAAGGAGCCGTGTTCGAGCCCGAGAATGCCGATCGTGGCCGACGTCGATGCGGGAATGAAGGCCTTGGTCGCGCCGAGGCTGCGGGTAATATCCTCGATGACCGGAAGGCCGAGTTCTTCGAGGCTCCCGGCTTCTGGCATGATCCCGCAACCTCCCGCAAGAACAAGGGCCTTTACCCGGGGGCGATCGGCCTCGGTCGCCTTGGCGAAATCGGATGCGGAAGGATTGGCTGAATCGGGCTGCACGTCGGCAAAGAGAACTGAGATACCTCTTGCGGAGAGACCGGCAGCGTACCAACGTGGGGCTAGGGCGGAAATTACCACGGCATCCCCCGCCTTCACCGCCAAGGCATCCAGGGCCATGGCCAGCCCATCAAGCGGGCTCCTTACCAAAAAGCCGAATTCGATGCCGAAGTACTCTCTCGCGTTCTTCTGGAAGCGTTCGAGATAGCTTCCAGGTCCGACGGAGTCCGTCATAAGACAAGAAAGGACAGTATCCATGTCCTTGCGCTTTATATAGGATCGAAAAACTGGAATGCTCATCGGCACGGGGCCTCACGCCTTCATTTCGCTGATTTTCTTGAGTTCCTTGGCGCTGAAAAGTTTTCTGATGTCCAGGAGGATGAGATAGCCTTCCTCCCTGTTCACCACGCCTTGTATATATTCAGAGCCTATTCCCGAGATCATCTTGGGAGGCGGCTGGATGTCCACCGCGTCGATCGTGACCACGCGCTCTACCCGGTCGATGATGACGCCGAGCTTCATGCCGTCTATGTCAATGATGATAAAACCAGAAAGAAGATCTTCCTCCTCCCCGAGGACTGCCTTCTTCAGGTGGAAACGCTTATGCAGCGAGATTATAGGGATGATCTCGCCACGTAGGTTGAAAAGGCCCTCTACATAGACGGGAGCGTTCGGAATGGAGCGCACATCCTGAACGCGAACAATTTCTTTCACGTCCATTATGTCGATGCCGTAAAACTCTTCGCTTATCTGGAAAGTTACGAGCTGCAATTGGGTGTCGCGTTCGTTCATGGCCCCCCCGAAAATGATCGCTTCCACAATTGTAGCATCCTGTCTTTGGCCAGGCAAGAACCCGCGATTGCCGGCCCGCTACCGCCGACGGCAAAACCGCTAGAATAAAAAAAAGCCTGGCGACGACCTACTCTCCCACCACTAAGGCAGTACCATCGGCGTTGAGGGGCTTGACTTCCGTGTTCGGAATGGGAACGGGTATGACCCCCTCACAATAAT
>DATKTD010000108.1:0-2639 GCA_035531315.1 Rectinemataceae bacterium
CCTCGGCCATCTTGTGGGTGTCTTCCTTCTTCTTGACCGCGGTGCCGGTGTTGTTGTAGGCGTCCAGAAGCTCGTCGGCGAGCTTGTCGGCCATGGCCTTGCCGGAGCGCGATCGGGCCGCGGAAATGAGCCAGCGCATGGCCAGAGCCTCGCGGCGGGTATCGCGGATCTCGACCGGCACCTGATAGGTCGCGCCGCCGACTCGCCGGGACTTGACCTCGACCAGGGGCTTGGCGTTCTCGAGCGCCTTGTTGAAGACCTCGAGGGCCGGCGCGCCGACCTTTTTCTGCATGAGGTCCATGGCTTCGTACATGATGCGGTTGCAGGTGGACTTCTTGCCCTGCCACATCATGCGGCACACGAACTTGGTGACGATGACGGAATTATACTTGGTATCGGGCAAATGGCCCCGATCGATGGACTTCTTCTTGCGGCCCATGATTCTTCCTTAGGCCTTCGGCCGCTTGGCGCCGTACTTGGAACGGCCCTGCTTGCGATCCTCGACGCCGAGGGTATCCTTGGCACCGCGGACGATATGGTAGCGCACACCGGGGAGGTCCTTGACGCGTCCACCGCGCACGAGGACGACGGAGTGCTCCTGGAGATTGTGACCGACGCCGGGAATATAGGCGGTCACCTCGATGCCGTGGCTAAGGCGCACACGGGCGACCTTCCTGAGGGCGGAATTCGGTTTCTTGGGCGTCACGGTCATGACGCGGGTGCAGACGCCGCGGCGCTGCGGGCATTCCAGCAGCGCGGGCGACTTCGTCCGCCATGTGTTGGTCTTTCGGCCCAGGCGGATCAACTGGTTGATGGTCGGCATTACGCTTTCGACTCCCTGTTTGGACCGAGCTTCAGCATCGCCCGGCGTGATGGATGGTACGCTAACCTGAATCCCGTAAATCGGCTGACAAACCGACCCCGAGAACCATGACAATAGCTGGAATTCCTCGCATTCGTCAAGGGTGGCGGGCGCCAGGCGAGGGGCGCGGGGGCAGCTCGGAAAGGCCGCTGCCCGCTTCGCCTTAGAGGGTTCCCTCCCTTAATTGGAGGAGAAAGTAGATCCGTCTCAGGGCCTGGGGGAGGGCATCGAAAAGAAGATGCCGCTCATGGCCCTCGAGGGGACGTATGGCGACGAGCTGGAGGGCGAAGTCGGACATGAGGGCCGGCCTCGAGCCGAGCTCCGAAGCGAGGCCCTCCCCCTTCCACGATCGGCTTGTGGAGCCCTCCTTGCCGGGCATATGTCTGCACAAGGAGAAGGAGGGAAGGCCCTCCCTTCCATAGCTCGCGGAGAATCCGAACAGCCTGCAGATGAGGGGACGTCCCTCGTAGAGCCCACAGTGGAAGGGCGAGTCCCGGATATAAAAGGGGCAAGGCCCTGCCCTTGACGCCGAGAGGGGAAAGCCCTCCTCCGCCAGGGCCCGGGCCTCCAGCGGGCGGTCGCGGAGGAGGGTGGCCGCCATCCAGGCAGCCTCGAGGGGGAGCATGTCGGGCACGAAGGATTCGCAGCATCGGCCGCAGCCTGGGGGGCAGGCGAGACCGGCGCTGGCCGCGAAATTGGCCGTAGCCTCCCCCACGCGGTCGTACAGGCCGCCCAAGGTGGAGAGGGCATCGTTAAGCTCTCCCGGTGGAAGCCCCAGGGGCAATTCGTCTATTCGCATCATGCTTCGCCTCGACGTCCCAGAGACGCCGAGAGAAAAAAGCATGAAAAAGGGGCAACCGACAAGAGCCGGATGCCCCCTTCGTTTTTCCGCGACCGCCGCCGGAAAAACCCGATCTCAGTCCTCGTCGTCCGCGCGAGCGGAGCTCGCGGCGCCGAAGGGGCCTAGGTCCCTTCGGCGATGACACTCAAACGTCGAATCGGATCTCAGTCCTCGTCGTCCGATTCGACGGCGTCGAAGCCCTCGTCGTTCTCGAAGACGGTGTCTTCCTCGAAACGGGAGTCCTCGGAGCGGTCCTCGAGGGCGGGCACGGCGGCCAGCTCCTTCTCGCGCTTCCGCTTCTCGATGATCTCGTTGACGAAGGCGTCGAGATCGTCGTTCTCCTGGTCGAAGAGCTTGATGTTCCTGTACTGCTTCATACCCGTTCCGGCCGGTATGAGGTGGCCGATGATGACGTTCTCCTTGAGACCGCGGAGGGTGTCCGTCGCGCCGGCGATGGCCGCGTCGGTGAGGACCCTCGTCGTCTCCTGGAAGGAGGCGGCGGCGAAGAAGGAGTCGATCTTGAGCGAGGCCCTGGTGATGCCGAGGAGGAGGGGTCGGGCGACGGCCGGCTGGCCGCCTTCCGAGACGACCCGCCGGTTCTCGTCGTGGAACCTGTGCTTGTCGATCTGCTGCCCGTAGATGAACTTTGTGTCGCCGGGCGCGACGATCTCCACCTTCTTCATCATCTGGCGGATGATGACGCCAATGTGCTTGTCGTTGATGGTGACGCCCTGGAGGCGGTAGACCTGCTGGACCTCGTCGACGAGGAACTGCTGGCAGTACTGCTCGCCGAGGATGTTCATGATGTCGTGGGGGTTCTTGTTGCCGTCGCAGAGGAGGTCGCCCGATTCGACGGTGTCGCCGTTGCGGACGAGGAGCCTGCGGCCCATCGGCACGAGATGCTTGAACTCCTTGCCGAAGATGTCGCGCACGATG
>DATKTD010000109.1:0-2140 GCA_035531315.1 Rectinemataceae bacterium
CATTGGCGCGAGTTTCGTGTTCAGGCCCTTCGACCGTCTTTCGCTTGGATTGGACGCGATGGGAGGACTGGCGGAACTCTTTTTCCCCGGAGGCGGCGGGACCGCCTTTTCCGCCGGCCTTCGCGTCGGCGCGGGACTCAGGGTTTCGCCCTCCATGACGATCTCGGCGTCGGGTGGATTCTCCAGCTATTTCGGCACCCAAGCTACGATCCTGCAGGCCTTCTCGGCCGGCCTATGGCTGTCCCTGGACGTTTCGGCCTTGGCCTCTTCGAGCGGCAAGGTGCTCGTCGACGACGCAAAGCTCGATGCGGTGTTCCCATCCCTCTACGCCTATTACGACGATTCATCCTTTGGGACGGTCCGTGTGACGAATGACGAAGACTCGGCCATCCAGGGAGTAAGCGTTTCGTTCAACGCGGCAGGCTACATGGACCAGCCGAAGGTTTGCGCGACCTTCGAGAGTATTCCCCCGAAAGGCTCGGTCGAAGTACCGGTGAAGGCCCTTTTCAACGACCGGGTCCTCGATATCACCCAAGGCATCGACGCCAAGGGGGAAATCATAGTCAGCTACCGTTACTTGGGAGCGGAAAGAACCGTGCGAACGGCCCTCGATTTCAGGCTGCACCATCGCAATGCAATAACCTGGACCGACGACCGGCGCGCGGCCTCCTTCGTTTCGCCAAAAAATCCCGCCGCCCTCTGGTTCGCCCGTTTCGCGACGAACATCGTGCGCGACAGACTGAGGGGAGACATCAATCTTCCCCTGCAATACGCGATAGGCCTGTTCGAGGCGGAGAGGCTCTATGGCCTCAATTACGTCGTCGTGCCCACGAACGACTATTCCGTTAAGCATGGCATCAAGGACTACATAGACTCGGTCCAATTTCCGCACCAGACGCTCGAGAATCGAGGTGGCGACTGTTCCGATCTCGCGATTCTCTTCGCGGCGCTGATGGAGTCGGTCGGCGTGCGCGCGGCCTTCATTACGATTCCGGGACACATCTTCGCAGCCTTCGACACGGGTCTCGACGAGGCCGCCGCGCGCTCCACCTTCTACGATCCCGACCTCCTCGTGTATCGCAATGGCCGCGCATGGGTGCCGGTGGAAATCACCATGGTCAAGGATGGATTCAACAAGGCATGGCGAGTCGCGGCAAAGGAATGGCACGACAATGTGGCGTTGGGGAAGGCCGCCTTTTATACCCTCTCCGATTGCTGGACAATCTACCCTCCCGCCTCCTTCCCCGGGGTGAACCCTCGCTTCAATCTCCCGGGAGAGGCCGACGAGGCGATCGCCTTCGACAGCTCCCTCGATCGTTTCGTCGCCCGGGAGATCGAGGGAAAGGTCGCTCGGCTTCGGGTAGCCAGTTCTGCGGAGCCTCCCGCAAAGGCTTCGAACGAACTCGGCATCCTTTTCGCGAGATACGGCATGCTCAAGCAGGCATGGCAGAACTTCTCGGATTCCGCGAAGGCCAACTATGATCCTGCCTGGACTAACCTGGGCAATGTCGCCTTCCTCCGCAAAGATTTCAAGCTCGCCCTTACGTATTACGATTACGCTCTCAAGGCGAATGAAAAGGACACCGATGCCTTGCTCGGCAAGGCCCGATGCGAGTACGAGCTCGAGGATTTCGAATCCTCAGACGCAGATTATGCGAAACTAAACTCCATCGATTCAGCCCTGGCTTCGCGTTTTGGCTACCTCGCCTCGATCTACGGGGGCGCGGGGCGCGCTTATTCGCTCGCGGACCGGGCTTCGTCGGTCGAGTGGGCCGTTGAGGCAGCGATTTCCATGGCGCGCGAAACTGCGACACCCGTGGCTCCCACAAAGGTGGAAGCCCCCGTTTCGACCCCCACGCTTGCCCAAGCTTCCCCTGCTCCCCCCCATAGCCTCGAGGAGGGAAGGCCAACCGCCGGCGCTGAAGTTCCCGTCCAGGTCGAGACGCCAACGGCGTCAGGCTCTCCGACAGGTCCTGAAACGGGAAACGGGTCTACAGCCCCGCCATCGACAACGACAGTCGAAACCGCAGCATCATCGGGAAGCCTTGTCGCGCAGGCTCCGCCGGCAGACCTCAGCGTCATCGTCGAGCCTCGATCGAGTCTTCTCGAGGCTTCATCGGTTTCGCCAGTCCAGCCCGCC
>DATKTD010000110.1:0-5100 GCA_035531315.1 Rectinemataceae bacterium
GGTAGTATAGTTATCCAAGAAAATGTCCGCACCCCCTTCTCACCAATTTGCAGGTGGCGGCGACAGGGCTGATGCCATTTCCGTAGCTGTCCAAGTCCGTATAAAAGGTGTTGGTATTGCCAACGGCGTCCGCGGTGGCGCTTTGGCTCGAAATGCTGCGCGAGGGTGCCGGGGCAGGGCTTCCTGGCCTGAGCCAGGGGTTGGGATTGCGATTGAAGGCCGCGACGCGGGACGCGATGTCGTCGCTCGGGCTCGCGTTTCGATCTGGTAGGTATTGAGGCAAACTGCGGGCAAGGGGTCGACCGTCGATGGTTATGTTAGCCACCGAGGGAGGGGAGTTCGTCGCGCTCGTGAGCTTGGTGTTGGTGAAGACGAAGTACACGTCTCGTCCGCCGACGGCGCTGTTTTCGGTGTAGTTCATGGTACCGCCGACACCCACATGCTGAATGTAGGCCCCGGGGGAATCGGGCGAGGATCCCGGCCAGGCGCAGGATCCGAGGCTCGCCGCGAGGACCGCCACGGCAAGGAGACCGATCCAATGCTTCATGCTGCGCTCCTCCAGAGGCTGATGCGATAGCCGACGCGAAGCATGAGCCTCCACGGCAGCTGGAGGGCGGAATTGGCGGAGCTGGCGTCCAAGGCCAGACTCGAGAGCCCAAGGTCGCCGGCCAGCCCCAGGTCGATCGCTCCCATGCCCAAGGGATGTTCCCAAGCGACGCTCATGTAAAGGCCACCCAGAGCGGCGGAACCGGCGAGGAGGGGAAATCCGGTGGAGCTATGAACCCCGGCCATCCACTCGTCCAGGGTCGGAGAGGCGACAAGGAGGCCCCCCGAGAGGCCGGCCTCGGCCACCACCGCGTCTTTGTCGACAGGCAGCGAGAAGGTAAGTCCGACATGTGCTTCGAGCAGGGGGAGGTTCACAAGGGCCGTGGCTATCCCGGTACCGCTCGAATCGTAAGCGATGATCGCCGCTCCTCGGTTTCCGTAGCCTATGCCCACCGAGAATCCAAGCCTGTTGTCGTTCGACAGGAGGAGGCTCGACTCGGCCTCTCCCAAGAGCGGAATCCCCGGTCCTGTTCTCCCGGTGGACGAAGCGGAGAGACTTCCCAAGGCCGAAAATGAATCGCCGATGCTGTTCAGCATGTCGGAGTGGAGGGATCCGCTGCCTGCGTTGATCGAGGCTCGCAGCGACACTTCGAGGGCGGCCGCGGGCATGGCTGCGAGGGGTAGGGCGAGGAAACACAGGAGGCGCAACAGAATTGGAAGTCGAAGTGCTAAAGCATCGTTACCGGCATTTTTCATCGTTGTTCCTTGTCGCATTTTCAAGTCGAGACAGTAGCCTATCTCCCCAAAATCGCTGACCTCATTTTTCCAGGAGGTAGAGGAATTCCTTCACCCGGAGCGGTCGGGCGGCGAGATTGCGGCTGCCTTTGAAGGCGCTGTAGTCCCGTTCGAGGACGCTGAGCCTGCCGTGCCTGCCAAGCAGTCCCTCCATCCTCTCTCGGGACAGGAAGCCTTCGGAATTGAAGGACAGGAGGATGAACTTCGCGCGAAGCCGGGTGACGAGATCCTCGAGGGCGGTCGCGGCCTTGTGGACCGCGTTGTAGTCGGAGCGCGACCAATCGCGCGGAATCCCCGATACCTCGCTGATCCTTTCGGGTCGGCGCCCCTCGGCGATGAGATTGAGCATGAAGTAGTTGGAGCCGTAGGGATGTTGGTTGTAGGGAGGGTCGAGATAGGCCAGGTCTATGTCGCCGGCTAACTCGGCGGTCGTCGCCGCGTCTCCTCGGTGGGTCTCGACCTCGCAGGAAAATCGGCTGAACAGGGGAAAGGGTAGGCCGATGTCCCCCAAAATGCGCGACAATGCGTCCCCAGCCCGCCCTCCGAAACGGCCGATGCCCGTCTCCGCGTCTTTGTAGAAGCCCTTGAAGACGCCGGCGGTGTTGGCGTGGATGGAGGCTTCGGAGAGGAGGGGGGCGAGGAAGAAGGGCCTGTCCTCGGCATCGAGACCGGCTATGAGCTTCCGGGCCGCGTCTATGAAAAGGGCGTTGCGGCGCGTGTAAAAGACGCGCTCTCCGGCTTTGATGGCCGCGTCGTCGTCGGGGGCGTAGAGCTCCGCGACGAAGCCGGCCCCGCCGCCTTCGTCGTCTCCGCCGACTTCGCCTCGCCTCGCCCCGTCGAGGAACTCCTGCTCGAGCCCTTCGAGTCGTCCGAGCAACTCCCGATGGATCCCGGCGAGGCGCGGACGGTCGATACTGTCGTAATTGGCAAGATAGCAGCGGTTGGCGATGTCGGCGTAGAGTTCGAGGTCGTTGGCGACAAGGCGCCTGGCGAAGCGCTTGAAGTAGCGCGAAACCACGCCCGAGCCCGAGAAGGCGTCGAGAATGTCGATCCGCGGCTTGCCGAGGCGGTCGAGGACGATCTTGAGACCCTCCCCGATGAAGTCGAGGAGGGCCCGCTTGTTCCCTATGCAGGTGACGAGCTGATCGGAGAGGAATCGCGGATCTTCGGCGGCTTCGGCAAGCGGTATCGGGTCGTGCACGTCGCGCGGCGAGGCCGAAACGCCCGGGCCGGGCTCAGGCTTCCAGACGGGCGCGGATGAGCTCGGAAATCTCGTCCTTGGGCTTGCCGAGGGAGAAGGAAATCTCGTCCTGGAGGATGTTGAGGGCCGAATCGTAGAGCTTGCGCTCGAGGATGGGGAGTTCCTTGATCTTGGAACGATGATAGAGCGAACGCACCACCGAGGCTATGTCGAGGACCGAGCCCTTCTTGAGAAGGTCGAGGTTCATCTGGTAGCGGAGCTTCCAGTCGGAGGGAATGGGGGCGTACTCCTCGGAGATGAAGGAGAGGGCCTTCTCGGCCTCGGCCTTGGGCACAATGGCGCGGATGCCGAGTCCGTCCACCTTGTCCACCGGCACCATGACCGTCATGTCGGAAAATTCGAGGTAGATGATGTAATAAAGGACCGTGCTGTCCTTGAAGTTCTTTTCCCGAATTTCATCGATTCGGCCGACGCCTTGGCTGGGGTAAACGATTCGTTGGCCAACCTTGTACTGGGTAGCGGGGGACTTGTCCATGTTGGCGGGGATGATAACAAAAAAAAAGGAAAAAGTCGAGTCGTCGAGCCGGTCCTCGGCCTCGATCTTGCCCGCGATGGCCCCGAGCTTGCCCGCGATGGCCCCCTGCGGCTAGAGTGCCGGCATGGCCACGACTCGACGGAACATTCCGGCCCTCGTCGGATTCCCCCTCTTCATCCTCGCGATCTTCGTCCTTTTTTGGATATTCCGGGCGGACATCATGTCCGTCATCCGCGATCGCGAGGCGCTCCGGGCCTGGGTTCTCGGCTGGGGTTGGGCCGGATTCCTGGCCTTCATCCTCCTCCAGGTTTTCCAGGTCGTCGTTTTCGTCGTGCCGGGAGAGATCGTCCAGGTCGCCGGGGGGTGGATCTTCGGGCTCTGGCAGAGCCTTGGCCTCTCGATCCTCGGCATCGGCATCGGTTCCCTCGTCAACTTCGCCGCGGGGCGGATTCTCGGCCGGCCCTTTGTCGTTTCGCTTTTCGGCGAGGAAAAGGTTCATCACGCGGAGAAGCTGGCCGAGGGAGGGAAGGCCGCCGCCGGCTTCTTCCTCCTCTTCGCGATTCCCGGCATACCCAAGGACGTCCTTTGCTACGTCGCCGGCCTTACCACGATGCGTTTTTGGACCTTCCTCGCGATTTCGCTCGCTGGTCGCATTCCCGGCATTCTCGGAAGCGCCTGGATCGGAGATGCCGCCCAGAAGGGCGACTTTCGCGTCGCGATCGCCATCATCGTCGTCGCCTCGGTCCTCTTCCTCCTTGGCCTATTCTTCCGCGACAGGATCATCGCCTGGATAGGCCGTCTCCTCCACCACGACGAGGCCGGGGAAAAGGAAAAGCCCGGCGCCGGCAAGGCCGGACCGGGCTTATAAGGGCCTTCCGGGTCGCCGCGCCATATCGGGCGGTGACCTTCCGGAAGCGACTACTTCTTCTTTCGGGCCGCCTGGATGGCGTCGGAAATGCGCTTCTCGATATCGGAAAGGACGGCCTTGACGGAGGTGGCTCCGTCGCGGGCATCGAAATAGCGACCAGCCGCGAGGGCGCTATCGGCGTCGGCGAGCTTGGTCTTGGCGGTCGCGAGATCGCTGTCGATGCTGCCCAGGTTGAGGCCGGCGGGCTTTGTGCGCTTCACCGTCGCGATGGTCGGGAGGAGGCTGGCGAGCTGCTTCTTGGCCGAGGCGACGAGGTCGGTCGCGTCGTTCTTGGCCTTGAGCTTGGCCCCGGCCACTTCCTGCTTGGCGCTGGCCGCGAGACTGGCGGCCTGGTTTGCGGCGGCCTTGGCCTCGGGATACTTGCGGTCCTTGAGGAGCTGCTCCATACGGGCTAGGGCATCCTGGGCTTGCTGGAGGGTATCGGCGGTATAGGTGACGATGTCGCTGTCGTTCTGCGCGGTCGCCACGGCCGCCCGAGCGGCGTCGACCTCGGCCTTGGGCGGCTGGGCGCAGGAAACGGCAAGAATGAAGATCGCCAAGACGGCGAGCGAACGGGCTTTTCTCATTGAGTCCTCCTGAAATGTCTGTTCCTCTATTATCGCGCAAAAGGCCGCTGATGATAAAGATATCCCGTCGCGACCCATTTCAAGACGGATACTGGGCAATCCGTGCCCCCATCCCCGAGGCCCCCTCCTCGTATTGCCTTCCGGGATGCCGGCCGGTAGTATCCTCGCGTGCGCGTAAAAACAGGACGAATCGCGGTTTCCGCCCTCATCGCCGTCGCGGCCAGCCTCCTCGTCTTCGTCGATCTCGCCCCCGAATCCGACCCGGCCTGGTGGCTTCTCGGCGGTCTGCATAGGCCCCTTCCCGAGCCGGCCGAAGTACTCCTTCTCGACGCGCCTCCCGACACGAAGTTGAGCCCCGGCGAGCTCGCCCTCGATCTCCGGGACTTGGCGGAATTCGACGCCGGACCCCTCCTCGTCGACCTCCCCGTCGACTGGTCCGCAGGCGACACGACGCCGATAGACACCCTCGCCAGGCTCCGCGTCTCGATAGACGCGGAATTCGACAAGGTATCGGCCAATCTCAGGAATT
>DATKTD010000111.1:0-5464 GCA_035531315.1 Rectinemataceae bacterium
AATTCGCCATAGCCCGGGGCGAGGCTGCCGCCGGTTTCCTTCCGAGCTTCGCCGAGCTGTTCGACCTCGCCCAGGGAAGCGAAGAGCTGTCCGTCCGTGGGGCGAGCTGAGGTAGGCCCGGCGGATTCCGGCCGCGCGCGGACAAGGCGTGCGAGAAAGTCCCTGATAGCCCTCGTCATCGCCTGCCTGATGCTGCCCGGGTCTCGGAATCGCACCTCGCGCTTGGCAGGATGGATGTTGAAGTCGGCGAGGGCGGGATCGACCTCCACGAAAAGGTAGGCGAGGGGATGGGCTCCTCCAGGCAGGAAACCCTCATAGGCCCAATCGAGCCCCGAGAGCAGGGACCAGTCCTGGACCCGCCGCCGGTTTACGAATACCTCCATCGAGCGCCTGTCGTTTCGGTACCAGGCGGGGCCGGCGAGGACTATCCTCCCCTCGAAACCCTCGCCCGAAAAGACAAGCTCGTGGAGGAGCTCTAACCCCGGTTCCGCCTGAAGGGCGGCGAGCCTTTCCTTGAACGAGGCGCAGGCCGGCAGGAGAAGGTTGAGCCGGCCATCGCCTGTCAACCGAAAGGCAGTGGCCGGGTGGGCAAGGGCCTTGTCGACGAATACCTGCCGACAAAGGGCCGCCTCGGCCTGCGGCCGCTTGAGAAACTGCCTGCGTGCCGGGAAATTATCGAAGAGGCCGCGGACGAGTACCCTGGTTCCTTCCTGCCCATGGGTCGCCTCGATTGTCGGCGAAGCGCCTGGAATGGAGACGAGGCGCCTCGCCTCGCGCATCTCGGCCATCCTCGTCGTGATCTCGATGCTGGCAGCCGCGGCTATCGAGGCGAGAGCCTCGCCCCGGAAGCCGAGACTCCGCGCCGAAAGAAGGTCGTCGGCGCTCCTGATCTTCGAGGTGGCGTGGGGAAGGATGGAGAGGGCGAGATCCTCGGCGTCCATGCCCGAGCCATCGTCGGCCACGAGGACGGAGGCGACTCCACCGCCCTCGATTTCGATCCGGATGTCGGAGGCCCGCGCGTCGATCGCGTTGTCGATGAGCTCCCTGAGAAGGGCGGCTGGCCTGTCGATGACCTCACCGGCCGCTATGAGGCGGGCGGTCTCGGGCGGCAATATCCGTATACGGGCCATGGTTTGCCAAGGTAGTGCGTAGGCCGCCCCCTGTCCAGTGCGCTCGGGCGCCGCCCCGCGGGGGGGGGCGGGCCGATTCCGCGGGTGGCCGATCGCTACGGCTCCTCGCCGGCGAAAAAAAAACCGGCGCGACGGTATCGTCGCGCCGGCTGACTGTCGCTGCGACTCCTTAGAAGTGGAAGCGGGTCGCGAAGCTGATCGAGGGCCTGAGTTCCGGGATACCCGCGATCGCGTCCGCGCTGGACGCGTATTTGATATTACCGGAAGAGTCGCGGACCGGCACGCTCGCGAAGACCATCGCGACATCGAGGTTCGGCGTCTTGGGCACCGGGACGACGAGTTCGCCGCCGAAGGTGGTGTTGGCGTCGATGAGCTGGAAGTTGCCGTTCACGATGGATTGGGCGAGGCCCCTCCTGTCGTAGACGATGGAACCGGAGATATCGACGATCGGGATGAGACCCTTCTTCACGACGAGGGCCGCGTGGAACTCGTCGCTCGAAAGTACGAGATTCTGTTCGAGGCTGTTCGCCGAGGGGTCCCAGGGCCAGCCGTAGCCGAGTTTGAGGCTGAGTTTGTCCTTGATGAGGGAGAAGCCGCCCTCCCCGTAGATGCCCATGACGGTGGGCGAGGAGGCGATGAGGGAGGCGTCGGTCATATAGGAATAATACTGATAGACATAGCTCGCCCTCATCTTGTCATAGGTCGAATCGTAGAAGGAGGGACGGAAGAAGCCGGTGTAGTAGCGGTATTCCAGACGCCAATCGATGAAGAGGACGTTGCCCATGAAGCCGGCGTCGGCGCCCCAGTTCTGGACGCTGCCCGTGGCCTGGTCGAAGATCAGGTTGTACTGGAGGCCCGCGGGAATGGTGGTCCCGCCGCTTGTGATGTCCGTTCGCGTATAGGGCACGGTGGCGGCCACGTCGGCGAAGGCGCGGACGGAGAGGAAGCCGTTGCTCGGTATGATCGGCATGTCGAGATCGGCTCCGCCGGAGACGAACATCGGATCGCCGTAGGCGCTCCGGTCGCTCGGCGTCAGGTCGGAGGCCGGATTCGTGTCGACGACCCCGTCGAGTCCCAGGGCGATCTTCGAACCTGGAACCGGCCTGATGTAGAGGCGTCCGCCGTAGAGCCAGGGATCGGCGAGGTCGTTGACCAGGGCTTCGAAACCGAAGCCGCCGGCGTCGAGGCCGAGGTTGAAGCCGATGCGCCGCACGGCGGGGAATTCGGTGCTGTTGTCGTAGTTCCTCATGATGAGGCCATGGCCGATCGTGAGGTCGTTGAGATTGCCCACTTTGATGAAGAAGGGATCGTCGAGCTGCCTGCCGTATTCGACATACTTGAACTTGAGGGCGACGTCCTTGGTGAGATCGAGGGTGGCGCCTACGGGGTCGGCGCTCCAATTATAGTCGCTGCCGAAGGACCACTCGTTGTTGCCTGCGGGCTTGTACCAGTCGTTGGGATTGAAAAGGTCGTTCTGGTAGATGACCGGGAGATAGAGGCCGAAGCGGAGTTTGCCCAAGTTGAAATTGGGCTGGACGATGGCCTTCGAATAGGTCGTTCCGTCGATCGTCACGGAGCCGAGCTCGAAGCCCATCATGTCCGCGAGCCATTTGAGGATGCCGCTCTTGACCTCCGCATTGCTCATCTTGCCGACGCCCTCGGCGACAGTGCCCGCGGCCTCGGCTCCCGTGACCTGGGTAGTCTGGGTGCCCTGGTCGGCCTGTGTCTGGGTCCCTTCGGCCGGAGTCTGGGGTACGTCGGTTTCGGAGAGCTTCTTGAACGAGAGATCGGAGAACTCCTGGTCGTACTGGGAGACGGGGAAGGCGACCGGGGCGAAGGCCGCGGCGAGGGCGTCTGCCGCGAAGCCGCCGAGGACGTGGATCATTTCGAGGGGATTGCCGCTTGGATCGAGCTTGGAGAACTCGACGTCCCCGTGCTTGACCGCGAGGAATTCCTTGCCGTTCTCGACATCGACGACGAAATCGGTGCCCCTGACGCCGCAGACCGCCGTCGGCGTGCTGACGCTGATGTTGGAGCCCTTGGCCGCTATCGTCTTTATCTTGCCGGCCGCCACCTGAAAGGCGTTCTTCTCCCCGCTTTGCACGGCCAGGGCCTTGACGATGAAGGTGGAATTGCTGCCGACCTTCACGATCGAGCCGTTGGGCGAAAGCTTGAACTCGGCGGAGGTGCCGGAACCGGTGATGATCGTGGCCCCTGGGGCGATCGTGTCCCCCTCGAAAACGCCGACGTTAAAGGCGAGTTCTGTCTTGTCGGCGAGCATCACCTTGAGGTTGGAGCCGTCGACGAACTCGAGGGTGAATTTCTGTCCTCCCGCCTGGGCTGTCGCCGATTGAGCGACGACGAGGAAGGGGAGGACGAGCAGGAGCGCGAGCACCGTGAATATACGCTTCATGGATGATCCTCCTCGGTGGGTCAGAATTTGAGCGTCGCCTGGAGACTCGAGGTCACCTTCCAACTCTGGTCCAGCCACTTGGCGTTGTAGAGGAGGGTGAGGATCGAGGATCCGGTGCGGTAGTTGATGGAGAGGCCCGCGATGGCGTCGGTCGCGTCGACCAGATCGCGGAGGAACCCGTAGGTGGCGCCGAGCGCGTATTTCTCGTAGCTCGCGTCGGCGTAGATGCCGGGAAGTATGCCTTCGCCGAAGTGGGCGAGGGCCCTGAGATGGGGCCAGCTGTAGATGTCGTTGACGACGCCCGCAGCGAAGGGGCCATCGAGGCTGACCGAGGCGCTGAGCTTATCGCCGAGGATGCTGGTGCCGAGGGAGCCGAACCAGCCGACGAAGGCGTTGCCGCTCGGGTTGGTCTGCATGAGCTCGGCCTTGGCGTCGCGGTAGAGGTCGTAATTGGTGTCGAAATAGGTCGGTATGAATCCCGCGCCGAGAAGACGGAGTTGGGCACCCCAGGTGAAGATGCTGATGAGCTTGCCGCCGGCGCCGAGCATGAAGCCCGCCCGGGAGTTCGGTTCGAGGGCCGCCTCGCTGAAGGCCGTGGCCGACGCCGCCGGCGAATCGAGCAGGGGCAGGGCCACGTCGAGGCCGTAGACTGCGACGGAAGCGGGGCCGGAATAGCTGGTGGAGGGCGAGGTGGTGGACGCGAAGAGCCCGGGGTTGGTGTCCGCGGCGAGGGTGAGACCGGCCTGGAGGTTCTTGAGTAT
The DNA here is from genome assembly GCA_035531315.1 of Rectinemataceae bacterium. GTDB lineage: Bacteria > Spirochaetota > Spirochaetia > Treponematales > Rectinemataceae > CAIJMU01. The sequence goes on from DATKTD010000111.1 coordinate 4,305, forward strand.
CGGCAGGTCGGTGCCGACGAGGGGCCTCACGAGGACATGGGTACCGATGACGTCGAAGCGGGCGAGATTGTTCGTCAGGAACTCGAAGCCCACCCATGGGAAGTTGAACATCGACCCGTCGATGCCGAAATCGAGGCCCGCGAAACGGGTCTGGGGAAAGAAGCTCATGTTCGAGTAGTTCCCCATTATAAAGCCGTTGCCGAGGGTGAAATCGCTGATGGAGCCGACCTTCACGAAGAGGGGATCGGTGCCCTTGAGCCCATAGCGGAGGTAGAGAATCTTCGAAAGATAGAGACTTGCCCAGTCGCCGAAACCCTGCGACGAGGGAACCCAGTCGCCAGGGTAGAAGATTACCGCCTGATCGGGGTAATTGACGGGATAGACCTGGAAATGGAGGGTGAGATTGAGGCCGACCCCCACCTTCCCAATGGCGACATCGGGCTGGAATCCGAGTTGAGTCCAAGATTCGGGAGTATTGCCGGGGCCGGTGTTGTATACGTCCGTGCCCAGGACTATACCGGCCTGAAAGGGCCTGGGAGTCTGATCCGTCTGCGAGAACGCAAGGGAACCGCAGAGCAGCACCATGATGAGCGACATGAGCCGAGATTTCTTCATGGGGGGCCCACCTCCTGTGAATGCGAGTCTAAGCCGTAGTCCTCAAGTATACAACCCTTGCGCGGGATTTCACGCTGGCGACGGCCGCGCTTGGATACTGTCCCGGCATCCCTTTCGTTGCGAGGTCGAATCAAGAAGGCTTGAGAATTTTCCAGGTGCGCCTTGTGCGTCGATCCCTGAAATCGGGCGGAAGGCTGGAATCGGAGATGTCCTCTACCATCCCGGCGACAAGCGAGGCGTCCCAGCGAAGTCGTCTGGAATTGGACGAGAAGTAGAGCGAAGCCCCGGGGGAAAGCACGCCGAGACAGGAGGCTATCAGGTTCGGCCAGTCCTTGTTAACGTCGAAATCCGATTCCGTCGAGCTTGAGTTGGAGAAGGTCGGCGGATCGCAGACGATGAGGTCCCAACTGTGGCCGCGCCGTCGGGCGTCTTCGAGGAAGGCCTTGACGTCCGACTTGACGAAGACTCGCGTGGCGTCCTCGAGACCGTTGAGAGCCAGGTTACGCGCGGCCCAGCCGAGATAGGTGTTCGAGAGGTCTACCGAG
>DATKTD010000112.1:0-7803 GCA_035531315.1 Rectinemataceae bacterium
GGAGACAACGACAAGGTCTACGAAGAGAGTTACGCCGGCGCCATCAACCCGAACCTGCCTCGCATCAAGGGCGTCGTGTTCAACAAGGACAACAGCATCACCGTCTACGGCGACGTCAACTACCCGATGGATCAGGGCACCCTCGCCACCCTCCTCATGCCCACCCTCATGATCGAGGCCTCCAACTACGGTGACATCCTCCCCTGGACGGTCCACGAGGCCCTCAAGGCCATGGTCGCCGAGGGCTCGGCCTCCAAGACCCAGTGGGTCTTCAACGACAACGGCGACCTCAGCGAGGTCGACCTCCTGTCGCAGACCTGCACCGCCGACATCCTCGCCAAGATGAAGGAACTTGCCGCTAAAAAGGCCGTTCCCGCCTCCCTCGTCGGCTACGTGACGCCCGCCCAGGCCGTCGCCGCCTACGACAAGTCGATCGCCTTCATCGAGAAGCACGGCCACGCCGTCATCTCCAACGGCGGCTTCGTGATCGACAAGTACGATTCCAAGAACAACACGATGGTCATGGACGCCTTCCGCGATTCCAAGTATCCCTTCGCGAAGGGCTGGTTCACGAAGGAACTCTCCACCAACTTCGTGCGCATCGACGGCATCAAGGTCGGCACCTTCTCCAAGGGCAAGGACCTCACGGTTTCGGCCTCCCTCTCCGATATCGCCTACCCGGCCGGTACCGCGAAGCCCACGGCCAAGGCCGCCGTCACGGTGACCATCGTCGCCGACAAGGACCTCGTCGCCACCGCCAAGATCACCAAGGCGGGAACCGCCGAGGCGACCTTCAGTGCCTCCGAGCTCGCCGGTCTCAAGGCCGGTGGTACCTACACCGTGATCGTCGAGGCGGGCAGCGCCGTCAGCACCGCCAACCTCATCGTCTTCTGATCCGGTTCTAGAAAAAAACTCGATCGATAAGGAGGGGAATCCTGCGGGCCTCGTGCCCGCAGCAGATTCCCCTCTTTCACAATCCGCTCCCCAGGACTTATCCATGTACTGGAAATATGTGATACGAAGGGCGATCTACGGAATCATGATGTACATAGTCATGATCTTCGTATATTCGACCCTCTTCAACAGCGTCGCCGACAGGACGATGCGAGCCCAGATCGACGAACAGGTCGCCCAGGAATCCCTGGGCTGGAAGAACCTGACGCCGGATCAGCGGGACCTCAAGCTCGCCTCGCGCAGGGCCGACAAGATCAAGCAGTACCATCTCGACGATCCCCTGCCCTCCCGCATCTTCTTCCGCTCCGTCCGCACCCTGAGCTTCGATTTCGGCAATTCCACCACCATCAAGGCCTCCAACGGCGACCGGCTCGTCATCGGCATCATCGGCGAGGCCCTCCCCCGCACCATCGTCCTCTTCACCACCGAGGTGGCCCTGGTCACCCTGGTCGGCGTCGCGATGGGCCTCTACGCGGGAAGGCGACCCAACGGCCTCTTCGACCGTACCGTCTCCACACTCACCATGATCACCAATGGCCTCCCTGCCTGGTGGCTCGCCATGCTCGCCATCATGGCATTTTCCTACAACATTCCGATCTTTCCCTCGGGGGGACTCCACGTGAATCCCGCGCCGACGGGCCTGCCGGGTCTCCTCGACTATCTCTGGCATCTGGCCCTCCCCCTCCTCACCCTCTTCTTCCTCGGCGTATGGGGCACGGCCTACCTCGTCCGCAACATCGTTCTTTCAAACCTTCAGGAGGACTTCGTGATGGCGGCACGCGCCCGCGGCGTCAGCGAACGCAAGGTGCTCTTCGGACACACGCTCAGGACATCCATGCCCGCGATCATGACCCTCGCCATCCTCGGACTCTTCTCCTCGATCGCCGGGAACATCATAGTCGAAGGAATCTTCAACTGGCCCGGCATCGGCAACCTCTACTTCGAGGCGGTTCAACAGAACGACGTGCCGATTCTCATGTCGACCCTGGCGATCGAGACCCTCCTCACGATGGTCGGTTTCGTCATCCTCGACATCATCTACGGGTTCCTCGACCCGCGCATCAAGGTCGGAGGCAAGGCATGAATCTCCGCGACAGCCTCCAGGGACTCAGGGAGTTCTGGACCGAATTTTCCCGCGTCAAGTCGGGACTCGTCGGTCTGGCCATCCTCGCGGTCTTCTTCTTCCTCGGCATCTTCGGGCAATGGCTCATTCCCTTCCCCGACGCGATGAGCCATTGGCAGGACATCACCTACTGGGAGGACAATCCCCAGTCGGCCCCGCCCGCCTGGACCAACTGGTTCAGCGCCAAGAAGGGGGTGCCCTCCTCCATCATGGGAAATCCCAAGGTGGCGGAAACCAAGGGCGACGGCGACGTCGTCATAAAGGCCTTCACCTTCGATTTCCATTTCCGTTACGACCTGGCGCCCAAGGACCTCATCGTCAAGATGGGCGGCGACGGTCCCATCCCGGCCAAGATCGAGATCTACAGGCCAGACGGGACCGGAGGCGAGATCTGGCGCGACCAGCTCAACCTTTCGGCCGGCAGTCCCGAGCGGGTTTCCCTCTCCCGATCCGCCTCAAGCGGCGTCATCGAGTTCGTCAGGAGCCAGAACGAGGCCATCGCCTCCGCCATCGATCCGACCCTCGTGAAGCCGATGACCATCATGTTCACGAAGATCGCCCCCGACATGGAGACCAATCCCGTGGCGATGAAGGGCGACTACAAAATCGTCGTCACCGAGCTCATTCCCAATTCGGACTCCAAAATCGATGCGCCCACCATAGAGGTTTCCGGTCACGTCTCCGGCGCCCTCGGAACGGACAAGTCCAAGCGCGATCTTTTCACGGGCATCATCCTCGGCATCCGTTGGGCCCTTATCATCGGAATAATGACCTCGGTCATCTCCGTCGTCGTCGGCGTATTCCTCGGCATCGTTGCGGCGTACTTCGGCGGGGCGGTCGACTGGATCCTCACGAGGATCTACGAGCTCATCTATCTCCTCCCCGTCCTCCCCTTCCTCATCGTCGTGTCGGCCATCTTCAAGCCCTCCATCTGGACCCTCATAATACTGATCTGTCTCTTCTTCTGGACGGGCTCCTACAAGACGGTCTACTCGATGGCGCTCCAGATCAAGGAAGAGACCTTCGTCGAGGCTTCCAAGGCCCTCGGATCGGGCAGCTGGCGCATCATCGTCAAGCACATCAGCCCCATCCTCCTGCCTTACTCCTTCGCTTCGATGGCCCTCTCGATCCCCTCGATCATCGTCTACGAGGCGAGCGTCAGCCTCCTCGGTCTCGGCGACTCGACCATCGTCTCCTGGGGCCAGATCCTCGAGGCGGCCCTCACCCAGGGCGCCGTCATCAACAATCTCTGGTGGTGGGTCATACCGCCGGGACTCGCCATCGCCCTCATGGGGATGTCCTTCGCCTTCCTCGGGACGGCGCTCGACAAGATCCTCCATCCCAAACTCAAGACCAGGTGAACGAGATGAGCGAAACAACCAAAAGCGCCGATCCCGTCCTCAAGGTCAGGGATCTCAGGCTCCACTATTTCACGTCGAAGGGGGCCGTAAAGGCCCTCGACGGCATCAGCTTCGACCTTCTGCCCGGCGAGGCCCTCGGCCTCGTCGGCGAGTCGGGCTGCGGCAAGACCACCACCGGCGTCGCCCTCCTCAACATGCCTTCGCCCCCCGGACGGATCGTCGGCGGCTCGATAGTCATCGACGGCATCGAGATCGTCGGCATGCAGGAAACCGAGCTTCGAAGGACCGTGCGCTGGTCGAAGATCTCGATGGTCTTCCAGGGCGCGATGAACTGCCTCACGCCGGTCTACACGATCCGCAAACTGATGCTCGAGACCTGGAAGGAGCACAGCCCCGACGCGAGCTTCAACGCGGCGGCCATCGAGGAACGCATGCTGAAGTACACGAGGCGGGTTGGTCTCCCGGACCACGTCCTCGGCCGCTATCCGCACGAGCTTTCGGGCGGCATGAAGCAGCGGGTCGTCATCGCCATGGCCCTCTTCCTCGAGCCAAAGCTCATCATCATGGACGAGCCGACCACGGCCCTCGACGTCATCGTCCAGGCGCAGATCCTCAATCTCATCAAGGAGCTCAAGCGCGATCTGGGGCTATCCTACATCTTCATCACCCACGACCTCGCCACCGAAGCCGAGGTCGCCGATCGCATCATGGTGATGTACGCCGGCAAGATGGCCGAACTCGGCATGAGCGAGCACATTTTCGGCAGCCCCGAGAGCGGCCATCGCGGTCCCCTGCATCCCTATACCCAAAAACTTCTCGCCTCGACGCCGCTTCTCCGCAAAAAGGTGAGCGAGCTCGCCTTCATCCCCGGCGCCCCTCCCGACCTCATCGCGCCGCCGCTCGGCTGCCGCTTCGCCCCGCGCTGCAACTTCGCGAAGGACAAATGCAGGACGCTCGAACCGCCGGTCATCGAGATCGAGCCGCGGCATCAGGTCGCGTGCTGGAAGGCCATGGAGGATCCCGAATATGTCCGCTCCTGACAAACCCGCCCAGACCCAGGGCAAGACTCGCATCGGCGATCCCGACGTCGTCCTGGAACTCAAGAACCTCCGCAAGGAATTCCATGTCCATCGCGGCAAGACCATCATCAAGGCCGTCGACGGCATCAGCTTCAGCCTGAAGCGCGGGGAGATACTCGGCCTCGTCGGGGAATCCGGTTGCGGCAAGACGACGACCGGAAAGCTCGTCATGCGGCTCATCAAGCCTACGAGCGGCTCTATCATCGTCGACGGCGAGGACACTACCGCGGAATCGGCCAACTCCAAGGAGAGCGATTTCGCCTATCGCCGGCGAGTCCAGATGATCTTCCAGGATCCCTACGCCTCGATGAATCCCCATTTCAAGATCCGGGACGTCCTCGAGGAACCCCTTCTCATCCATGGCGTAGGCGCCGACAAGACCGAACGCTCCTCCATGATCGCGGAGGTGATGACGAAGGTTAAGATGGTCCCGGTCGAGGAATATCTTGACCGCCATCCTCACATGCTCTCCGGCGGCCAACGCCAGCGCATCGCGACGGCCCGCACCCTCATCCTGCGTCCCTCGATCATCGTCGCCGACGAGCCCGTTTCGATGATCGATCTCTCCACTCGAGCCGAGATTCTGCAGCTGATGAAGACCATCCAGCAGGAAATGGCCCTGTCCTTCATCTACATCACCCACGATATCTCGACCGCTCGCTATTTCACCGATCGCATAGCTGTGATGTATCTCGGCCGCATCGTCGAGATCGGAACGCAGGACGAGGTCATCGACAATCCCAAGCACCCCTACACGAAGGCCCTCATCCAGGCGGTCTGCGAGCCGGTGTCCGGGAGGGTGGGCAAGATGCGCGAGCTCGACATAAAGGGCGAGATTCCCTCTGCGGCGAACATCCCTTCGGGTTGCCGCTTCCATCCCCGCTGCCCCTACGCGACAAAGGAATGCGCCGAGCTCCCCGAGCCCGAGCTGATCGACGTCGGCGACGGGCATAGCCACGCATGCAGGCGCTGGAAGGAAATCTAGGCCTCCTGTCGCGCTCTCCGCATTAAACCAGAAGCGACATCGTCAGCGATGTCGCTTCTTTTTTTTCGCACTGCGGCCGACAGAACCGATCCCTCGGATTTTCCCTTCGGAATCCTTCTAGCCTCGCGCTGTCTTCGTCGCGGTCCTCTCCCCGCGAGCGAGGGATGCGAAGACGCCGACCAGGCATAGGATGGCGAAGACGACGAAGGCCGCGCGCTGGCTGTCGAGAAGCTGATCATGCACCGCCGGGGTGATCGCCTGCCGCCCCAGCTTGATGCTCAGCAGGAGCATGGCGATGCCCATGCTGAGCATCTGCCCGACGAGGCGCATCGTGCCGAGGGTCGCCGAGGCCACGCCATAGTGGCGGGGCTCCACGGAGCCCATGACGGCGTTGGTGTTGGGGGAAGAGAAGAAGGCGTAACCGATGCCGACGGCCACGAGTTCGAGGACGATGAGGAAGAGAGGGGTCGTAGCTCCCAAGGTTGCGAGAAGGGCGAGCATCGCCGCCATGATGGCCATGCCCCCCGAGGCCAGGATTCGCGGATCGTGTCGGTCGGAGAGCCGCCCCGCGAGGGGCGAAAAGATCACCATGAGGAGGGGCTGGGCGACGAGGAGGAGGCCGGCCGCCTCGGGGCTCATCCCCTTGATGTATTGGAGGTAGAGGCTCATGAAAAAAGTCAGGGCGAAGGTGGCGCTGTAATTGATCAGGGCCGCGAGATTCGACATGCCGAAACTCCGATTTCCGGCGAAGAGCGACAGCGAAAGGAGGGGAAATTCGGCCCGACCCTCCCGAAGGACGAAAAGAAGCAGACCGACCGCGCTCGCCCCGATGGCGACAAAGCCCCTGGCCTCCGGAAGGACCGAAAGGCCGTAGACCAGGAGGCCGAGGGTGAGCATCGAGAGGAAGGCGCCGAGAAAATCGAAACGCTGTCGCCCCTCCCCCCTCCATTCTCCCTTGAGCCGGAAGATGACGAGGAGGAGGGCGAAAATTCCCACGGGTACGTTGAGGAGATAGACGCTTCGCCAGCCGAACTCGTGGGTAAGGAAGCCGCCGAAAAGAGGGCCGAGGGAGAGGCCTGCGTAGGTGAATGCCACATTGATGCCGAGGACCCGGCCTCGCTCCTTGGCCGGATAGACCGAGGTGAGGATGGCCACGCCGGTGCCGAAGATCATCGCGGCGGAGGCGCCGCTCAAGGCCATGGCGGCGATGAGGATGCCGCCCGAAGGCGCGAGGGCCGCCAGGGTGGAGAAGAGGGTGTAGAGCCCGACGCCAGCGCCGAATACCTTCCTTCGACCCACCATGTCGCCCAACTTGCCGAAGGGAAGGAGGAAGGCCGCCGCGGCGACGAGGAAGGCCGTGCTTACCCAGCCGAGGGCGATGGCATCGAGGCCCAGGGCCCGGCCTGTCTCGGGAAGGGCGATGCTGACGGCCGAGGAAAGATAGGGTGTCATGAAAGAGCTGACCGAGGCGACAGCGAGGGCCGCGCCGCGATTGGCCCTGTCTCCGGCATCCATGGGAGCGGCTCCGACCCTTGCCCCGAAATCCGCGCTACCATCCTTCATGAGTCGCCCTGCACCTTGAATTTCGTGACCTCGGCCATCAAGGCCCCGATGCTGTGCCGGTTCTCGACGCTCGTCTCGTTGATGCTGGCCACGGCCTCGCTTATATGCTCGACGCCGACGAACATCTCGTTCATGCTCCGATTGACTCCCTCGGTGAGCCTGCCCAGGTTGAGGCTTTCTTGGATCACTTCGTTGCTGCCCGAGAGCATCTCATTCGATCCCGCCTTGACCTGCGAGGTGATGTCGTTCAGCTGGCCGATGGCGACGAGTATCTCCTTGCTGCCCTCACCCTGCTCGTCCATCGCGCCCCTGATGCTTTCCTCACGCTCGGATACGGTCTTGATCCGCTGATCGATCGATTCGAACTGAAGGAGGACCGCATCGGTCGCCTTGGTGAGGCTATCCAGGGAGTCCTTGATCTTCCGGAGGGAGGCAGAGATGGTCTTCGACTGGTCACCCGAGGATTCGGCGAGTTTGCGGATCTCGTCGGCTACGACGGCGAAGCCCTTGCCCGAATCGCCGGCATGTGCGGCCTCGATGGCGGCGTTCATCGATAGAAGGTTGGTCTGGCTGGCGATCGACTGGATGACCTCGCTGATTTCGAGAAGGCCCTCGGATTCGCGTGCGACCTCCCTAAGGTTGTCAGACACGGCCGCGAGACTCGAACGCCCCTCCTCTGAGGCCTTGGCAAGCTCGCCGACGTTCTCGGAATTCTTGGCGAGGGTAGCCGTCACGGAC